>DAOTTL010000180.1:0-10588 GCA_034438135.1 Ktedonobacteraceae bacterium | reverse complement strand
CATTCGCCCACGAATTGCCTTCGGCAACAGAGTCTTGTGAGGGAGCGTTGCCAAAGAAGCAAAAAATAACCGAGACAAAATTTGACAAGCAAAAAAAACCATGCATACTTGCAGAGCAATACTCACCCGTAGAGTGATTTCAACTGGGGAGAGGCACGATGAGTCGAAAAAACCGACGCTTTAAAGATATTCCGCAAATGGGCCTCCACCATTGGCGCAGTACCTCGACATACTTTTTTTTGATCTGGCGCTGGGGTAACTGGCTCTTTGCGTTGATCTGGCTGATTACGCTTCCCGAGCCACAACCCCCTAATGTGAGGCCGACGGTTCTGCTCTGCGTCGTCCTTACTTTCTTCTATTCATTGATAGTGACTCTGTATACTCCTGTCTCTTATCTGCTTCGCACTGGCTTTCCCTACTGGCGCAGAAAGCGCGTTAATCACTCGACCGAAAGCCTGGCCCGTGGAAAGCATCTGACGAAACGTGATCAACCGCGATTACCAGGGAGAAGCGACGAGACAGGTATCTTACGTCCGCTGCTGGATACTCGCAACAGTCACGTGAATCTGGCGATTTATGTTTTTGATGTCATTTTCTGCGGACTGATAACCTACTATAGTGCTGTGAACCAGAGTGCTCCCTTCGGAGCAAGCTCTCCTTTTTATCGCTATGGACTCTCTGCTGTTCTGGTAGCAGGCTTTAGCTATGGATATCGTGGTGGATTGCTGGCGGCGCTGGGCTATATCTTGTTCATGATCTATGGCTCTATAGTCTATCCTCCCGGGCAGACGCTTTTTTATAGCATAGATCACCGTCCTTTCGATCTGGCCGGGTCGCTGATCGATTCTCCCCTGGCAGCTCTGCTGGCGGCATTTGCTGCGGCGCAGTTGAACAGGGCTATCGCGACCAAACGCCAGGAGCAGGACAACGTACGACGCGAACGGGCATTACGAGGAGTAAGCGAGGTTCTGGTTGGGCCGATGAACGATCAGGTCTATCTTTTGCGTCGCAGCATCAAAGCTATCCGCCAGGGAGGGCATTTTGAGAAGCTGGTTATTGCACTTATCAAAAATAGCCAGGGAGAAGAGCCTCGGCCAGATTTTGATACCTATGCTGAGGCAGATGTCTCTGATGCTAACCACCCTGATGTGAGTGAGGAACTGATTATGCTGGTGGCAAAGACTGGACGCCAGCATAAATATTTCGATCCTCTCACTGCATCGTTCGGCGGTTCTCAGTATGGTATTGCACGTCTCTATCAGCCTTTCTTCAAAGAAAAGCAGATCTATCTGGTTATGGGGGCAGAAAGTACCCGCTTCACTCCCTTTGATCAGCGCCAGGAGCAATTTTTGGCGATTATCGGGTCCCAGTTAGTTATTGCGCTGGAGAATATCCGCCTGACTCAGGAGGCTGCTGAACTGGCAACGCTGGCTGAACGTACGCGTATTGCCCGCGAGATTCACGATGGTATCGCTCAGTTGCTCTTTATGCTTAGTCTGAATAGCGAAACCTGTCTGGCACAGGTTGAGCGTGCGGCGCAGACGCTGGAAAGCGGAGAAGCAGATCTGCTACTCCCAATCAGTCAAAACCTGGAGAAGATAGTGACAATCTCCAAGCAGGCGCTATGGGAAACCAGATATTACATGTTTACGCTCCAACCTCTGGTCACAGGTGAGACGACTCTGGCTCAGATGCTGACTTCCCAGTTGCACGAGTTCGAGGCTATTAGTGGACTTTCTACCCGTCTGGAGGTGGAGGGACACTCTGAACCCTTTCATGGCTACCAACAGGGACAGCAGCGTAAAGTTCAGGTGGGCATGGCTATTTTCCGCATCACTCAGGAGGCACTCACAAATGCATACAAGCATGCCAATGCAAGCTCTATTGAGGTACACTTGCACCACTGGCCAGAACGGGTTACGGTGGAAATTAGTGACAATGGTCATGGGCTTACTAATCATGAAGCAAGTGAGCAACGCATCTATTCTGGACGCGGAATGAACGGCATGCGTCAGCGGGCAGAGGAACTAAGCGGCACACTTGAGATCAAATCTAACTCGATGGGCGGCACTCGTGTGGTGGCCAGTATACCCCTTTAATAGTCTGTCACACACTTGACGGAGACGAAAAGCAGGGGTGCAGAAGGAAAAGAGAGAGATGGATGAGATTGCAAGCAGCGAATCTGCTTACAATCTCATCCATCTCTCTCTTCAAATAGGGCGGCGCAGCCGCCAGCAAGAGCTTTTGTTCATTTTGCCAAAATGAGGGATGACTCATAAGATTATTAAGCAGTAGAAAGGATTTCGATACCTATGGCAAAAACGCGCATTATGATCGTGGACGATCACGAAGTTGTACGTATGGGTATGCAAACACTCTTTGAGAATGAAGAGGATTTTGCTGTCGTAGGTGAGGCCGGCAATGGAGCCGAGGCGCTGGCGAAGGTTGCAGTTCTGGATCCACAATTGATCTTGATGGACGTGCTCATGGAGAAAATGGGAGGCATTGAGGCTTGCCGCGAGATTAAAAGCCTGTACCCACGGATACAGATTCTGATGCTTACCTCCTTTGCCGATGACGATGCAGTGCTGGCTTCGATGATGGCGGGTGCCAGTGGGTATCTTCTCAAGCACCTGGGCAGAGTTGAATTGCTCCGCGCTGTTCGCCTGGTTGCATCGGGACACTCGCTCCTTGATGAGCAAAAACTCCAGCAGACAATGAAACGAATTGAGCAAACGCCTGGTAGTACTCTAACTGAGCGTGAGCGTGAGGTGCTGGCGTTAATCGCTCAGGGGTATACGAATAAGCGGATTGCAGAGACATTGTATGTAAGTGAGAAGACCGCTCGTAACCATGTCAGCCATATTCTGGAAAAGCTTGGACTGGCCCGGCGCAGTGAAGCAGCGGTCTACGCGGTAGAACACAGATTGTTTCCCCCCAGGTCCTCTCAGTCCAGACCTGAAAAGTAGAGTAAGAAGTCCAACTGGCCTTCATTTGAAAACGAGAGCCAGTGGGCTAACTGGCTTATGGGAGGGCATAAACGCTCAAATTGTTGTAGGCCACGTCGGCGTCATCGCCTCCTGAGGTAGAAGTTGCGAGAAAACCGATGGTATTGGCATCGGGATAATCGCTGTTCTGCATCTGGTATACAAAATGCCCATTGGCATAGAACGAGAACATGCTCCCTCGTGCGATCAATTGTATGAGGTTTCCTACTTTGTATCCGCTATGAAGAGCTGTATTCGGCCTCCAATCTTGCAAAGTAACGGCATCCAGACCATCCTCACGTGAGATTTTGTAGTTGCCCTGACTGTCGAACTCGAAGAGATAGCCAATGTAGCTGCCGATGAAGTTTGTACTCAATCGAAAGAAAACACCGCCAGAATGGCCACTGAGAATGGTGGCATTGACTGAGAGAGCCAGATCTCCATAGGTCTGGTTATATTCACGGCAGCCTTTAAAAAAGGTGCCGCTGGCTGGTTGTTTCACATGGTATCCGCTGGTTGTAAAGATACACCGGGTGCTCTGGTCCCAGTTTGCGGCAGTTGTAGAGGCGTTCTCGGGATTGGTCAATGGGTCCTGATAGACTGGCTGAGCGGAAGTGGCTGTCTGGATGGGTCCGACCGTGGCACTGGCCTGGCTCTGGACTGTGGCGGTCTCCGCCGCACTGGCCGAGGCAGTCGCCTGAGCATAAGCAGTCCCCGTTGCATTTACGGCGGCCTGGGCGGTCTGTGTGGCATTTGGTGTAGGCGAAACAGATTTCGGTGTAGACGCTTGACCAGTCGTTGCGGTTGCACTTGCTTGCACGATGGGCGAGGTCGGAATAGATGAACTACTGCCTCGCAGCGCATATGTTATCGGAACAATCAGGATCAAGAGCGCGATCAGACCCAGAATGGCTAGAAAAATGGTCCGCCGACGCGGAACACGTCTGCGAGTTATAGGAGACTGAATAACTGTAGGAGACATGTCAGGTACGTTCCCAGAAACGACCGGAGGTGTTAGCCGAAATGGACGCTCATCATGCAGGATAGTCGGAGGAGAAGGGCGATCCTCAAATGGATTTTGTAAAGAAACCTGCTGTCCATTTTTTCCAAAGCCCGGCGTCAGATCGGACGGCTGATGCCCACTCTGAGAGGCCGCTCCTGCCATGTTTCTGCCGCTTTTACTCGCCGCAGCACGACAAAATGCTTCTGCCAGCGCGGTGGCGCTCTCATAGCGTGATTCGGGCTTCTTTTCAAGTGCTTTATATATGACGCGCTCAACTGCTACGGGAAGTTCAGGAACGGATTGACGAGGTGATGGTGGTCGCTTACTAACGTGCATGGAGATCAGGGCCAGTTGATTTTCGGCGCTAAAGGGGAGATGACCTGTGACCATCTCATACAACACAACACCCAGTGAATAAAGGTCACTACGCGCATCTGCCCGCCTGTGAACCTCAAATAGCTCGGGAGCCACGTAATCCACCGTTCCCAACACATCGCCTGTGCTGGTCAATTGGGTCGCGTCTGAAGTGATGCGGGCGATGCCAAAATCGGTTAGATAGCAGCGCCCCTCGTCATTTAACAGAACATTTGAGGCTTTGATGTCGCGATGGATTATGCCCTGACTATGGATATAATCAAGTGCACCTCCGATATCGTTCAGGCATTGACAGATTTCGGACAGGCTCAGGGGAAATCGACGAATGCGCACTCGCAGTGATCCCCCTGTTAATAGGGGCATGACAATATAGTAGCGGCTAAATCCATCGATCTTAGACTCGCCTGTATCGTATACCTGGACCAGGTGAGGATGGCGTAGGCTGGCCATCAATTGCGCCTCGCGTATAAAACGGCGCAGCATTTCTTCATCCTCACGCTTAAAAACTTTGATGGCGACGGTACGATGCATACTGGGATCATAGGCTTCGTAAACATTAGCCATCCCACCTTTGCCGATCAGTCTGAGCAGTTCGTAGCGATCGAGCGTCTTGCCTTCCAGTTCAGCCATTTCTCTCCATCTCCTGGCCCAATAGTGTTCTCGCTCAAGAACGAGCGCAGAATTTGCTCTCTCTTATTTGAAACGAGTAGAGCACTGCATATTCGCTTTTTATTGGTATCTTTTTTCCAAAGCTTTTGCTGTAAGGACATCATGCTCTGGCGAAGTGGACAGGAAGAATGACCTTCAGGCAGTTCTAATATAGCTTTATTTATACGATTGGCCAGAGAGGTTTGATCTCGATGCCTGCTCGCTTATATAAAGCATTCGCATGTGTATTGGCCTCTGCGATAATATCTGCCTCATTCATTGTTAGCAGTTCTCCCTGCTCGACGACAATCTGGCCATCTACTACGACCATATCCACCTCGCCGCCTGTGGCCGCGTAGACGAGCGATGAGATAGGATTGGGCGAGGGAGTGGTATGCAATCGGTTGAGGTCGATGACAGCAAAATCTGCCTTTTTCCCGATCTCTAACGAGCCAATTTCATGCTCCAGTCCAAGCGCACGTGCCCCGTTGATCGTAGCCATCTCTAATACGGTCTCTGCTGGTACGATTAGTGGATCGAGCGAAACAGCCTTGTGGAGAATGGCGGCCAGTTTCATCTCACGAATCAGATCATAGTCATTATTGCTCGGCCCGCCATCGCAGCCCAGAGCTACGTTCACTCCACTGGCCAATAGCTGTGGCACTTTACATACTCCTGAGGCCAGCTTGCTGTTTGAGGAAGGATTGTGTGAAACTGTGGTATGGGTCTCCGCCAATTTCGCAATATCCTGGTCATTTAACCAGACCATATGTACAAGCACGCTCTTGGGTCCTAGCAGGCCAACTTCTTCTGCGAAATAGACGGGTGAGAGACCATAGGTCTCTTGCAAAAAGGTCTTATCGGACTCAACTTCGGCCAGGTGCATGGTGATACCCATATCTCGCTGATGCGCATAATTGCTCATCTCACGATAGAGTTCAGGCGTGACGCCGCCCGGTGTGCGAGGTCCAAACCAGACGTGAATGCGGTCGTTGGCTGCTCCCTGCCATTTGCTATGCGCGTCCAGGACACCCATGAGACTGGTCTCACGGCTCTCGACCAGACCAGGATGCATTGCACCACTGCTCTGTGTGGCATATGTTCCGATGTCCATGACGATCCCCGCCAGACAGGCACGTATACCACTCTCCTCTACCGCTCGGGCAATTCCGTCAAAGCCATAACGATGGGCCAGCATTGATTCCAAAAAAGTAGTGGTACCCGATTTGAGCATTTCAGCAATGCATAGACGCGCACTGGTATACCCATCATCATACGTAAAATTTCCCTGCAAAACCCAGACCCGTTCACAGAGCCATTGAATCAATGCCATGTCGTCGGCACAGCCACGAATCAAGGCCTGAGCAACATGTATATGTGTGTCGATCAAACCAGGGATGACAAGTTTACCGCCGAGGTCGATGATGTCCTCGCCCTTGTATACAGTCCGAAGCTCGGTAGATTTTCCTACCGCTTTCAGACGATTCCCTTCAACAATCAGCGCTCCATCCATAATGATGTCGCGCGTAGGGTTCATTGTGGCAATGGTGGCGTTTGTAAATAGCAAGGTAAGTATGCTCCTGCCTTGAAAACCTTTCGGCTGACTACTTGATTTCTTTTTCTGTAATATATCATGAGTGGCAACGCCACTCAACCATAAGTTCTCTCTGATTTTTCAGCTTGCAGAGCCGCCCCTCCCCGAGAATAAAGGAATAATTGCTGGCTGCGCAACTGTCAGAATGAGCGCTTGCTCGTGTTGAAAATTGCAAAATCAGGGAACTGGAGTTCCGATTGAGTCCAGTCGCACGTATACTCTTTAGCTTCAGTCTTCTCAAATGAGTGGGGAAGCAGAGCAACTCATAGGAGTCAGTCAACTTTGCGGTGAGAAGTAGGGATACAAGGAGTGCAATCCCACTGGTGTCCTTGGGCCGATGTCCGATGCTATTTCCCCTTCTGGGGATAGGGGTGGACCTCTCAAACGAAGGTTGACAGACTATCAGACATGAAATTAAAGCAAAAAGGGGTACTCATTTCTATGTCAACACAACAATCGCATATGACTGCTGGTGAACGAGTACGCGCGGCATTGACTGGCGCACCTGTCGATCGCGTACCCTTCGTTTTCTGGCACCATTTCCGTCCTGAGGGTTCAGGCATACGTATGGCTCAGCTTACAAAAGAGTTCTTTTACGAGAAGTTCAAGCTAGATATTGTAAAGATTATGCCCGACCTGCCCTATCCTGGACCGAGTGGAGAGATTACTCCTACGACATTACGCAATTTACCTCGTCTGGACCTGGATACTCCTATTTTTCAGGAGCAACTCACCTGTATCCGTACATTGCGTGCGCAGATAGGCGAGGATTATCCTCTTATTCTCACGATTTTCAGTCCTCTGACCTATGCTATGCGTTGGCTTGGTCATAGGCAGACTGCCGCCCTCGCTCGCCAGGATATGGCTTCCTTTGAACAAGGACTCCCTATCATCGCTGAAAACCTGCGCACGCTCCTGAATGCAGCAATTGAGGCCGGGGCCAGTGGTATCTTCTTCTCCTGTATGGGCGCAACAAATGCGGATTTTACGCCGGAAGAATACGCTCATCTGGGACGCCCTTCCGATTTATTGGCACTGGAAGGCGCAAGTAAGGGCTGGTTAAACATAGTTCATGTCCATGCTGATCCTGAGCAAAATGGCGATGAGATCTATTTCGAGGATTTTGTTGATTATCCTGTCCAGGTCATGAGTTGGAGCGATCGTCTCACTGGTCCCGAGATGAGCGAGGCTTTAAGCTTGACCGATAAATGTCTGATGGGCGGATTGGCCGAACGTGGTCCACTCACTCACCGCAGCGAGTTGGAGATCGAAAACGAAATCTTAGGCGCAGTAGCCCAGACAAAGGGTCGTCGGCTGATTCTTGCCAATGGATGCTCAATTCCCGACGATAATCCTGAAAACTGGCTCTATACTGCTCGCAAACTCGTCGAACAACTCCATTAGATATGCTTCATCCCTGATTTTTCTGCGGCTTGCCAGGCCGCCCCTCCCCTCCAAGACAGAAGAGATGGCCGCGCAGCAGCCGGAAAGAGCGTTTGCTCATTTTTCCAAAATGAGAGATGACTCCTCTGGGGGTGGGGACGCTCACTTATACGTAAAAGTTTTTTCTCGCTTTTCCCTCTGTCATCTCTGGCGAAAGAGCATAAAAAGAGCAACTGGTGTGTTATGGCTCATTCGCGCCACAACACACCAGTTGCTCTTTTTTAGATTAGGCCACTATTCATAGCGTAGGACTTCCAGAGGTCGCACGCGTACAGAGCGCCAGGCAACTCCAAAGGCCACCAGCATAGTCAGTATCGTCGTTACCGCAATAACCAGACCGATCAGTCCCGGATTGATGCTCAGGTCGGTCTGGAAAACAAAACGACTGAGCGCCAGAACGGATCCCACTACCAGCAGGATTGCTACCAATGCTCCCAGGAGACCGATCAGACCATTCTCAATTAAAACAATCGCCAGGATTGATCGGCTGGTGTGCCCCAACGCTTTAAGGATGCCAATTTCACGCCTGCGCTCCAGCATCGCCAGGGCTACTGAGTTCGCAATAATGATCAGTCCCGCAACCATGGCCAGTGAAGCGATTGTTGTCAGCATAACTAACAGGTTATCCAGCAATTGATTCACGACGTTGGCAACGTCCGCGACACTAAAGATCAACGCCGCGGGAACGGCTTGATCCAGATGCTTGCGAAAGGCAGGCACCTGCGCGGGATCAATTTTTAGTGAAAAAATGTCTATGGTGGCAACTCCTCCCAATTGACTCGTTACTGCACTGTCGGCCAGAATGCTAGCAAAAGTGGGGTTGCTGCTACCGGTCTGACTGCTATCGTAAAACCCCACCACTTTAAGGATACGCGTTATCTTGCCATCTGCACTCTGCAACACAATTGTTTGTCCCAAACGCAAATTTACTGGACTCTGTCTCAGATCCTCATCGAGCAGAACGTTAGAACCTCCTACGTCGCTTATCTGAAGGTTGCGTCCGCTCACCAGCGTAACATCTGGCACGTTCTTTGGCCCGTTTGCCAGATCAAAACCCTGCACACTACTCAAATCTCCCAAGATAGTGTTACGACTCAACTTATCCGTTTTCTGCCTTTTCAGAAGAAGAGTGTTCACATCCTGACCATTTACCAGAAGTGGATAGAGGCGTGAGGCCAGTTGGTTGAGTTGAGTTTTGTCTGTATCGATTCCTTGCGAGAGCGTAATTTGTCTATTAATCGCGTCTGTCTGTGTTGGAGAAGAGATGACAAAAACATTGTGGGTAAAAAGCGTATTTAACGTACTGTTGATAGTATCCTTAATACCCTGGCCCAGAATGAGTATCAACCCGATAGCGAAAACGCCTACAAAAAGCGCCGTCAGAGTCGTCGTCGTGCGTAGCCGCTGGCGTCCTAGATTGCGGTAAGAAAGCATGACCGCTGTTTTCCAGGTGTCCGGTAAGAAGATGACCACAGTATTCACCAGAGAGGCCAGGAGATAGATCAGTGCTCCACCCAGGAGTACAAGTCCCAGACTTCCCAGAACTATTAGCAGGTACGTGCCTAACGTGCTAAGTCCGTGCTGCGTCGTCAGTACATCCAACAAGCGACCCACGAAGATCAGTCCCCCACAGAGTAAAGCTGCAAGCACAGCTATGCCCAGTGCAAGGAGCAGCCAGAGTAAAAGACGTGGGCGAAAATGTTCATACACCGGTAGTTTTGAGATGGCCAGTATGAGTAGTCCAAAACCGGCTCCCAATGCGACGACCAGGAGCGCACCGCCGTAGATCGCAAGCACAGAGGTAAGGAGATCGCCCAAAATGGTCGCAGCCAGGAAAACAAAGAAGAGCGAGAGCAGCAAGAGCAAGAGCATATTGAGCAACCGCGTCCCAGCGTTTCGTGACTCCGTCAAATCGCGCAGAACCGCGAGTGGACGAATCGCACTGGCCTGAATAATTGGCAGGAGACCAAAGATCAAGGCTGTGGAAAGCCCAATCAGTAGACCCGAAACGATCGTCAGGGGGTCCAGCAAGATAGGCAAGGAGATCAAAAAAGCTCGTTCAACGACCAGACGCACCAGATAACTTGCCCCCAGTCCCAGAACAGTCCCAAGTAATCCACCCACAAATCCCAAAAGGGCCGCCTCCAAACCAAAAAGGGCATACAGATCTACCCGTCGATACCCGGTCGTTTTCAACATAGCTATTTCTACCCGCCGCCGCTGTAGGAGGACCTGCATAGTGTTAATAATGCCTACTCCACCAATAAAAAGGGCGAGTAGACCCACGATGCGCAGGAAGAGACGAATCTGATCCACCTGAGTCTGGCGTTGTCTGAGCAAATCATTCGCTGTCGTGATGGTCACTCTGGGATACTGGTTGCTCAGTTGGGCGCGTATCGCATCCGTTTGACCAGAGGGTACAGTGATATAGACGGTGTCATACTGTACCGGCAACGTTTCTCCCCTGAGACCGGTACTGGCAGCCAGTGTGGACTGTGCTATCAATATTTGCGGTCCCCGAAAGATGCCATCCTCCTG
>DAOTTL010000179.1:0-3322 GCA_034438135.1 Ktedonobacteraceae bacterium | reverse complement strand
ATAGAGCCAGATCATTTATACTGTTGTTTATATCTTCTTGTTGCTATTTATAGTATGTTTATATACTATACTGTAGAATTGTTCTGCTACAAAAGAGTGTGTAAGAAACCAACTTGATAGTAGTTAGGCGGGAGTGCCTTTTTGTGGGAAGAGATTGAAGAGGTTTATCGGTGAACGCAAATTCGAAGATCAGGCGGCGCTTAGAAACATTCGAGCGTATGTGGCCAGTCATCAGCGCGAGTACGCTCGGTTCCACCTTCCAGTGGTTTGACTTCTACCTCTATACTATTCTTTCGGTAACTGTTTTTCCTGCGGTTTTCTTTCCGAGTCTGGATCATCTGGCGGGCACTATTGCATCCTTTGGGACCAGCTTTGGCGGATTTGTTGCTCGTCCGTTGGGAGCCACCTTTTTCGGCTGGTTTGGGGACCGCATTGGACGTCGTTCGACGCTGGTTTCGACTCTCATGCTTATTGGGATCGCAACGATGTTCATGGGCATTCTACCAGGCTATGGGAGACTGGGGATTGTGGCTCCAATTCTGCTGACGGTCTTGCGGTTTCTCCAGGGATTTGGCGTTGGTGGTGAGTGGGGAGGTGCGACTCTGTTGACTCTTGAATATAGCGATGATCGCAATCGGGCCTTCTGGACCAGTTGGCCACAGTCCAGTGTATCGATTGGTCTGGGCTGTGCGACCCTCGCGACGCTGCTCTTCAGTAATCTCTATCCTGGCCTGGCCTATGAGAGTATTGGCTGGCGTATCCCCTTTCTGTTCAGTCCTATTCTTCTCATGGTCAGTTTCTACATCCGTCTGCGCATTCCAGAAACTCCTCTTTTTGCACTTGTGCAGAAAGAGAAACGTGAATCAAAGGCTCCCTTATTGGATGTCTTGCGCTACCATTGGCGTGATGTTCTGCTCTCTGTTCTGCTGCGCTCAGGTGATCAGGCTCCTTTCTATCTCTTCACAACCTTTATCCTCTCCTATGGAGTGGCAGATCTCAATCTACCGATAGAATTGCTCTATGTCGGTATCTCCGTGGGATCGTTGATAGAGGTTCTGCTTTTTCCTGTGGTTGGGTATATCGCGGATCGTCTTGGGCATAAGTTTTGCTATAGTGTGGCATGTGTGGTAATGGCCTGTATCGCCTTTCCCTATTTCTGGCTCTTGAATACACGGAATCCCGGGCTTGTCTTCCTGGCCATTATTCTCTCCTTTGATGTTGCCCATGTGCTTATCTATGCACCTCAGGCCAGCTTGATTGCCGAACGCTTTGGCACCAGGGTCCGTTATACAGGTGCCTCGCTTGGTTTTCAGCTCTCTTCAATTACCGCGGGTGGTCCAGCTCCCCTCATCGCCACCTACTTGCTGCGTCAGAACATAGGCACACCCGTGATTCCATCTTACACACTCATTGCTGCCTTTATTATCGCTGCCTCACTCATCTCGCTTCTGGCTGTCTTGCCCTTAAAAGAGTATACAGGGAAGGCACTTGCAAAAGATATCCCCTGATTTTGCCGCCTCTTTATCCCTCAAAAACCCTTTTTTACTGCTCTTTTACCTATCCCTGACACGTAAAAGAGCAGTAAAAATCTCTAGTTCAGAGCCTTTACCCTTGACGAATGATGTAAGGGTATGCTAATATCCGACTGTGGGAATAAGGTATTAGTACACCCTTACATCGACGGCAAAGTGGATTGGAGCTTTTTGTCTGATATGTGTAAAAGGATAGGCGTTCGTTAGAAAGTGTCTCCGAACAGTTTATCGCATGCAATTCTTTGGGGAAGGGAAGTCATAGTCATGGCACAGCATCATTCCGTGAGGAAGCAGACCTGGTTCAGTCCTGGGATCACGATCAGTTTAATTGGCGCGGCGCTTGTTCTTGCGGTATTTTTGATCTGGCAAGGAGTGACAGCGGCAGGGAACCCTGATCCTACATTTCCTCACACAAGCCCGTTGGTCGCAGTTTTGGATATAGCGGCGCTTGTATTCCGTGAAGGTATTGAATGTGTAGTTGTCTTAACAGCCGTGACAGCTAGTTTAAGAGGTTCCAATCGCTCGTATCGAAAACCAATTGGGATTGGGATAATTATTGGTGCGATAGCGACATTGATTACCTGGTTTGTGGCAGTAAGTATCATCAGCGATCTGACCACTGTTGTACCAGCGTTGGCCCTCCAGGCGTGGACCGGGCTACTTGCAATCATCGTTTTGTTGATCGTGATGAACTGGTTTTTCCATAAAGTATATTGGACCGGCTGGATCTCCTTTCAAAATCGTCGGAAGCAAAATCTCCTGGCAAGCTCGAAGCTTCCTGGCTCCTCACGCGCTGGCATCATAGGGGGATTAATCTTCCTGGGATTGACATCGTTCTATCGTGAGGGTTTTGAAGTCGTGCTTTTCCTGCAAAGCTACAAGCTCCAGCTTGGGGGGACAGTGGTATTTTACGGTGCTCTGGTGGGTATTCTCTTCTCCGGTATTCTCGCTTTTCTCAGTTTCGTGGGCAATCGGCGTGTTCCCTATAAACGGATGCTGGTCATGACGGGGGTATTGCTGGCGATAGTGCTCTTTATTATGGTGGGAGAGCAAGTCTTTGAGATGGAGCAGGCAGGCTGGTTTAATGCAGCACCTGTTGGTTTTCTCAGCTGGGTTCCTGCCTGGGCTGGCACCTGGTTATCGGTCTTCCCCGACTGGTATACTATTATCGCACAATTTGTGGCCATGGTCCTGATTGTTGGTTCGTACTACTTCTCACGCTACCAGGCCATCCTCTTGCCGAAAAAACATGGTGCGGCTCCCTATGCCCTTCGCGAGTCTGAGCCAACCGTCGAATCGGTGGCAACGCCTCTCTCCACAATTGAAGCTCAAAGAACCTAAGGGTTCAGTCATATTTCAAGGAGAAAGAGGAATGAGTTTGCAGGCAGCTTCGTCGCCTGCAAACTCATCCCTCTCAACTTTACTGCAAACGCTAGAGTATCGGCAGACTGACATTTTTCGACCACATTCTACCATAACAGAAGCGCAATGGTTTATGTTGATGCTATTTGAAAAACGATTGCGTAACTGAACGTTGTCCCATCAACTTGATATCCATAACAGCCAGGTGCCTGAATATCTGTATAAGAAGGTTTCCTGACCCAGGAAGCATCTACTGACAAGCGAGAATGAAAGGGCAAGGACAGGCCTGGCACATAAAAATGCCTGAAGAAATGTCAGGCAACCATCCAACGAAACAACTGTGACGACAGTCCAGAATGAGAAGGCAGGCAATACGCCAGATACATGCAGGGAAAGAACCAATCCAGCAACGCCAAGAGCCAGCAACG
>DAOTTL010000178.1:0-3476 GCA_034438135.1 Ktedonobacteraceae bacterium | reverse complement strand
AGCATGTTTGAGGGAAGTCGCAGGGAGCGAAGCGTCTCGGGAGAGATTGAAACTACCCATTTCTTGCGCGATATGCAAGCGTAAGCGGGGTCGCAGGGAGCGAAGCGTCTCGGAAGAGATTGAAACTTAAGTTATTGCCGGTTATCCGACAAAGCACCCTTGTCGAAGGGAGCGAAGAGTCTCGGCAGAGATTGAAATTATCGGGTTTGGAAATTTTTCCAAACCCGATAATCAGGTTTCAGGGGACGAGTTTTCTTTCCTGAGATTGCCATCCGCTATGAGCAACCCTCCTCTACTCACTGCTCCTACAACACTATGCCCTCTGTATAGCCACTATGGAGATAAAATAGCCAATACAATGGCTTTCCATTATAATATTGATACGTATCACGACTTTCTATATAATTATGTTGTTTTACCAGGGGTTGAAGTGTACGAGGAACATCTGATAGTTGCCAGGAAACGGATCGTGCAGTTTTTCTTTCCACGCAAAATTTGGTCCTTTTTTCCTGTGTTTGGACAGATTTTGTCCCACCCACTCTGCTACACTTCCTTCAGAAAATCGTTTGAGGCCAGGTGAAGGCAAGGCCCCACATATACAAGCATTGTTTTGCGTTTGGAATAGATCACTCTGTTATTTTGATGAGGATTGTTTTATGGATGATGCCGAGAAAGAGTCTGTATTTCGCAGGCCAGCCAGTTATGAGAAAACCTTGCGCACCGTTTTGTTGGCTGTCCTTTTGCAAGTTTCCTGGCCTGACAGTTTGACCAGCAAGGAGATTACTGCCCGGCTGCCTTTCTATGGCGAGGGTCCACGTGTTCGCGCCCTTGATCGCGATATTGAAACGCTGACAGATTCCCAACTGAAAGATTTACCTGGGCCAGATGACCCGGAACTTGAGCATTGGTGCGCGGACCAACAGAGGCGCATGCTTCTGGCCATCTCTTATGATCGGCGTGATGGCACCTTCAGACTCGTGCAACCTGCTTTTTTTATCGAGATTGATGAACGTGAAGCACGGGCCTTTGTGGCGCTACAAGAAGGGTTTACGCCAGGGACACCTTACGCGGAGGCGATTCAGCTTCTCCTCAAACGTTGGGCATGGCTCTTTTCGGAAAAAAGCCGTCAATTGGTTGCGCAGAAACGGAAGCGTAAAGCGCGTCCGTTGTTGCTCCCGCTTTCTCCGGCGGAAGATTATAGCCAGCATGGAGAGACTATTCTGCTCCTGGACAGGGCGCTTGAAGAGAGCATGTATATTGCTTTTGCTTATACGCCTCTTGGCCAGAGCCTCGATGATAGGCCCATCTATCACACTCGGGCGGAACCCTATGAACTGGAGTACCGCGAAGGGCACTGGTATTTCACCGCGTTTCTGTCAGAACAGGGTGCGTATGTAGACTACCGGGTTGATCGTATTCGCCCGGGCTCACTTACGCTGGATACATCGCACGAAAAATTCTCTCCTGGCACCCGTACACGCACAGGAGTCAAGATCCGTTACTGGGTTTCACCAATGATGGCTCGCCACAAGAGCCTGAGCGCACGCTTGCGTGAGCAGCAACTGACGCTGCTGGATGACGGTCAGGGAGCCATCGTGGAAGGCTACGCGAAGTCAATCTGGTGGGCGAAACGCCTCCTGCTCGGCTATGGATCACAGGTAAAGGCCCTGGCACCAGATAAACTCGTCGAAGAAATGAGCCAGGAAGTGGCAATGATGGGCAAGCTCTATTAGAAGACTATACTCCTGGAAATATAGGCTATGCGACCAGCTAAATCTACAAAACGACATGTTTTTGTGCATTCAACACTCCGATGGGTGGAAATAATACAACACAGATGAAAGGGGGAGAAAACATGGAGCATGACACGCTAAAAATCAGTCCTGTCTATTCCGAAGAAGATCTGACGACGGAACTCATTGGCTCAATACGTTTGCTTAAACATCAAGCTGAGACGTGGAATGCTTTTCATGATCCAGAGATCGAACTTATCTTTAATACCGCTATGACCGGAGATGGGAAAAGCCTGGCTGCTTACCTGCCAGCCTTCCAGGATAATCAAACGGTTCTTGCTATGTACCCGACAAATGAGTTGATCCGCGACCAGCACGAGGCGTTGAAAACATACGAACAACGTTTGCATATCCAGCTTCCTCGCAATGATAGCATGGATGGCCCGAAAATTAGTCGCGTGATGCTGGAGCACGATGAGACGAAGCGCATAGAAGAGGTCCGCCGCTTTGTGGAGAGAAATCACATTCTCCTGACAAATCCCGATCTCGTGCATCTTATGCTCAGCCATCAATATGGCTGGAACCATCAGCGCAAAGAGCTAGCAGTTACCGCCAGTTCCTACTTTGATTATTTTCTCTTCGATGAATTTCATGTCTTCGGAGTACCTCAGGTTATCTCTGTCATGAATATGCTCGGCTATTTGCTGACAACTTATCGCGACAAGCCTCTTGAGCGCAAAAAATATATCTTTCTTTCTGCGACTCCTGGCGAACTTCTCACTCATTTTTTAGATAAGGGAGGTGTGCGCTATAAGGTCATCAAGGGCCATTATGCTTCCCAAAAGCGTGAGAACTATCGCTGTATCTTGCAAGCCTGTGACCTGCATTTTCATGAGGTCAGCCAGGATGCCACGGTAGAGGCCTGGGTAATGGAACATGTCGAAGATATGCGGCAATTCTTTCATACTTACCCTGACTCCAAAGCTGCCATTCTCGTCTATTCGGTCGCAACCGCTCGCCGCCTGACAACGTTTTTGCAGGGATATTTTCAGCCCTTTGGTCTTAGCGTGGGAGAAAACACAGGTCTGACTGGTGCGGAGGAGAAACGTGATTCTCTGCAAAAACACATTCTTGTTGGTACGTCAACGGTGGATATTGGCGTCGATTTCCACATCAACTACCTCGTTTTTGAGGCATCGAACGCAGGCAGTTTTCTTCAGCGCTTCGGACGTCTGGGCAGACATCAGGGTTTTTCAGCCTACCAGGCACATGCCCTGGTTCCACGCTTTATTATTGAGCGCCTGCGTCTACAGATGCCCGGATCTCAGGATGCAGTAGAACGTGAGTTTCTCAATGAGAAGATTCGAGAAGTGTTTCCTTATGAGCAAACCTTCCGACAGTATAAAAGCCGCTGGGGAGTGGTCCAGGCTGCCCACGTGCTCGTAGAAATGCAGCAGCAAAAGAAATATGATGCAAATACGGGCATTGCTCAGGCCTTGCAGGCTTCTTACGACCGTTTTTATGCTGAACCGGGTAAGTCCATTATGGCGGGTGCAATCAAGAAATATTGGGCCTTAAAAGCACCTGGACACGCCCCCGAAATCATCGATGAGTTGAATAGCTTTCGCGGTCAGAGTCCGCTTTCCTGCGGGATCTGGGACAGTGACGATCAACTAAAAATATATGATCTCTTCTTTATGCTTACTAATGCTCAATACGAAGTTTTGGACAGAGGCGATTTTT
>DAOTTL010000177.1:0-4056 GCA_034438135.1 Ktedonobacteraceae bacterium | reverse complement strand
AAAAATGTCTCTGTTATAAATTATCATCGAGGTAACGGAGGTGGACCCTTGTCCAGTATGCAAATAGACCTTTCTCCTAAAGTGATGACACGCAAGCGCGATATCACTTCCTGGCTTGAGGAAGATATTTCACAGTTAAGTACACGAGCGAAGAATCGCTATCATAGACGCAAATCTGCTATTGAAGACTATTTTGAGACAGATATATCTGTAGAAGAGATTTCGTTACGCTATCGTCTCTCTTCGTCGGAGTCAGTTCTGGAGATGGTCCAATCATGTTTAATGCTTCATGCTGATGGACATCCCTGGGGATTTCGTGCGATTGTTCCCGGGGCGAAGGTTATTGATCATTCCCCTCCAGTTGAAAAGCATGGAACTGATGGGCAAAATGGTAGTAACTGTGAAGTGGCGTCTCCCCAGGCGATTGTTTCTGATGAGACTAAAAGAGAGGCCATTTCTCAATGTGCTGGAGCTGATGGCTCTTCTATGCCAGTGCCGGCGCTCCATGATATTTCTGCCGAAGATGGAACGGTCCAACTCGCGTCCGGTGAATCTGCATCAGTCCCGGATGCCCCTCCAACTGCTTCCGTTGCTGAAGAGCATAAAGAACATCCTGGGATTATGGCGGAGGATGTTCCAGTGGCTATTCTTGATGAATCAAGCGAGTCAACTCAAGTTTCTCAGGAGTCCTTACCCGAACTGAATGGCGCAGGAGAGATGTCTGAGCAGTCAGTATCTGATTTGGGAGAGGTTCGTTTGGAGGAGGTACGTGCTGAGCAAGATGAGGATAAACCAGCCATTGACGCTGCTATTGCTTTGTCTCCTGTCCAGTTAGATTTTCCATCGCTTGAACCAGATGCTCAGGAGGACTCGTCTGAAGGAGATGTGTCTGAGACGGAGCCTGCCGATCCCACGGCTAAATTGGCTGAGAGGGAGCTTGCCGCATCCACAGCTAATCTGGCTGAGATAGAGCAGCAGCCTGAGACGTTGTTGATTGAAGACGACGAAGCAGCTCTTTCAACGGATCCACAGCAGGTAATTCAGCCTGAGTCAATCTCTGAAGGTATGTCTAAGACGACCGGTTTGATGGCAGCGCCAGACCAGGCTCAGATAAGTGGTGATGGTGATGAGCAGATGCCTCCGTCCGATCTGAATGAGGCTGCGGTGATTTTGCCGGGTGAAGGTGTGTCTGTGGCGGGATCTGTAGAGGCCGAAAACGCTGAACAGATGAGCGAGCACGTTGGAGAGGATTTTAATGTTGACGATGAAGATGATACACCTACTGAAAAGAAGCGTGCCGTAAAGGTGATCATCAAGAGTGAGCAAGCGAGTATCGCTGCTACTCAAACATCGGCACTTCCTGATGAGCACCTTGTGGAAGCAGGCGCTCAGCCATCCGAGGTTTCAGCGCAGGATAGTAGTGAGGAGAAAAGCGCACCAGTTCAGGACGATGATATCACGCTCTCTATTAAAAAGGATGCCTGGACAACGCCGACTGCGGAGCTGGAACGTTTGCGCCGGGATAGTCGGCAGTTGGCGAGTGCGGAACTTTTCTCGGTTCCTATACAGGCTCAGGGCGATGGATACTATCGAATAACGGGCAAACAGGCGATTGTACGGCATTCTCTGTTGCGGCGTTGGGAACGTCAGGGAAAAAAGAAACATTACCAGAAATGGGCCAAGATCATCAGTGCCGCGATCATTGTGAGCTTGCTCGTAATACTTTTGATTCCGTTGATCGTTGGTCTGGTCGGTTATAATGCTTATACAAACATCAAGGGTGTTGCCAACGACGGCATTAGCAATCTTCTGGCCATCAAAGACTTAATTCCTGCCAATAAGAATGATATTACCTCAATCCTGGATGTTTCAAAGTTAGCAAATGCGAAAACAGAGTTGATCAAGGCTCAGGACGACTTTCTCCAGCTACAGGATATGGTCGATCGTCCAGATATCGAGTCACTGCTTCAACAGTTCGCGCCAGAGTATAGTAGCAAGTTAGTAGAGGCGCAGCGGTTGGTTCAGGTTGCGTTAGATGTATCGCGTATGGGTCAGGAGTTGATAGGCGTTGCGCAGATGGGTGCGAATATAGTTCATGGTTCGCCTCTTTCCTCGGGTTCGACAAAACCCTTGATAACGGCTGATGATATCAACAATATCGAGGCCACGATGGTGCATGCGCAGTACTATATTAACGATATTCAGACGCAGATGAGCCAGGTTGATCTTTCTCAACTGCCAATTAGTGCTGCTCAGAAGGCCCTACTGACTAAAGCTTTGGGTCAGATCTCTGGAGTCCAGGATCTGATTACGCAGGTCGAGACGATGATTGGTCCAGTTTCCTGGTTACTCGGAGTCGATCATCAGCGTCGTTTCCTGGTTCAAACGCTTGATCGCGGTGAATTGCGTCCAAGCGGGGGGTTTGAAGGTCAGTATGGTGTTCTGTCCCTGCAAGGTGGTCGTATGGGTTCCTTTGGCCTGACCGATATCGCGGAACTGGATTACGGTGGCAATGGGAATGAATTGGGAGCTACGCCTCCAACCCAGTATAGCTGGATGAACTTCGGCAATTTTGGTGTTCGTGACGCGAATGTTTCGGCGGACTATCCCACGACCGCCCAGATTGTGATGCACTATTTCCAGGCTGAGGGTGGGGGTCCCGTGGATGGAGATATCCAGATCACACCTGTTGTTATTGAGCAGTTGCTACAGGTGACTGGACCTCTGAAAATAGCGGAATATAACGAGACAATTACCGCGCAGAACCTTGAAAACAAATTGCATCAGTATCAGCAGGACCCACGGTTTATTAGTGTTCAGGCTAATAAGACCGGTACAGATACCCATCAGACTCGTAAAGCTTTCACGAACCTTGTCGGCAAGCTCTTGCTGGCGCGTGTGCACCAATTGAAGATCAGTCAATTGCTTTCTTTTGCGAAACTTTTACAGCAGGATCTCAAGTCTCGTGACTTGCAGATTTATTTGAATAATCCAGTGGCTGAAAATTTGCTTAAGCAAAATGACGACAGCGGTGCAATGCCCACCTTCACCAACGGTACCGATGGCTTTATGGTCGTCCAGTCGAACATTAGTATCAGCAAGGCAGCTCAGTATGTTCACTCAACCTTCGCTGATCAGGTTGTTCTGGATGCTCAGGGTGGTGCTACCCACAATCTGACCATCACACTGGACTATCAGCAGAAGGGACCAGTCTACGGATACAATACCTATGCCGACTATCTCCGTGTTTATGCACCTGCTGGAGCTACTCTAAACAGCGCAACCGGCTTTAATTCTGGTGCGACCCTTTGTACTCCGAACACACCGGGAGCAGCCAAAACTACAACTACAACTACTGGAAAGACTCCGCCGCCTACCTCTGGTGGTGGTGGCGGGAGCTATACGGATATTGATGGGTACGTTGTGACTGGCTGTAGTCAGTATTATTCGAGCTATCCTGATACCAGCGCTCGCTATTGTCCCACAGGCGATTACAGGCTTGGCAGGGATGGCATGCATGCTCGTCCCTGGGCAATTCAGGAGCCAGGTGCCCCAACTGCGACCTCTAGCGATCTTCCCGGCTACTCTATGTGGGGAGGTCTGACTCTGACGCCTAAGAATTGCATTTCAACGATCACACTCTCCTGGCACGTTTCGCATGTCGTACAAAAAACGGCAGGAAAAGCGCCCTATCAGTTGATGGTTGGTCACCAGGCTGGCTGGCCAGTTACGGCAAATGTCTCGGTCGATACAAGTGCTTTGAAGGGTGTAAAATCTTTCAAATATAATAAGTTGATCGATGATGATACATTGCTGGCTCTGCCTGCTTTGCCTTTGCCAACCACGCCCAAGAAGCCGACTTCTCCGACGCCAGCTATCACCCCTACGACCAGGTCAAAGAAAAGCTAGTTCTGGCGGCGCAGCTGCCAGATTTTAAGGGAGAAATGGATGAGCCTGGTAGCAGCAAAGCTGCTACCAGGCTCATCCATTTCTCCTCTTTTCGGGGGTGGGGCAGCCTGCTTACAAGTGTAGGTTTCTTCTCGCTTTTCCCTCTGT
>DAOTTL010000176.1:0-8337 GCA_034438135.1 Ktedonobacteraceae bacterium | reverse complement strand
TCCTATGCCTTGTATGCCTACAGAAGTACTTGCTGTTCCAAAGCATCCACACTGGATATTCCACTTGCGGAATAAAACGTAGGCCATCCAGAGCGTAAAAATCCCTAGAAAGCCGAGAATACCAACAGAAACGACTGGCAAAAGCGTTGGCGGAAAGAAGAAAATCCCGCGGGAAAAAGTAATTTCGAGAAGCGGGACAATGATGGCAAACGCCATGACTAACCTATCCGGGAAACGACTTAAACGCAGGGCTGCCAGAAATTGATCTGGCTGAAGTATTTTGCCAATACCAGCTAATCAGAGCGCACAAGCGAGAAGAAGCTGAATGAAGAGTAAAACGTATGACATGTGACCTCCAGTTTTATAAAATGAATGTAGCTGCGATGAGTCCTAGAGCCAGAAGCAGAAGGGCAGCACCGACAATAAACCTTACAGGATTGAGGAATGTGTAGAGATCTGGCAGCCGACTTTCACAGGTGATCTCGTTGCAACTCTTGCGGCCATAGATACTCCAGCTTGCAGGGATAAGAACCAGGGCTCTTAGCAAACCATACGTTCCCAGCAGCATAGCGCCATAGAAAGCATCGCCTCTCAATACACACCATAGGCAGATAATGTAAAATGCACCAAACCTCACGCGCGTCATCACGCCGAGACCAAGAGCGGCTCCATAGGCCAGCGATGCTCCATATGGCCGCCATCTCCGCCACCAGACCAATGGAACAGCATCCCAAATGCTAGGATGTGGCAAATGAAGCAATCCCACATCACTCAGTGCATAAGCCATGGCAAGGAAACTGACAAACACAACTCCTACCGCGGAGAGCGAAGGATACATAGACCATTTGGAGATCGTTAAATGCATGAGCTCGCCCAGACCTCCAAGTAGTGCTCCAAGGGCAAGCGAGGACCCGAAACAAGCGAGAATATAAAGGCTTGTCGCAATGAACCAGGAAATGCGTGTAGAAGTCTCCTGCACGAGGGACCCGATCGTAGTGATCATGGAGACCCCTCATACCGTAGTAGTTTGCAATACTCCCGTTAATCCAGCAATGAGGAACGCCAGCAAATCAAGTATCATAAACACAATACTCATAGAGGTCTCCTTTCTCAATTTTCAGGAGAGAAAGTGTGGGCACTATTTCTCTCCATAGAGTCTTAATTATGCCAACATGCTGACACCTTTTTCATAGACATCATCGCTCTGCCCAAAGCTCTCCTACGCTGGCAAAAAAGTGTCAGCTTGTCAGCGATTATGGATGACATGTGCTACTGTTACATGTTGACCCCTTATAATAAGCGCTATACGTACAGATGTACTTACCCGATGAAGCAAAGCAGTCGTTACAGAAAACGGTCGTTGAAGAGTTCGCACAACAACACCATGAGTATTCCTTCGTTGAGCCTGAAGGACAAGATGAACCAGAGCAAGCCACACCAGTACAACAATACAGAATACTTTCAGGAGCGAGCGTGGCGGCGAGAGCCTGTCCTGCCGTGAGGCTACCCCCTGTGACGATGGCTGCCAGTCCAGCGACCATCTTGCCTACTGAGATAAAAAACCCTCGTCGATCTGAAGGATCGCTGAATTGATCTTTCCTACTTTTGAACATCGAGTATCTCCTTTTCTTCATAAAAAGCTGCAACAGATGACGGAGCCAGCGCCGGGTACAGTGTCGGGAACATTTTCGCCTGTGCTTCCGGGGAAGCAGTACCATCTCCTAGCAATGCCAGCAGATCTTCTCGCTCTTGAACGATGCCTTTGCGCAAGAGTTTTCCCTCTGCATCATAGAAGAGACCTAAAGGAAAGCGGTGTATTTCAAATTCCATCGATATCGAATGATCGTCATCACAGATAGTGGGGATGTTCAATGGAAAGACCTGCTGAAATGCCTGGCAACCCCCTGTGTCAGCTCGTAGAAAAGTGACGGCAGTCCCTTGAAACCCTTCTGCTTGCAAGAACTCGTTGATAAACTCTACCATGTGTTGACAACTTTCGCAGGTGATAGTCAGGAAGAGAAGCACTGTACAATGTTGATTGTAAGGAGCAGCTAGCGATACCGCCTGGTGGCCGTTGAAAGGCCTGAAAGTGCGCTCCGGTAAGCTTGCTCCTATATCGGGACCATCCTTATCCAGGGGTGGAATAGATGAACTACTTTCCTCTCCCCGCTCTCTTTTGAGCGTTGCAAATTCTCGTTGAAGAAAGCCCAGTTGTTGAAGAAGACCTACTGTTAAGAGGGCTAAAATGGCGACGAGTATCCACAACACAACATAGCTAATTAGCCAGACAGGATTCATAAAATACACTTCCTCCTTTTATGACAAACCTTAAACTTACAGCTTACTTACCATCTCAGATTTGGAAACACGTTTCCTTCTCGCTACGATAGGTTTCCTCCTGAGTACTACAGTTACAGCGAGTGTTACTCCAAAGCAGAGGAACAGAGGTACCAAGTATTGCGTCATGCCTGTGCTGATAAAGCGGAAAATTGACCATGGCTCCAGCCCCATCCAGTTTGACGCCAGGCCAACAAGGATACCCGCCATGCACAGTAGCAGTCCATCCTGTAAAAGGGTCTGCCAGCCGATTTTTCGCTGTCTTACTACACCAAAACAGTGACAGTCTAAATCACGTCCACGACCCATATTTATGCTAATAGCGAAGAGAAAGCTCAGAAGCAGAAAGAACAAAATAAGAGTAACCAGGCGCACCTCAACACCACTCAACAGGAGCAAAGCAAGGAAGAATTCCAATGGTGGCAGAAGCTGCCCAAAGAGTAGCCCCAGGTGGATTGGTAGTACACGATATTCTACGACTGCCAGGGCAAACCCTTTTGGATTGTAGAGCTTCGGTATAGAACTGGCCAGGAAAACACATCCTAAACCCAGACTCAAAAGTATCCGCATGAGAAAAATCATACAAATTCCTTCTTATTAGCCTGTGATAGCAGATGGCGAAGACTGGCAGGTTGAGAAATCGTAGCAGGCCATGGGACTGAGCCAGGCCATTGATTGGCGTGTCTGCTGACGGCATCGATTTTCCAATAAGCAGACCAGATATGAAGGCAGAGTGGCCGAGCCTCTCGAAGAGCATGAAGGTGGCTTGGCACATTCGAGAAATCCCTGAAAGCTTCTTCCGATTCCCATAGAGAGAACGTATAGCAAACCAGTGGATTTTGCATAAGCAAAGCGTAACGTATCAATCCAGAGGCCGACTTGAGATCACGCTTCATCCCTCTATAGAGAATAAAGAATCGCAAAAGATGCCAGAAGTGTTTTAATCGGAAGCGTGTCGTTATACAAATCACGCTTTACCCTCCTATTGGTATCAGGGTTTCTCAACAGTCTTTCTTTCCCTGGCCGCCCATCCTCTGTTTTCCTGGGGAGGGGTTTGGCAACGGCTGAAATGCGACTTTTGAGAAACCCTGCTATTAGTGTTCTAACTACTTGTATCTCTCTCTGAATAGAGGTATCTTAAAAGAACATCTAGTAGTATGAGAAGTCAGTGGTTCGCAAAAGTCGTCTTCCTCGCGCTTGTGGCGCTCGGAGAGTTAGAGTATTGAGGTTGTTTCAGGGCTGTCGGCCCTGAAACAACCTTAACACTATTGAAAAGCAGTCCGTTGGTGAACGGCCAGGGTGGAGATGCTCCTTTTGCGAAACCCTCTGCTAAAAGTATATATGACTGGCCTCCGGAAGGAAAAGACCATCTAATCCAAATTGTTATACCATTTATACCATTTGATGCGTATGCAGTTCAGGAGGGTCTATCTTGAAAAAGGGTATGAGAACACAGTTGATTGAAGAGCGAAAGGCTCGCCGATGGTCCCAGCAAAAGGTTGCCCGTGATCTTGGTACTACCCAACATAACGTCAGTCGCTGGGAACTCGGAGTGACCACCCCCGGCGCGTATTTCCGCGCCAAACTCTGTGTCCTTTTTGGCAAAAGTGCGCAAGAATTGGGGTTGGTCGAAGAATACTCGCCATGCACCACCACCGAGAGGGAACCTTCAAGCACGGAAGAACCATCTTTCTCCCTCACAAAGATGCCCATGCTCTGGACCGTCCCTTATGTACGCAATCCCTATTTTGCGGGACGTGATACCCTCCTGGACCAGATTGCTCAGCACTTCTCACCTGAGAGAGCCAATGATCAGCGTCGGGTGGCACTGATCCAGCCACAGGCTATTAAGGGGCTTGGTGGTATCGGCAAAACGCAGGTTGCCGTTGAATATGCCTACCGCGCCCAGGAGAGAGACCCCTGGATGCATATCCTGTGGATCAATGCGGCAAGCGAGGAAACAATCCTGGCCGGGTTTGTCTCCCTGGCTGAGCTACTTCCTGCTTTCCCGGCGAAAGACGAGAAGGATCAGAGCAAACTTGTGGCAGCACTCAAACTCTGGCTGGAGCAATGCCAGCAGCGCTGGTTGCTGATCTTTGATAACGTTGATGACGTTTCCACCATCCAGCAGTACCTTCCCCAACGAGGCCATGGAAACCTGCTCCTGACTACCCGTGCTCATGCAGTTGGCTCCCTGGCTATCCCGCTTGAAGTGGAAAAGATGGGTGTTATGGAGGGAACGCAATTCTTGCTGCATCGTGCGCAACGTCGGTCTACAACTGATGAAGAGATCAATGAGGCCACCAATATCGTGCTTGCCCTCGATGGTTTTCCGCTTGCTCTGGACCAGGCAGGAGCCTATATCGAAGAAACGAGATGTCGTTTCAAGGATTACCTGCACCTGTATCAGGATCATCATCAGGTGCTACTGGCCCTGCGTGGATGCCAGGCGACCGACTATCCCAACTCAGTCGCGACGACCTGGTCGCTCTCCTTTCAGCGGATCGAAGAGGCCAATCCCGCAACGGCGGAACTCTTGCATCTCTGTGCCTTTCTGCCTCCTGACCATATCCCGGAGGAATTCATTCAAGAGGGGGCTGCTCACTGGCCTCCTGTGCTCCACAAGTCCGCCTCTGATCTGTTGACCCTGAATCAGATGATGGCGAACCTGCTTGCCTTCTCCCTGGTGAAGCGCCTGGAGGAAGATCGCCTGCTGAGTATCCATCGGCTGGTGCAGGTGGTGCAAAGAGATCGGCTGACCCCAATGATCCAGCAACAATGGGTCGAGCGGGTAGTCTGTGCGCTGAATGAAGTGTTTCCTCGTGAGACGGAAGATGCACGAACCTGGCCACAATGCCTGCGCTATCTGGAGCTGGCTCAGGAATGCGACACCCTGATCCAGCACTATGGGTTGGCTCTCGTCGAAGGGGCAGATCTCCTGAATCGCGTCGGACGCTATCTCTACGAGCATGCCTGTTATAGTGTTGCCGAGCTACTGTATCAGCGCTCGCTTCATCTTTTTGAGCAGCAGTCAGGATGCGAGCATCCCCAGATGGCTACGACACTCAACAATCTGGCGCTCCTCTATCGGGAGCAGGGCAAGTATGAGGAAGCGGGGCTGCTCTATCAGCGGACCTTGCGCATCCAGGAGCAGCACCTGGAACCCGATCATGTTGCTGTGGCTATGACGCTCCAGGGATGGGCGATTCTCTACTACAATCAGGGCAAGTATGGGGAAGCGGAACCGCTGTACCAGCGAGTGCTGCACATCCGGGAGCAGCACCTTGGACCCGAGCATCTCCAGGTGGCCCATTTGCTCAACAATCTGGCAAACCTCTACAAGAAGCAGGGCAAGTATGAGGACTCGGAACTGTTGCAGCAGCGGGCGCTGCGCATCCGGGAGCAGCACCTTGGACCCGAGCATCCCCTGGTGGCTGCCTCGCTCAATAATCTGGCAAATCTTTACGCCGAGCAGGGCAAGCATAAGGAAGCGGAGCTGTTGCAGCAGCGAGCATTGCGGATCTGGGAGCAGTACCTTGGACCCGAGCATCCCCAGATGGCCGCCTCGCTCAATAATCTGGCAGACCTTTACAGAGAGCAAGGCAAGTATGAGGAAGCGGAGCCGCGCTACCAGCGATCGTTGCAGATCTGGGAGCAGCACCTTGGACCCGAGCATTCTGATGTGGCCCATCCGCTCCACGGACTGGCGTGTCTCTACACCTGTCAGGGCAAGTATGAGGAAGCAGAGCCGCTCTATCAGCGAGCATTACACATTCGAGAGCAGCAGTTGGGAGCCGATCATTCTGAAACCGCCGAGACGGTGCATGAGTTTGCGGCGCATCGAGAAGCCCGGGGGAAGCCTCAGGAGGCACAGGCGCTGTATCAACGGGCGCTTGCCATCCGTCAACACACACTTGGCTCGGAGCATCCCAAGACCAGGGCCACTCAGCAGCGTCTGGCCACTCTCCTGTCACAGCCCGGCCAGACGCCATCCCAGGGGTTGCTACCCGCTCTACCATCAACATCGAGCGAACAGCATGAGTGAAGGTGAAGCGGGTACGCGCTCTGGGAAATGAGAACCCTTCAACCTGGCCGTTACCGCCGTGATGGTCGCAGCCAGTTATCCCTTGCTTTAAGAGAGTTTAGAGGGGCTTCCACTCAGGCAGGCTTCTTTTCTTTCTTTCGGATGAGGTGGTTTCTTCACAGGTAAGAGTCAGACTCCACCTCAGCGCAGACGGCGCAAGGAGACGTGGTAATGACTGCCTGTGGGCAGTATTCCGACCGGAACGGCCTCGATGATCTCGTATTTGGACGCGACGGCGACGGCGCTGGCGGTCGGGGTGTCTGCGATGTAGACGACTCCTGTGAAATTTGTGCCAATAGGAGCAATCAGCGTGACATCGGCAGGAACACCCGGCGCTCGTCCGACCAGGTCAGGGATCTGCGGATCGATGACGTTATGCGGTCGAAAGAGCACCGCGACGGCTGTATAGCTATAGCTACCGGCACTGGTAGAGACAAAGACGACCGTTTTCTGACGACCAGTCCAGGTCTTCGGCAGAACATCCTGAATATGTGCAGCTTTTCTATTGTCCAGTGGCATGGCTAAAACCTCTGATCTTCGACGCCAGTGGGCAGATCTGAGCCGTGGGAACGCGCCTTATGTGGTAAGGTTGCGGCCTTTGTAGTTTTGGCATGTTGTCTGGCCTTGCTCAGTCCGCTGGTATGGCGTGAACTTGAGGAGGAGGTGCTACTATTACTATGGACAGTGGAGTGTTTGCTGGCCTGGTAGGCATCGTAGGCATCGATATTGGCCTGAGGCACAAGAAAAACGGCATCGTTTGGACTGCTCATGAGTGATCTCCTATCCCTCTCTTTTTCTATTGTGTTTTCGTTGATAGCAGGTGCGAAAGTCTTTTTTTGCTCAGGAGATATCTTCTGCGCTGGACCGTGTGACCTGCGTCTCGGACTCGGAGGAAGAGTGATCTGGTTGACCTTGATGAGCTGACGGCTGATCTCGTGAGATACGTGCAAGCTCTTCAGAAACGTCCACCTCCAGATTGCAAAATTGGAAAAGCAACTGCATCGCCGTCTCATTGGAGATCCAGCCCTGACCGCGAGCTGCGGTCAGCCCCTGCATCAGATAGGAGACGGCGGTCCCCAGCTCTTGATTATCCTCGTGATCGAAGGCCGGGAAGATAAGATCATAGGACTGAGGAATATTCAGGTTTTTCGAGATACGTCCAGTCTTCTGAGCCTCGGTGAGAACGCGATCAAGGATTGTGCGCAGGACCGTCTTCACCACTTGTTGTCTTCTTTGAAATTTCAGGAATGTTGGAAGTCCCATCTGAGTCGCCGTAGCACGAGTATTATTATCCCCATCACTTAAGTAGTGCTCAGGGATCATCGCGCCAACCCAGTAACCAACTGAACACACTATCTGATGTGAGTGAAGAGGTTCTCATGCGTATGCAACACGTCTGTCAACACCTATCTAAGTAACCTGGGCTGTTATTATATACACTTTTAGCAGCATGGAATGCACACCTAGCAAAATCAAGATCCAACTCGCAGATATCAAGTTGTGTTAGTAGCTGCAAAAGGAGATAAGGGATCTCTCCCTTATCTCCTTTTGTATCTTTCCGGCACAAATAGCCCTCTAACCTCAATCAGTTTCTTCAGAGGACAGGCCAGAGCGGGAGAGTTTCAAATCCAAACGGACCCCAACAGCCCTTTTGACCATGCCATAATCCACTGCGAAAATAGCACATAACCAAGTTTCAAATCCAAACGGAGCGAACCAACCCTTTTGACCACTACCCCTATAGGATAGCACAAGAGGCTGCTTGACGTAAGCCTTTGCGAGAGGCGAGTATTTGTATGGGTATTTCCACTGTTTTCAAGAGATTGTTTTGAGCAAAATGCCAGGAAGCCAGCCTGTGAAGGCATGCGAGATGCAACGCTCAGGAGCGTTGTAGCTGTGCCTCTCGCGGTGCAATT
>DAOTTL010000175.1:0-24146 GCA_034438135.1 Ktedonobacteraceae bacterium | reverse complement strand
TTGTTATCCCCTTTTACCTCCAGTATGCCCACAGGCGTTGTTGTGTTAATCCCAATATTGCTGCCAGAAGCACTCACGGTCGCGTTGCCAATTTTGAGGCTACCGGCGCTGACCTGACCTGAGGTGGCAAAGGCGCTGGCATTCATCGAACCTGTAACGGTCAGTGCTCCTGTCTGATCCAGCCACAGTGCGTTGTTTTTGTATGCGCCCTGTGCTCGATACTGAAGATAGAACTTGTCGTCTCCCGCATTAATTATTCCCCAGGTTGTGTTCCGAGGACTGGTGATAAAAATGTGATCGTCTGGTCCCTTGATCTCCAGCAAGGCCGCAGGAGTGGTTGTATTGATGCCCACATTGCCGCCAGCCTTGAGATAGAGCCGTCCGTCAGCAACGCCAGTCTCAACGAAATTGAGCGCTGACCCACCAAAGTTTTGATTGATATGCCATTTTGTCGTCCCCGAAGGGTCCGCAAAGCTCACTAACTCCTGATTTGCGGGAGTCGAACACACCGTCAGGGGTCTGCTTGGATTAGCTGTGCCAATCCCAACGAGATTGCCTCGATACAGCAGCGGTGTTTTCTCCAGAACAACGACTATCTGTCCATCCCAATACCCTGGAATATTTTCGTAACGGATGTAGAGATTGGTTGGACCCGAAGGCAGCGTCGAGATGATGTTTCCAATGTGCAAGGTAATGATTTCACCGGCCTGGAGCTCGGTCTTCGACGCGGTTGGCGTCAACTGCCATTCTGGATCGTCCTGAGCTGATACCCTTACCTGCGTTGCGGACCAACTGGACTCAATCAGTGTGTCGGGTACCATGGTGATCGCTTTCACCTGGCTTGAGGAGCCAAGCGCCCAGCTTTTGGTGCCGCTTGTGCTCTCGATATCGAAAGAAAAGTGGAACCGAGAAGGGGCATTGGGGTCCGTATTCAGGGCCAGCGCATTGGTGTGTGTATTGGGTAGATCTGCCGGGAGGACATTGGTCAGTTGGAGTGTCAGGGTATTCGGATTGCCGTTGTTCAGAATCGTGTCATAGTCTACAAAACTGGCATGAAGTGGAATTTGTTTCTGGCCGCTCTGATTGACCACGCTCAGACGGATCTGGCGTTTTCCACTGAGGGGCGTGGGGTCGTTGCCCGCGGTGAGTTGCTGGTATTGGAGTTCGACCCTGGTGGTGTGGGTCCCACTGACGCTACTGGCACTGACATGTGGCAGCGTAATCGTCGCGGTTGAGCTGGGCGTCAGCTGTTGGGCCGCTTTACTCAGAAAATAGAGCGCTATCGTTCCCGCAGGTTCCTCGGCGTAGCCAATATCCCAATTGAGTTGCTGGAGGGAGGTCTGTAACTGAGCCGTGGTATCCAGGAGAATGCCTTGCAGGACCGAGGAGAGCAGCGGTGGTTGAATGCCCGTCGCAATTTTGGTGACGGCACTGGAGAGATAGGCAAGAAACGTTGGCGAGAGCGTATCCGGTCGGAAGCGCAGGGTAAAATGAAAGTTGCTGGCACTCACGGAGGTCGTCGAGGGGGCCGTCAGATACAGCGTTTGGGCCGAGGCATTGGTGATCTCCAGATAGAGATTTTCGCCCGCAGGATCTGAGGTGATCGGCAGCGTCTCCTCTTCATCGCCGGTCCGCAGCGTGAAATCGATGGGAAAACTTTGACGAAACGAGGAGAGGGCCGTACGGTCCGACTCCATGGTATAGGTGATTTCGTCCTGACTCAACACCTGGTTGTAGATGCGTACCTGGGCCAGCTTGCCCGGATAATACCCGTTGCCGCTGATGGTCGCTCCAAGCCGGACCGTGGTGCTCGCGGGGAGGTGCTGCGTTTTCCCCGTCCCACTCAGCCAGGGTGCGCCATTGCGATAGACCAGCATCGTGCCAGCGCTGGCATCCTTCGACAAGGCCCAATGGGTCCAGCCCCCTTTGTAATCAGCGGCCTGGACGGTCTGTGATACGGTATCGTTGCTGCTGCCATTGTTGCCACAGAGAAAATCGAGCGTGCCATCTCCCCAGGGCACTCGCACGCTCAACGTTGGGAGGTTATTTGCGTCCGTGGCCTCAATGATAGCGCAGTTTCGTGGCAGGGCATTTCCCCCATACGCCCAGAAGGAGATCGTCAGGGCGCTTCCGATGGGGATACTTGCCGGTGGCAACGTGAGATAGTCCGTCCTCCCGTTCAGATTGAGGCAGGCACCCAGGGTATCGTCGGGGAGCACGGTGGGCGTGCCCTGGACCTTGGCGGCGTAGCCTTTTCCGGAGGAGTCAATGGCCAGACCACCGGAGATGGTATCAAGTTTCAAATAGACCTGGAGGGGATTTACGGCTGTAATCATTGTACCTCTCCTGCATGCTCAAGGGAGTGACTCCCAAAACCATTGCTCTCTGTCGGCGGAGGTGCTTGTTCTTTCAGGGATACCGAGGCCTGCTGTTGCATTTTAGTGATCAGGGTATAGACACGGACATAAGGGAGCTGTCCAAGAGCTTCCAGCACCATATTGGTCTCATCAAGCGTGAGGGTAAGTTGTATAGGGGTCATGATTTCTCCTTGTACAAATGCGTGGGCACTAGAGTGAAACGAAGCGATACTAGGATAATTCATTCAATTTGAGCCAGCCCTCGCGGATCTCTTGCGCGGAGGCAAACGTGGCCTGGAGGTCGGCTGGACCAATCTCCGTGCTCACGGTGGTTTCCCACGACCACTGATAGCCAGCTTCCACTGGCAAGGGAAGGTTGATCTTCCCCAGATCTGTGAGAATGGGGGTGGTGAGGAAAATGACCTCGATGGCCTTCAGCGCTGAGGTATATTGATCCGGTGGGATCGTAATCTCCTTGGTGGGCAGGACGCCACAGGTGGCATGCACCGATCCTCGTGGATCGACGAGCATACTGACCGTTAAGGGCGGATCAACAAGGTTTTGACGCAGAGGTGCGGGATCATCGGCGTGAGTTTTGATATGGGCGTCTGCTATCTCGTCGCTTTGTGGGGTATAGAAAAGTGCATCCTCATACTCTCCGCTGTCAGTCTCTTTCCAGTAACCGACGACCCCATCGTTGAGTTGTTGATATTCACCCAGGCGAATGGGAATATCAATAAACGGAAAATTGTTGTTCTCGCGCGTGGTGCGTTGGAGGTCCAGGCGAAAATTGTTCCAACTCTCGTGTACTGCGGGCAAGCCCTGTAGTTCGAGATTTAGGGAGGCTCGTACCAGAGCTATAGGGCGACCAATCAGAAGTGCCAGGTCCTGGTGTTGCGCGAAATTTTCGGGATCAATCCCGGCCAGCGCGTTATCCACGGCGGTGATAAAATTGCCGAGAAAGGCGGCCCCCTGAGCAACCAGATAGGTGACCATCTGACGCAGATGCGCGTTGGCGATGGCGGCTACCTCTTGCTGTGAACAGCCAGGGGCCTGACTATCCCAGGTGCCCTGCTCATTGATCAGACCGAGTAGTTTGCCAGTCTGGTCATAGATCATCAGGCTATTATCCAGATTGTTGGGCAGAACCCAGCCACAGACTGGCGTGGTCGCGGGATGATCGTTCATCTCCTGCTCATCTGTATTTGCGGCTAACCAGCGCAAGTTCAGACGAGCAGGCTGGGTGAGACGTGGGGGTACCGCTATCCAGTCATCTTCAGTGAGACTGGTCATCTGTTCCGTCGTGATGACCGCGTTCCATTGCAGATCCTGGATCTGGCCAAAGGTATCGATGAGTCTCAGACGCGTCACCTTCAGGATGCCTGAACGCACCGGATTGAAGTCCCAAAGTGGCTCCGGGGCGCTTTTACTCTCTCCCTGCACATAGGTGCTGACGGTCTGGGTAAAGGGTGCATAATCGGCGAAGCTCAGTGGATCATCAATCGCCAGTTGACGGGTCTGCCTGTGCATCAACAAGGCCGCGTTAAACCCTCCAAGCGACTGGGACAGACAGGTAAAGGAGCTGGCGCTGAGGATATCAGAGGCGGCCTTGATATGCTTATACACATCTGTACCCGTGGGGGTCAGCGGGTCCTGAAGGTAGGCACTGACCTGTCCCTGGAGCTGGTTGGCAGCATAGGGCGTGAGAATACTGGAGCCAGTATACACATTCGCCGCATTGGTGATACCCTCAAAGCCAGCAGTTACGGTCAGTTCCACCTGATTATCGGGGAGTTCGTAGTTGCTGGTAATAAAATCAGGCCCATAGTCTCCCGTCGCCGCCTGAATATTGCTCTGATTGCTCAAAGGGAAAAGCTCTACCTCCCATTCAAGCATAAAGGGATGCCATGGCTGTTGAGTCCAGGTGCGAAAGCCTATAGACGTTTGCGGGTCTATTTGCTGGATGGCTGCTCTGATCGTAGCAAACTGGCTCGGCAGGAGCGTCTGTGCAGACGCGTTGGATAAGACGGCGCATTGCACATCGTCGTTTTGATTGTAGCGATCCGTCGCGATCACGGCGGGTCCAACCATCAGCGCCACAGGCTCTCTAGGTTGCCAGTAACGGGGACCGGGAATGGGACCGAGCAGATAGGTCTGTTTCGCCTGCTTGACCGCAGCGGTGGCGTTGAATTGAGCGACTGCTTGTATCAGGGCATTCAAGGCGTCGGCGAGATCACTGGCCAGTGAGGACGCAGGAGAAGCGGTCGCCTTCGCCAGCGCCCCACTGGCATCCGCCAGCAAGGTTATTTCCCCGGTGGAACCAATGAGTTGATCGAGGCCGGGAAAGCTTTTGTTTTGCAGATAGTACATGACCTCATCGCTATCAGGATAATCGGCCAACGCATCATCAGGCGGATAGGTACTGAGCATGTACTTGTACCAGTCGGCAAAGAGCTGCTGACGGAGTGAAGTGACGCTCTGCATGGCCTGGTCGTACGCCTGTTGCAGGAGGTTAAGCGTGTTCAACTGTTGGGCCATAGCGTCGGGCAGGGTCAGCGCGTTCTGTGCCTGAGCATCGCTGGAACTGGCGATTCCTCCTGACTGATCGGAGTTCGTATAAATACTCCACAGCGACCCGCCCTGGACACCCAGAAAGCTCTTTGTGTGACGTGCCTCGGCCAGGCGAGCATCGACATCCAATTGCCGATTGCTCAAGAGAGAGGTTAACTGTAATGCCTCTAACTGCTGTTCTACCAGGGCCTTCTGGATACTACTGTCGCTGGCATGGATACTACTGGCCAGATAGGCTGAGAGCGCTTCAAGTCCGGTATTTCCTATTGCCAGGGAGATATTGCCATTTTGCTGAACCATATGTGAGGGGGTATTGGTGGGAAAATTGAAGGTCAGCCGGGCATAGCAGACCGTCTGATTGGGAAATTCCTGGTTTGCTGGCGGAGTAATTATCCACTGAAACCTCTGCTGAACGGCATCAGTCATTTCCTGAATGGTCAGCGGGGGCAATTTATTCGCCTGCTGCTCCGCCGCAATATCGGCCAGGAGGAGCGTAAAGGGGTCAACGCTGGCATTGCTGTACCAACCGATCACATCGTAGCGTGATCCATTGGGACTGCCCGTGAACTCATTGTCAAAGAAACCAAAGACGCTGTGGCAATTGGGATAAAAGGCGGCGAAGGTGGGTTCCCCATAGCCTACAGCGGTTAAGCTATCCACAAACTCGTCCGCGCTCCTATCAAGTGCCAGCCAGCTCGCCAGAGACATTCGGCGTCCCTGATAGCGAAAGGGGCTATAGTGTCCCTTCGTTGGATCGGGCGTCCAGGGGACACTGATGCTCCCATCCTGCGCTCCACTCCCATCGGGATACAGATAGGCACTTTCGAGGATCCAGCTCTTCTCAATGACTTCGGGACCGCTTGTTGGCTGCCTGCTGCGCACAATTAACCAGCGATCGGGGAGAGCGGGAAAGACGGTTTCATCCGCCGAACTGGCTCCGCTCGTAAGCGCGTCGGGCAGTGCCCAATGGAGATGAACTCCGGCCTTCAGATAAAGCGTCTGGTTTTCGAAGGGACTGGAGACAATCGCCTCGCTGAGATTGGCGGTGTCAGGCTGATTGTCCTGAGTGTGATTGGCATATGGCAGAAGGCTGAAATCTGCCATGGCATCAATTGCCAGTTGGTCCTGCTCGATAAAAAGAGCATCTATGCGAACAGGAAGCAGCACAATACTGGACATACTTACCCCTTAGCTAACGTCGAAGAAGAACGTAATACAGCTATGACAGGTTTTATGCCATTAAAAGTAGGCGCATTGTTAGATGGGCTAGAAAGCGCATCTAATGGGGTGACAATTCTCTGAACTCTCTAAAGAAAACAGCGCAAAGAGCCGTCTATGAAGAGAGAAAAGATCCGTTTCTGACTGGAAAAGCAGGTAAAATAGAGCACCAGTCATCAATATACCGTAAAGAAGAGATACTTCACAAGTATCTGTGGTGCGAGGTTGTGAGCCTCCTTCTCACGAAGTGTCGATAAACCGAAATAGTGACTGTAGCGTTTCCATTTTTTTAGTATACACTATATATACGGATTTATCTATGCAAATAGAGAGCAATTTCTGACGTAAAGGTAAGTGGTCGGGAATTTGTCAGATATGTCGTACCCCGGTGATTTTGTGCTAGCGAGAAAGGTTTATTGACTGCCCATGGAACAGTTCTTCGGCTTTGCTCGCTTTTGGAATGTTTCCAGCGAAGTACTTCAAGCTTCAGTCAATTCTCGCGTGACGAGAGCAACGCCTTGGGGCGTGACGAGTCGCGGATCGTGAGACTGGGGGTCAGAATAATCTCCTGGCGACTCTGTGGCACAGTTTTTTGGAGCCGCTGAAAAAGCCGTTGCGCAGCGGCATTCCCTAACTCGTAGACGGGCTGAGCAACGGTTGTAAGTGCGCCAAAGCCAGGAGCGACCCATGGCAACTCGTCATATCCAACAAAAGCGAGATCCTCAGGGACTCGTAAGTGCCGCTCATGAATCGCATCAAGGGCTCCCATCGCGATCATATTGTTGCCCATAAAAAGCGCATCGATAGTTGGGGTTAATGCTAATAACTCCTGCGCGAGTTTATATCCGCTCTTTCGCTGAAAGGTGCCACTCCGCGTCAGTGAAGGGTCGTAGAGGATGGCTGCTTCCTCAAGTGCCTGGCGGTATCCTTCGAGGCGCTCCCGTCCTGTTGTGATCGTTTGAAGTCCGGTAATCGCTCCAATGCGCCGATAGCCGTTATTAATCAAGTGAGCTACTGCTTCACATGCGCCCAGAAGATTATTGACCAGGACCGCATCGACCTTTTTATCCTTAATCCGTCGATCTACAGCTACGACAGGGATATTGTGCTTGTGAAAGTCATCAATGCCTGCTTCCAGGTGTTCGCGCGTTGGTACAATGATAGCTCCTGCTACTCGCTCTGCACATAGTACCTCTAGATAGCGCCGCTCTCTCTGTGAATCTTCACTTGAATTGCATAACAGAACACTATACCCGTTTCTATGAGCTTCGTCTTCAACGCCCTGAATGAGGCTCATAAAAAAAGGATTCTGGATATCAGAGATCAATAAGCCAATGATGTGAGAGCGGTTGACGCGCAGCGACCTTGCGGCTGGACTTGGTTGGTAGGCTAATTCCTGTATGGCATCTTCCACACGCTTTTTGACTTCACTTTTAACGAATGCTGTACCATTCAGTACGCGTGAAACAGTGGAAATCGAGACCTGAGCTTTTTTCGCTACATCATGTATAGTTGCCATGGCGTTTGTTCGTTCCTCCTGAACTTCTTTGCTTTCTAAAAGAATTTTGCAGTTTGCCAGCAGCCTCTATAAAAGTATAATGGCTACATAGTCATGGCAACTAAGCCAGCGTATATGCAAATAAATGAGAGTTATCGAGTTGCTTTATTGTCGCTCTTCTTCTGACTTCTGTCAAGAAACTATTTTCCTCACTTAAACTATTTCATTTTTTTAAGAAACCATTTTCACGATTTTTCGTAGAAATAGCCCATTTTTGCTGAAAATAGCATTGACAAACATGAAATTATTGGTTATTATCGAGTTATTCATGAAAACGTTATCATGAAAATATGTCAGTAAAGAGACTGGCCTCCAATGGTTATAGAAAGGAATAGATAGCTTCGCTGTCTCACCGGAACACCTCATCACCTTTGCTCTTTCCGCTTCAGAAGCAGTAATCGCTGCCTTCTCGTTAAGCGTGTAGAGTGAGCGAGAATATTTATGTAGGAGATTTTATGAAACGCTATGGACAAATCATTGGTGTGAAACCTGAGCAGATTGAAGCCTATGAACGGATTCATGCGCAGGTGTGGCCAGAAGTTCTGGCGATGATCACCGCATGTTCTATGCGCAACTATACGATCTTTCGTCACGGCACATTGCTTTTTGCCTATTTTGAATATGTTGGTGACGATTACAAGGCCGATATGGCTCGTATGGCTGTTGATCCTAAGACACGGGAATGGTGGACCCATACTGATCCCATGCAAGAGCCAGTTGAAGATGCAGTGGAGGGCGAGTGGTGGACCAGCATGCGTGAGGTTTTTCATACCGATTAGTGAAGGTCATACCATTGCGATTCATGTTTACGGAGCCGTAAGCGCGTACAGAGGAGTGTGACATATGTTATCCACCACGACGGAACCCTTAATACGGTTGCTCAACATCTCTAAGCATTTTCCTGGAGTTGTCGCTGTTGATGATGTCACTCTCGATATCTTTCCTGGCGAAGTTCTCGTTGTTGCTGGAGAGAATGGTGCCGGGAAATCAACCTTGATGAAGATCTTGTCACAGGTTGAACGACCTTCCCACGGAACGATTTTGATGCAAGGAAAACTGCTTCAAATCATCAATCCCCGTCATGCCCAATCGCAGGGCATTGCTATGGTGTATCAAGAATTTGCTCTGGCTCCTCATCTAACCGTATCAGAAAATATTTCACTCGGACGTGAGCCAGGTCGCCTGGGAATCATCAACAAAGGGGCCGAGATCGAGCAAACGCGTCAGTTCTTACGGCGTGCTGGTCTGAATATAGATCCGAAAAGGTCTGTCTCTTCCCTCTCTGTTGCAGAACAACAACTGGTCGAGATTGCGAAAGCACTCGCTATTGAGGCCCGGCTGGTGATCATGGATGAGCCAACTGCTACCCTGACTAACCAGGAAATCGAGCGGCTTTTCGCTGTCATTCACAGCCTGACAGAGCGGGGGATCGCGGTTCTGTATATCTCGCATCGGCTCGATGAAATTTTTCGGATTGCCGATCGGGTGACTGTCATGCGCGATGGGAAGATCGTGGCTACACTGCCTCGGAAAGATATTGATGAGGCAAAGCTTATTCACTTGATGGTTGGACGTCCAATCGCCAATTTCTATCCAAAACCGTCAATTGTTATCGGCAAGACTATCTTTCAGGCAAAGGGCATTTCGCGGCGGCAGATCCTCCATGATTGTTCGTTCGACATACATGCTGGTGAGATTATTGGCTTTGCCGGGCTGATTGGCGCTGGTCGTACCGAACTGGCGCGTGCTATCTTTGGGGCAGATCCCATTGATGCTGGTTCTATCTGGTTGGATGGCAAGCCTCTTATGAAAAGATCCCCTGCCAGATCCATCGCCGCTGGCATTGGCTATCTGACCGAAGATCGCAAAAAAAATGGTCTGGCGATGACCCTTGATATCGCGCAGAATATTACCCTGGCCAATCTTCCTACCATCGCTGAATTTATTGATCTGGGTAAAGAGCGGCGCATTGCTGAACAAAACCGCCAGCGATTAAAGATTCGTAGCTCCTCGATTTATCGAAAAGTCGCCACGCTATCAGGAGGCAATCAACAGAAAGTCATCGTCGCTCGCTGGTTGGAAACGCGGGCACGTGTATTATTCTTTGATGAGCCAACGCGTGGGATCGATGTCAAAGCTAAGGCAGAGATATTTGAATTAATTGGCCTTCTGGCGGCTGAGGGGCGTGCGGTGGTCATCATTTCTTCGTATTTACCAGAGTTGCTTAATATGTGTGATCGCATCCTGGTTTTGCGTGAAGGCCGTATCGCTGGAGAGCTTAAGCGCGAACAGTTTTCTGAGGAGCGCGTGATTGCATTGGCAACGGGTGCCAAAGAGGTTGAGATCTAATGAAGAAGACAGAGGACAATTCTACAACTGAGGCTGGTCCCGCTCATGCCATAGTACCAGACGCACGGATATCCCTCGTAGGATGGCTAAAAGAGCGGTTCAGTGATGTTGTCGCGCAAGCAGCTGCTGGGGGCGCATTGATCATCATATTCATCCTTCTGTGTATTGTTTCGCCAGTGTTTTTTACGACTGGCAACCTGACCAATGTCGTTGAGCAAACAACGGTGACGGCGCTGATCGCTATCGGTATGACATTTGTGATCATCACCGCTGGCATCGACCTATCAGTAGGCTCGACGGCGGCTATCTCCGGCGTGATTGGCGTCTCGCTGATCGTCAATCAGGGTGTCAGCTGGCCTCTGGCAATCGTTCTGGGAACACTTGCTGGCGCTGTTGTCGGTCTGGCAAATGGGCTTCTGGTTACAGTGGTCAATTTAAACCCTTTCATTGCTACCCTGGGTATGCAGAGCGTTATTCGCGGTTTCGACTACATTACCACTAACGGCCAGGTTGTGTTTGGAGTGCCTAATGCCTTTGGAGTGCTGGGCGCAGGTCAGGTGGCTGGTGTTCCGGTGCCACTCATCATCCTGGTCATTGTCGCCATTCTGGCTCATCTACTTCTGAGCCGTACACGTTTGGGGCGCTATACTTACGCGATTGGCTCCAATCGAGAGGCTGCCCGGCTTTCTGGTATTCCGGTGCGTAAGTATCTGATTGCTGTGTATGTGATCCTGGGCTTGCTCGCGGGCTTTGGCGGTATGGTTGCTTCCTCACGCGTCTATTCAGGCCAGCCTAACTTTGGCATCGGCCTGGAACTGGACGTGATTGCCGCGGCGGTGATTGGTGGCGCGAGCCTTTTTGGTGGTCAGGGAACAATCGTCGGCACGCTCATTGGAGCATTCCTCATCGCGCTTATTCGCAATGGGTCCGTATTGCTAGACATCAACTCTTTCTATCAAGATGTCATTATTGGCGCTGTCATCTGGATTGCCGTAGCCTGGGATCAATTTCGCCGCCGCCGAATTTCAGCGCTGTCCTGATAGAGCAGGGCATTGTGGGGCAAAGCTGCGCCACTCTATAGAGAAGCAGGGAAAGGAGGTGGTAATTTCTGTTCACCATATCCAATGAATTTGCATCTCTAGGAAAATCAGACACCAGGAAGTGTTTGGACAGTTCGTCAAAATAAGAGGAGACGACATTATGTTAAAACCATCGCTTCGTGTGACTTCGGCAATACTTGCACTTATTCTCACACTGTTTGTCACTGCCTGTGGAGGCTCTACAAGCCCCTCCACTTCCACTACCAGTGGCACTTCGAACCTGAAACTCATTGTTATTCCCAAGACGCTTGGGAGTAGTTACTGGGATATCGTTCAGCAAGGCGCTCAATGTGCTGCATCCAGGCTTTCGAATGTTAACATTATATGGGATGGCACGACGGCAGAGACAGATGTCGCTGGCCAGATCAGCTTGCTACAAAACTATATCACTCAGAAGCCTGATGGCATTATTTATGCCGCCACAGACGCCAAGGCTCTGGTACAAATTGATACTCAAGCGACTCAGTCAAAGATCCCGATAGAGAATATTGACTCAGGCACCACTCCTCAACCTTCTAATGTTCCCCTCTTCGCGACAAACAATACGGCGTCTGCTGCGAAAGCCGCGGATTTATTGGGGGCTGCATTAAATGGCACAGGCAATATCGCTATTATCGAGTTCGTAAAAGGTTCGGCAACTAATGACCAGCGCGTTGGCGGCTTCAAGACTGAACTGGCAGCGAAGTATCCCAATATCAATATCGTCGCGGATCAACAGAGTAACAGTGACGTGAATACCGCGCTGAGCGTCACACAGGATATCCTGAGCAAGTATCCTCATCTCGACGGGATATTTGCGGCCAACGATCAGAGTGCTCAAGGCGCTGCCGAGGCCGTGAAAGCCGCAGGCCTCAAAGGCAAGGTCAAGATTGTCGGTTGGGACGCCTCTGACGTCACTATCGCTGATCTTCAAGACGGTACTATATCTGATCTGGTTCTCCAAAACCCCTTCAAGATGGGTTACGATAGTGTCAAGGTCATGGTAAAACAGATCCGTGACCATGTAACAGCGGCAACCGAGGATACGGGAGTGACGTTCATCTCTCTGGCTAACCTTAAGTCTCCAGAGATTGTGGCGGCACTTACTCCGACCTGTGCCAACCAGACCACCTGACCCCTTTCCTGACGTAGCTGGTTTGTCAACGAGCTTGTCTCGTTGACAAACCAGACTGGATTGTCAACGAGACAAGCTCGTTGACAATCCAGTCTGGTTTGTTTTGATCTCCAGAACGCTTTGAGCGTAAGCGCCTTCCATTCACGGGAGACTGTCTTTGAACCCGACAGGAAGCAAAAGGCTGCTTGAGATGAGCACAATGGAACAATGGAACGTGAAGTACCAGCGCGATAGCGGTCCACAGAAACGGACAATGTGCCATGTATGATATTCCTTCTCTCCCACTTCGTCTGCTGGGAACGACTGGCCTGGAGGTCTCTCCACTGTGTATTGGTTGTTCTGCCCTGGGGAATATGCCTGAAACCTTTGGCTATTCTGTCACGGAAGAACGGGCACTGGCAACCTTGCGTGTGCTCTTTGACGGCCCTGTGAACTTTCTTGACACAGCTGCTGCATATGGAGATGGTGAGAGTGAGCGCCGTTTAGGTCTCGCTTTACGCGAGCGAGGAGGGCTTCCCACCGGGATGGTACTCGCAACGAAGGCAGACCGCAATCTTATCACGGGAGATTTCAGTGGAGAGCAGATACGGCGAAGCGTTGAGCGAAGCCTGAGTTTACTCGGCCTTGAACAGATTCAACTTCTCTATCTGCATGATCCAGAGCATATCTCGTTTGAGCAAGCAATGGCCCCCGGAGGTCCAGTTGAGGCTCTCAAACGCTGCCAGGAAGAGGGGTTGGCACACCATATCGGTGTAGCGGGCGGTCCACTCAATCTGATGACCCGCTTTGTGGAGACGGGCCTGTTTGAAGTAGCGATTTCGCATAATCGTTATACACTGATTAGTACTGAGGCAGATGCATTCTGGGACACATGTTTGCTGCATGGTGTAGCCGCGATCAATGCGGCTCCCTATGGCAGTGGTATTCTGGCAAAAGGACCTGATGTCTACCCACGCTATATGTACGCCGAAGTAGATCATGCTCTTCTGACGCTGACCAGGCAGGCAGAAAACATCTGCCAGCGTCATGGTGTGCCCCTGGCAGCAGCGGCGCTGCAATTTTCTTTGCGCGATCCCCGCATCCTTTCGACTATTATAGGAATCAGCCGTCCTGAACGGCTTGCCGAAACGGTGATGCTGGCAACACAACCTATTCCCACCGAGTTATGGGATGAGATTGCGTCATTACACTCTCATCTAAAAGAAGAGAAAACTCCGTGACTACTCTCCGTTTCTACGACCAATGCCCACGCGCAGCGATGTTGGCCGGTGCGTAAGATAAACAGAACAGGTGCAAAAAGATCTCACCGTAGGCCCGGCCCTGGGGAGAGATAGAAAGGTTTGACATGATGCAGACAATCATCCTGGAGCGGCCAGGCCAGTTGCGACAGATTGACAGCGAAGAGCCAGGAGGAACACTGAAGCCTGGAGATGCGCTGGTGAAAGTCAAGCAGGTTGGGGTGTGTGGTACCGATCTGCATGCTTATCAGGGGAACCAGCCCTTTTTCACGTATCCTCGCGTTCTCGGGCATGAACTTGGTGTAGAGGTGCTGGCAGTCGGTGAAAATAAGCGGGGATTATCTGCCGGGACGCGATGCGCGGTGGAACCCTATTTTTACTGCGGGCACTGTCCGGCCTGTCTGCGCGGCAAGCCCAACTGTTGCATGCATATGCGGGTGTTTGGCGTACATATCGATGGCGGCATGCGCGAATTTGTCCACATTCCCGCCCGCTTTTTGCATCCATCACCGATCCTTTCTTACGAGCAACTCGCCCTGGTCGAACCTCTGGCGATTGGGGCACACGCTGTCTCACGCGCACAATTGCAAAAGGATGAGCGGGTGCTGGTCGTGGGTGCCGGTCCCGTTGGCCTCGCCGTGACACAGTTCGCCCTGCTCGCGGGAGCCCGGGTTCTGGTTATGGATGTGAGCGAGCCACGCCTGGCCTTTTGCCAGCAACAATGGCCGCAAGTTACCTGTCTGCACAGTCAAAGCGATCCAACTGCGATTCTCTATGAACTGCTTGGGGATGATTTCCCCACCGCGGTTTTTGACGCGACTGGCAATTCTGACTCCATGCGTGCGTCCTTCTCCTATACTGCCCACGGAGGGCGTCTGGTTTTCGTTGGCCTTTTCCAGGGAGAGATTTCCTTCTACGATCCCGATTTTCATAGCCGCGAACTCACGCTCCTGAGCAGTCGCAACGCCACGGCTGCTGATTTTCAGCAGATTATCGACGCTCTGGAGAAGGGTCAGATCGATCTGACCCCCTGGATTACCCATCGTGCCAGCGTTGAGACAGTGGTTGAGGCGTTCCCTCAATGGTTCGATCGCGATAGTGGTATCATAAAAGCGGTGATCGCATTCTGAGCGTCTGGCATTATTGCTTGCGTTGAGCAAGCAATAATGCCACCGCGCGAAGTGGCTATGATCGATACTTTACTCTTTTAATTTCTTCGTTTGGGGCTCAACTCTGGTCGGGCGTCCAGACGATAAAGCCGTCGGGCATTTTCGCTCCACAATTTATGCTGGGCTGTGAGCGAAAGGGACGAAGAGAGGTGCTGAAGGGTCTCCACCCAACGTCGATAGGTGGAAGCTAAAAGCATTACCGGCCAATCCCCGGCAAAAATCACACGATCCTCTCCAAAGACTTCCAATACCAGCGCAATGTATGGCGCGAGATCAGCCTCGTTCCAGGTTTCTGGATCGGCTTCTGTAACCAGTCCGCTGATTTTACAGGAAATATTTGGTAACGCGGCCAGTTTACGGATATGCAGGCTCCAGGGTTCCAGCGTATGTGAATGTACCTCTGGTTTTCCCAGATGGTCGAGTATAAATTGCGTATCCGGGCATCGTCGCACCAACTCTATCACAGCCGGCATTTGCCAGTGGCGAATGCAGAGATCGATGCTGAATTGGTAGGATGTGGCCAGTTGCACACCCTCGATAAACGCGGGTTGAAGACAAAAGGAGCTGTCATGTTCATCCTGAAGATTGCGCCGCACGCCTTTGAGCAAGGAACCCGTTTGGGTCAGAGCTTCCAGATAGGCCTGAAGACGTGAGCCATATTCAAGGGGAGCCGCAGCAACAATACCTTGTAGCCGGGGGTCCTGCTGGACACATTGCGCGGCCCATTGTGCCTCTAATAAAGCATACTGAGGCTCGACCCCACACTCCATAAAGATCATTGCTTCGATGGGTAGCTCTTTTGTGTGTTCGGTGTATGTTTCCAGGGTATAGGAATGGTTCAGCAATGGATCGTTATCTAACCAGGCCATGCGAAAATGCTCAGGATTCCAGAGATGGACATGGGCATCGATTATTGAAATAGGATGGGTCATTGTGTTATCCCTTTTGCGTTTCAGTTCTTCTTCCCGCCAGCACACGAGCGCTTTGGGGAAACCACCGGGAGCTATAGCTTCCGCGCATGAAATACGTTAACTATCTCTCCTATCTCATGAAAATATTTTCAGAGAATAGGCATCATTTATAAGTCCAAGTATAGATAATCTTTGGATATTACGCAACATTGTTGATACTGGCAAGGGCTATCTCATGCTCCGAAAGTCAAAGGCTTTCGGAGCATGAAATAGCCTTGTATGGCCGCCAGGGCTTTCCAATTCTATGCTCAGATGAGAAAGCCATGCCTGTGTTTCTGAGCAGAAAGAGCAAAAATGAGCGGTACTCTCCCTTTTTCACAGACTGAACTTTACACTTTTACTGGCATTCCTCGCTATCCAGCTTCTTTTGTTATGCATGAGGGGAGCGCTTTCTGGCTAGATGGAGGCGAGCAGGAAAACAAACGGCTGTTTGTGGCAATTCCCGTGAGACATCCGTATAGCTTACGCTTCCAGGGCGAAACCCTGGTTTCTCAAAACAATTATGTTCTGAAAAGCTGTCTCCTGTCCGATGTGAATGCGCGAGCTCTACGCGATGCTCTCCCCTGGCTTCGCCCTGTCCCGCTTGGTCTGCAAACCTCGGCAGGCTTTGGGGATCGGCTGGGACTGGCGACTCCTGGACACATCCGTGCGCTGCAATACACGCTCCGTCAGTCGGGTAGCCACTCGATTCAGCCCATGTTCGCCCAGCAGTCCATTCGCGAGATGACGCGCACCCGGCGTACTCCCACTGATGTCCTCAACGATGCCACCTGGGGCACGTTCCAGGCTGGCTGGCGAGACCCTGTGGGCGCGGATGCCGATCACCTCAAGACAAACGAGGATATTGATAGCTGCGCCGCTGTGGGCTACACGTTTTATACCTTTGACCCTGGCGCGTACGTGGATAGTCGTGCCGATACGATTGAGGCTTCTGCTCTACCTGCCCTGGTAGAGGCTCTCCCCTGGGATGTTCTGGAAAGCTCGGTGGCTGATCTTATGCAGACCTATAGCGAGCGCTCCGTCCAGTTGGAGAGTCGAACTCTTTCCATCAGCGCCGAGGATCTCTTCCGTGCCGCCGCCAAGTATGGACGCGCTATTGCCCACGTGACCAGCCTGTACCGCCACCTGGCAAGCAAGGCCCAGAGCTATGAGGTGGAGATCTCTGTAGATGAGACCGACACCCCGACTACCCACGCGGAACATGTCTATATCGTCAGCGAGCTACGCCGTCTGGCGGTACGTTGGGTCAGTCTGGCCCCGCGCTACGTCGGCAGCTTTGAGAAAGGCGTCGATTATATCGGCAATCTGTCAGCTTTGCGTGCCGACCTGGAAGGTCACGCGGAGATCGCCCGTGTGCTAGGACCATATAAGCTCAGTCTCCACTCTGGCTCTGATAAGTTTAGCATCTATCCGCTCTTTCAGGAAGTGACGCGTGGACTCGTTCATCTGAAGACGGCTGGAACCAGCTATGTGGAGGCTCTGCGTATTGTTGCGCAGTTCGCGCCTGATCTCTTTCGTGAGATTGCGGTCTTTGCACGTGGACGCTATCTCCAGGATCGCGAGAGCTATCATGTCTCAGCGGTCCTGGAGCGTATGCCGAACATGGAGGTACTCCCCGATCATATTCTTCCAACTTTGCTGGACAATCTGGATACGCGTCAGATCCTTCACGTGACCTTTGGTTCCACGCTGGAAACCTATGGAACTGCCCTGCACGACCTTCTCTGGCGTCACGAACAGGCCTATGACGAACAATTGGAGCGCCATTTTTATCGCCATCTTGCTCCTTTCGCAAAAGGGGAGTCGTTGCAACCCTGATAGTCAGGGATTGGTTAGAGAAGCACTGAATTTAGGATAAGGTCACCCTTGACTGTTTATCTCTCCTTTCAGCTTCCAACGCTTTGCCTGCGAGTTCTCTTGATCTCGTGGATATGACGGTTTCGGCTTTCCCGACGCTTTTCGCCGCGCTCAAGCCGTTCCTTCACTTCCTCGTCAGATTTTCCTTGCTCTATATACAGCGCCATTTTACTCACCGTTGGAGCTTCATAGAGCATGTACGTTGCTAAGGTTTTGAGGTGAAACATTCCGCGTAAGCGGGCAATGAGATCGATACCCGTTAAAGAGTTTCCACCGAGTTCAAAAAAATTATCATTGATGCCAACCGGAGTAGTACCCAGCAATGTCTCCCAAAGGGCAACTATGCGTTGCTCTCTATCGTTGCGCGGTGGCATATAGGAGTTGACTAATTCGGGTCGTGGATACTTTTCTCGTATCTGTTGCGCGAGATAGGTTGTTGTGAGTTGCTCACTTTCCTCTATCTTCGCAGGGAAATTTTGCGTCGAGACGATAACATGTGATAGGTCAGTAGCCAGCACCCGTTTGAGTGCTTCCATGCCTTCCTCAAAAGCAATCCCACATCTTTGACGGTTCTCCTTTAAAAATGCCTGAATCCGCGCATCATACCCATTCAGCCCCGTTCCCCAGGCATTCCATTGCCATTCTCCCCAATCGATGACTACTACCCGGCGCTTCCCCCTTTTTTGACTCAGCGCATATGCTGCTAGAAATGCATTCGCTGCACTGTAGTCTATCTGCCCTGGACCTCCTCCCATCTGCGATGCTATGGATGAAAACAGGACCAATAGCTCTATCTCTTTATCTGCTAAGACTTTTTCCAGTACGAGCGTCCCGTCAACTTTCGGTCCTAATACATCGCATACCTGCTCCTGCGTTTTGAACTGGGTTAAACCAATCCCTGGCACCCCTGCTGTATGGAAGACTCCATGGATCGCGCCAAAATGCTCTTGCGCCTGCTTGACCGCTGCTCTCATCTCTTCTTCGCAGCGAACATCCGCTTGTATGACCAGTACCTGTGCTCCGCTGGCTTCTAAATTGCGTACTTGCTGGATGCGCCACTCTCCATCTGTACCTGTGCCATTTTCCAGGTGAGTATGATCCCACTGCTCTCGTGTGGGTAAACCGGTTCGCCCGATGAGGACCAGTTTTGCCTGGTACTCGCGTGCCAGAAAACTGGCCAATGCCAGGCCAATGCCTCCCAATCCTCCTGTGATTATATAGACATTTCCTGCACTCAACGGCAGCCTTTGACGCTCTACTGGTTCTATATGTATTGACTCAAAGCAGGGAAGCCAGCGACGGTTGGCACGCAAGGCTACTAACGCAGTTGCCTCACTTGCGGTTATTTCAGCGCTCAACTGCTGCAAGATCTCATCTTCCTGCTGACTACCATGCGGCGGTAGGAGAATATCGATGTTACTCCACTGCACATTGGGATATTCCTGTGACAATACTCGACAAGAACCGGTCAGCGCAATTCTGGCTGGACTTATCTGCTCCTGCCCACTGATAACCTGGGTGTCATTTGAAATAACTCTTACCTGACAGTGCTCCAGTTCAGAATCTCCAAGCGCCTGGGCCAGCGCAATCAAACTATATAAACCGAGGTGGAGCGCGTCATCTATTGCCTGTCCTGCTTCTCCAATGCTCCATAGATGAGCGATCTGCTGAACCTTTTTACCGCACTCTTGCAAGCTTGCAAAAAGCAGGGCATAATCGCTCCGTTCAACCGGGTTTACTGTGTAGTTCGTTCCATCAATGCGGGCGAAGCCTTGTGCGTGATGGACCGTAATAACATCGCCCCCAAGATTGTGTAGACGCTGCGCAATCTGTGCGCCAATCCCACACGTATCAAGCAACACTAACTGGCACATGGCCTCTTGCGCCTGCTCTGAGTTTTGCAACGGTGGCCGCATGGCTGACTTCCAACCAGGCACATAAAACCAGTCTGCCAGAACCTCTTTTTTCAAGATGCGCGTAGGCGCTTCTGATGACACCGGCGCTTTGGAACCCGGCTGTGTGCGTGACTCGATCCAGTAACGTCGTCTCTCAAACGGATAAGATGGTAAGGGTACCCGTCTCCTGCGTTCATGAGTACAGAACCTTTGCCAGTTGATTGTTACTCCTGTCAGCCATAGCTTGCCCAACGTAAGCAACAGGTACTCATACTCTGAGCGCCGTTCCATAGGCAGAGGGAAGGTCGTGAGGAGCAGAGACATGCGTTCGTTTTCACAGAGCGTATGCTGTTTGACGAATGAACTAAGCGTCTGGCCAGGTCCAACTTCCAGCAAAACCGTTTCCGTCTCCTGTAACAGATGAGCAATATTATCTGCGAAACGCACAGTCTGGCACATCTGCTGCACCCAATATGCTGGATCTGTGGCCTGTTCATCTGTGATCCACGTTCCTGTCACATTTGAAAGGCATGGGATACGAGGTGGATGCAGTTGGATCTTCCTGGTACAAGCGGTCAACGCCTCCTGAAGTGGTTTCAGCATCCCCGTATGGAAGGCATGGGTCGTCTCTATCTGAAGTTGCGCAATGCCCTGGCTGATCAGACGAGCTTCAAGTTGCTGCATATCCTCGACAGGACCGGCCAGCACACAGGTACGCGGCGCATTGATAATCGCGAGGCTCACGCGTTCGTTTATATAGGGTTGCACTTCCTCTTCCGAGAGCGCCACCGCCAGCATTGCACCCCCAGGTAGTCCTTGCATAAGCTGTGCTCGTTGAGCAACCAGAGTTAAGGCATCTTCCAGGGAAAAAATACCAGCGATACAGGCGGCGACATATTCTCCCAGACTGTATCCAAGCAATGCCTGGGGACTTATACCCCAGTGGATTAGCAATTGGGCCATAGCATACTCAATCACAAAAATGCTCGGATGCGCCATTGCTGGTTGTGCGAGTTCATCTGTGAGCGGAGTGATAGTCGCTAATCCACCCTGTCTGCTCTTTTTTCCATTCTGTCCTGGGAACGAATGAACCTCATGCGTGTAGGAAGGCGTGTCTTTAAAAAGAACTTGCCGCAGATCAATCTGCAACAGTGGTTGCAGTACTGTACAGCAATGATCAACGATCTCGCGGAAGATCCTTTCCTGGCGATAGATTTCCTCGGCCATACCCATAGAGTATTCACCAACGCCGTGGAACAGGAAGGCTACTGGACGATCCACACGTTTCCCAATACGATCAAGCACTGGTGGATTTTCAGGATTTTCCAGCATGCGTATGGCCTCTTCATGGGTACGACAGAGCATGAGTCGTCGATGCTCAAACTGCTTACGTCCCACTTGCAATGTCCAGGCAATATCGGCCAACGGTATATCTTTATGGCTTTGGAGATACTGGCACAGATTCTTACTCGCGGTCTCCAGGGCTGTCGATGTTCTGGCCGAAAGCACCAGTAGCTGCCAGGCACGCGATGGACCTGAGGGGAACAGTTCGGGTGCCTCTTCTACAATGACATGTGCATTGGTTCCTCCCATCCCTAGCGAACTTACCCCTGCCCTTCTGGGTTCACCTGTGCTGGCCCATCTGGTTAACTGTGTGTTGACATAAAACGGACTTGCCATGAAATCGATCTCTGGATTGGGACTCTGGTAGTGCAGACTGGCTGGAATTTCTCGCTCTCTGAGCGCCTGTACGGTTTTGATCAGTCCCGTCACTCCAGCAGCTCGATCCAGGTGTCCTACATTTGTTTTTGCCGATCCAATTGCACAGTATCCCCGTCTATCTGTCTGGCTGCGAAAGGCTTTTGTTAACGCGGCCACCTCAATGGGATCGCCCAGGGAGGTCGCAGTTCCATGTGCTTCGATATAGCTAATACTTTCTGCCTCAACTCCAGCATCCTGCAAAGCTGCCGTGACAACCTCGGACTGTCCCACAATACTGGGAGCGGTGTAGCTAACTTTTAGTGAGCCATCATTATTGACGGCTGACCCCTTGATGACCGCATGAATGGTATCCCCGTCTGCCAGTGCTTGCGAGAGAGGTTTAAGCACTACCGCTGCGACCCCATCTCCGAACAGGCTTCCCCTGGCCTGGGCATCGAACGTTCGACAGTGTCCATCAGGCGATTCCATGCCTCCCTCTTCATACACATAGCCAACTTTCCAGGGAACGCGCACCGAGACACCGCCAGCGATAGCCATGTGGCATTCTCCCCTGCGCAGACTCTGACAGGCCAGATGGATGGCTACCAGCGAGGTTGAGCAAAACGTTTGGACCGCGAAGCTAGGTCCTCTGAGGTTTAACTTATATGAGACGGTTGTCGTCAATGAATCTTTGTCATTGCCAATGACTACTTGATAATCGTTGACCTGTGCCAGGATTTCTCGTTCGGCCATCAGTGCGAGCAGATAGGTGCTCAGATTAGCTCCAGCATATACTCCAATCGACCCACTGTATCTGGAAGGGTCATAGCTCGCATGCTCTAGCGCTTCCCACGAGCACTCCAGGAAGAGGCGATGTTGAGGGTCCATGAGTTCTGCCTCACGTGGACTATAGTCAAAAAAGGCTGCATCAAAAAGATCAGCATCTTCCAGGATCGGACGGGCTTTCACATACTTTGGGTTGTTTAACTGAGTGGGACTGACCCCGGCTGCTAGCAACTCTTGTTCTGAGAAGAAGGTGATAGATTCTCTGCCATTGCGCAGATTTTGCCAAAATTCATCGACTGTGGGGGCTCCAGGAAAGCGGCCCGCCATACCAATGACGGCGATACTTTCCCGGGTGGTATCCTGGGTTTTTGCCTGGGTAGAGCTCTCAGATGGCGTTGTCTGTGGATGCTCTTTTTCCGCTTCCTGGCTTGTATGGAGATAGCTGACAAGAGCACTGATCGTAGGAGCCTCGAATAAGACGGTGGCGGGAATATGTTTCTGAAAAGCTTTCTTCAGTTTTGCGATAACTTCAAGGGTGAGCAGGGAATTACCACCTATATCAAAGAAATTGTCATCCGGCCTTATCTCCTCTATACCGAGCACCTGTTGCCAGATAGCAGTTATTTTCTGCTCATAGTCAGCTCTGGAAAAAACCTGTCTTGAAGGTATGCTTCTGGCCGTTGTTGCGGTTCTGGGCTGCGAGTCGAAGATAGTTTGCTGGGCTGGCTCTGGCCGGAGCCACTGTTCTATGCGTGTGGACAGATCGCCAGTTGAGTGAGCAAGATGGGTTTGCCCACTTGCCAGCACACGTGCAAAGGCATCCCAGGCTTCTTGCTCCGTCATAACCAGGTCACCGGGCGTTCCACCAGGCGTTCCAGAGGTAGCTATTGTGCTCGGCCAGCCATCCCAGTTAACGCTCAACCAGGGGGTTGTCGAGAGCTGATTGTGTCTGTGTGCAAAGGCGTCAAGAAAGGCGTTGCTTGCGCTATATGCGGCGAAGCCCAGGCCACCCAGCACTACTGAGAGCGAGGAGAACAAAAGACAAAAATCCAGCGAATGATCTTGCAGAACTCGCTCCAGGGCGAAGGTTCCATAAACCTTGGGCTGGAAATGTATCTCGCATTCCGTGCGACCCATCTGTTGCAGTGCTTTGAAGGCCGTTTTTGTGACAATGCCTGCCGTGTGAATCACTCCGTTAAGGCTTCCAAAGCGTTTATAGACTTGATCGATGACAGCTTGCATCTGTGCTTCGTCTGCTACATCTGCTTGCATGAGGAGAACTTCAGACCCCTGAGCCTCAATGCTTTGAATACGCTGGATCTTGCGCAGCGTAGCCTTGTCGTGCTGAAGGCTTTCTCCATAAGCGTTCCAGGAAATTCGCTGAGGCAACGTGGACCGTCCAACCAGTACCAGCCGGGCCTGTACCGTTTTTGCCAGATACTCCGCCAGGAGCAAGGCAATATTTCCCAGTCCTCCCGTGATGAGATAGACACCTCGTTGACTCAGTAGTGGTAGACTGGCCTCCAGGTGGCATGGCTGATAGGTTTGAACCAGGCGCGTTTTGTTCCGATAAGCAATAGAGAGATCGCTGAGCGCTCTGGAAGACTCTGCAACAATCTGCCTGAGTTCTATCGCATCTTGCCATGTTCCCGCTTCAGGAATGTCCAGGTCAATACTACAGCAGGCAATCTGTGAGTATTCTTGCGGGATGACTCTACAGATACCCAGGAGAGGAGCTTTTTCTGGCTGTAGTATCTCCTGACCAGTCACACATTGCATCTGGCTCGCCAGCACTAGCAGACGCTGTGGCCTGTCAGGTGCCTCTCTCTCCAGGGCTTGAACAAAGGAGAGTAAGCTATAAAATCCCTTCGACTGCTGATTTTGGAAATGCTCAGATCTGCTCGTTGCGCCCATTTCTGCCGCGACATTCCAGCAGTGCAGGGTGATCTGGGGCATCCGGTCGCTTGCCACTAACATTTGGCAGAGCATTGTATAATCGTCGCTTTGATCGGACCTCAGAGAGAATGTAGTCGGATTGAGCTGCCTGAACTCTTTTCCTGCCAGCACGCGAATAACAGTGTGGCCCAGACGTTCCAGATAGTTTGCGAGTGGCTCACCTGGTCCCGTCTCATCCATAAAGATGAGCCATGGCTGGAAAACTGTTTGGGTCTGTTCTGCTAAGGGTTGCAGTGGACTCTGCTGCCAGTTCACCTTATAGAACCAGTCGCCACTATCTGTTTTTTTCGCAACTGTTGTGGAGAC
>DAOTTL010000174.1:0-18613 GCA_034438135.1 Ktedonobacteraceae bacterium | reverse complement strand
CTGGGCATAACACGTCTCTTGCTGGTGATTGTCGGACAACAGTTTGAGAATCTCCATCGGATCGTTACAGAAATGCAAGAGGCTCTCACACACATCAGGCCAGATTATGTCCAATGGCATATCTGCGCGAACATTGTCATTAAGGCTCTCTGTATCTCCTACGAATTGAACGGGATGCGCGTCCATCTGGACGATGCAATCGTGCTGAGTACAAACGCGCTGAAGCTTGTTCCTGAAACCGCTCTTGTGCGTGTCCATTTGTTGATGAATACGGGCCGTAGTCTGCGTGCACGCTCTTTGCTTCCTGGACAGGAAGAGGATAGAGAAAAAGCCAGCGCCTACTTTGAGGAGGCCTGCAAGCAAGGGTTGGACCATTCGATGGAGGCTGCGCTTGAGAGTGCGGCCATCTGGGGCAACTGGATGGCGCAGCGGGGAGATTGGGATGAGGCTGGACGAGCATATGGCTATGCCATCCAGGCCCTGAATCTGCTCTACCATGAACAGGTTTTGCTGACCAACAAGCGCCAACGCCTGTCTACAGCGCAACGTCTGGACACGCTCAACTGGAATTGGGTGAATATCTATGAACAGGCGGCCTATGCCCAGGCGCGTGTCAACCTTATTCGCGAAGCGGTGACCAGTCTGGAGTTAGGGCGAGCCAGGGAATTGGGTGAGAAACTGGCCCGCGACCGGGCCGATCTGCAAGATTTGGAGCGGAAGCAGCCAGTCCTGTATCAGCGTTATATCGTACAGATCGATCGACTAAAACAGCTGGAAAACACTGACCTGGCGGGGAGCGAAGCCGCGTTACATAAAGAGGTCGGTGTGACGGCAACCCCACTTGTAGAGCAGATACGGCAGGCTCGCGCTGTCCATGCAGAGACGATTTCGGAGATCAGGCGTGTTGAGGGATATGCACACTTTTTGCTGGAACCCTCCTACGAACAGATCGCTCAGGTCGCCCTGCCGGATCGTCCGCTGGTCTACGTGGTCGCGACCTTGATGGGGAGTATGGTCCTGCTGGTTCCGGCCTCAGGACAGGAACCCGAGGTGATCTGGGCCGACGAATTGAAGCTCAGTGATCTTTCCCTGGTCAAAATACAGGATGGACAACTGGTCGGTGGCTATCTGGCTGGCCAGTCTGCCTCAGACTGGATGAGCAGTACCCTGACCGATTCGCTGCCCACTATAGGTGCCAGTCTGGTAAAACGTCTGGCTCTGCGTCTGACCGAGATGGGGGCCAGAGGAGTCGTTCTGATTCCCACCGGAGGATCGGGGATGATCCCCTTTCACGCCGCTCCTTATATAAGAGAGGGCCAGGAGATGTCCCTGATAGAGCAGTTCGATGTGAGCTATACCCCTTCAGCACGCGCTCTGGCAACGGCTCGCAATGAAGCCAGCAAACGCCGTTCTCGTCTGGTGTCAGTTCCCCAGCACCTGTTGGGTGTGGGCAATCCTCTGCCAACGAAGGACGTGGGCAAATGGGTGCAGGACGAGATAACGCGCCAGCTTCAGACGCTCCAGGAGTATATCGATGACGCTCTCGCTCTATTGGATCAAGCCCAGACTCCATTAGAACCCCTACCAGAAGGGGGCAAAGGCATGTGGGTGCAGGAGGAGATCTCGCGCCTGCGCCAGCAGGTTCAGGCGTACCTTGCCGCCAACCCCTCTGCTCTGGACAAGCTAGAAGAGCCAGATCTCGTGCTCGTCCGTATCTTTACCGCCTCCTGGCAGCGAGCATGGCTGGAATTGCAAAAACAGAGCGCACAACCGCCAGAAGTGCTGATCGAACAGGGTTTGAGTTTTCGTTACTGGGCCATCTACTTCGCGCACTTTCGGAATGTATTGCCTGAGGATATGCTCGCCAACTTTGAAGCCATAAGCCAGCGTATATCACCCACGCTGGCCTATACCGATATCGAGATGGAAAGCATTCAGAAGCGCTTTGACGTCGAGAATGTGACAACCTTCTATGGGTCCATGGCCACCAGGGATGCCCTGTGGGATACATTGCCAAAGGCTTCTATTCTCCATCTCGCCTGCCACGCGAGCTTTGATAACGAGAAACCGCTGGAATCCTCATTCTTGCTCGCTCAGGAGACCAGCCTGACCCTGCGCAACCTGCTCGAAGCCGATGAACCGCGCCTCGCTTTACTGCAATTGGCGGTTCTACCGGCCTGTCAAACGGCAGTCACGGATATGCAGACCCTACCCAATGAGGCTATTGGCCTGTTCGCCGGGTTTCTCTACGCGGGCGTGCCTTCCGTGATCGGCACGCTCTGGTCGGTTGAACAAAGAAGCGCGGCTCTGCTGATGATCCGTTTCTATGATCTCTATCTTGGCGATCCTCAGCAGGGTCTCTTGCCCCGTCAGCCAGCCACAGCGCTACGCCTGGCGCAGTGTTGGCTGCGTGACCTGACCTACGACCAGCTCTATGACTATTTGCAAGAACAGGTGCGCCTGCGGGAACGATACAAGATCTGTCTTGAGTTGGGTCCAATGGTGCGCACTGCTCGACGAAAACAACAAGGAGCAATGCGCCCCTATGAGCATTCTTACTACTGGGCTGCTTTTGTCTACTACGGCGCTTGATCTTTTGAATAGAGAATAAAGGAAAAAGGGATGGAAGATAATCCTATTATTGTCACGCTCTACAAGATTTTACCCGCCTTGCCGGAACTGGCCGGGGAAAACTGGGCTGCTCTCGAAGTCTCATTGAAGGCTCTCCTGGCTGAACTGGATCGTGAGACGGATCCTCAGCAGCGGTATCGCCTCTGCTATGAGGTGCTTCAACTGTTGGAAACGGTTCCCGCGCTGATTGATCTTTTTGACCGGGAATTGGTACTCTCTGATCCTTCTAAAAGCGAAGCGATTACCAGAGGAGGAGGAGGCCCCCTTCTTGGCCGCCTCCAGAGCTTATTGGGACCAAAAAAGGCCCGCGAGAGGGTCTTGACGCGCTTTACCGATATCTCCTGTCCGCGCAGGGTCTGGCTTCAGACGCGTCGCATCTCGATTGTGGTAAGGCTGAACGAACTGTCCTCCGAGGTCAGCGATGCCTCTGATGAAACACTGCTGGTGCAGGAAGAGAAGCCGGTGCTGGTGCAAATTCACGCACCTGACTTTACCCTGCTGGGACCGGGAGCGCAACAGTTGACACTCTCCTCTGAGCCCGTTAGCGCCTCGCTGGTCTTTGATCTTGAGCCGCGTAAGGCTGGCTTTAGCTCCATTCGTTTTGATTTCACCCAGGAAACCAACTATCTCGGCTCGGCTGTTCTCCCAATTGAAATTACGGAGACGGAGGTGAGTGTTCAGACGCAGGAGCACGTAGAGACCCTTTTAAGGACAACTGGCAATGGAGAACCGCCAGATTTTACCCTGCATATTACCTATGAAACCATTTCATCACCTGGCTCACTGCACTTCAAATTGATTCGGAAAGGCGAGCAATTAGGACAGGAATTTCATCCACGTCAACTGAAGAGTTCACTCCAGAACTATACTCAGACTATCTATCAACATCTGACGAGTATGATGCTCCAAACAAATCCCACCACGCTCGCCGTTCTCGGGACGGTGCAGTCCATGAGCAGACAGGCCATAGAGGACAGCCTGCGCGAGGAGGGGATGAATCTCTGGAAAGAGTTGATCCCCCTGGAACTACAGGAGCGCTATGAACGCGAGCGTCCAGAATGGGCCAATAAAAGCCTGCTCATCATCTCCGACGAGCCAGATATCCCCTGGGAGCTTCTCTGGCCCCATGGAGAAGGTTGGCGTGATCCACATCCACTCTGCCTCCAGATGAATCTCGCCCGCTGGCTGCGGCGCAGTCCACAAGAAAAAACTATCTACGAACCCAAATCACAGCTCGCCATCCAGAAGATGGCCGCGATCGTCCCGATGGGGATGCAACTGGCTGCGGCAGAAGAAGAACTCTTGTTTTTGCGTAGCTTTATGCGTCAGCATTTTCTCCAGAATGTCAGCCCGCTGGAACCAACCTCCGCTGAAGTCAAACAGTTTTTGCAGCAAGAAACCTATGATTGGGTACATGTCGCGACCCACGGAAACTTTTATCCGGCCAATCCCGAGGGGGAGTCGGCGATCTGGCTGCTGGACCAGCAACCGCTCACGCCACACAGCATCATAGGAGAGATAGCGGATGCCATCCGCAAACAACGACCGGCATTTGTCTTCAATGCCTGCGAAGTTGGTCGTCAGGGTTGGACAATCAACGGATTGGGAGGTTGGGCCAATCGTTTGATCGGGGCCGGGGCCGGTCTTTTTCTGGCTCCCCTGTGGCCGGTGGAGGATCGTAGCGCTCAACGCTTTACGATTACCCTCTATCAGAGCCTCAAAAGCGGGAAAACTATCGCTGAAGCGGTGAGGCAGGCCCGCCTGGATGCCAAACGAATAGGCGATCCCACCTGGCTGGCCTATAGCCTGTATGCCCACCCCAATGCATCCATTAGCTGAGAGATATGAGGCATCTTCGGGATCTGTGTCATATCTGCTTTTGTAAAAGCAGGGCAAAAGGGGTTTCGGCAGGCCGCCCCGCCCCTTTTCTTAAGAAGCGAGCCTGGGTGGCGGGGCATGTGCCCCACCACTCAGGCTCGCTTCCTCTTTTTTTGAGGGGAGTTGCGGCTTACAAGCCGCAGAAACGTTGGGGATGATTGCCCCGACTTGAGAACGTACACTGACTTGCCTGCCCGGATTGCGAACTGGTCAGGCTTGCGACACTCCCGATCGAGTTATGACCGAATAGCAGCGGAAAGATTGGTGACGGTAGCCACACTGACATCTCGCGTATCGCTGGAAAGGATCGGAGCGGGCTTAAAGCCTTTGACGATCAGCCAGACGCCCAGCGAAAACTCAAATAGCGTGACCAGCAGTGCGGCCAATCCTGCTAAGGGGGAATGTTGTCCAATGAGACCGAACAGCACGGCGATGTCGCCAGCGACGAGCGGGACTGCACCGAGTATGCCTGTCAGGGAGAGGATACGAGGTACCAGGCGTGACTGGTACAGCAGTAAGCCTAACAACAGGTCATTTATAGCCGGCATAAAGCTTTGTCCAAAGAGGAAGATGCGGTCATAAAGGGAGATAAGCGCATGGCTGGTGACCAAAGCATCTGCTCCCGCTCCGGCCTGCCGCAGGGTCACGATCGACAAAATGAACGCCACGCCGACGAATATGGTGCTGGCTTCCAGAATTCGGGAGGCGACGAGGCCTAGCGCGATCCCTTCGTTCTGTCTCTTGAGCACCGGGAACAGCACGACGGCGGTGCCGATGCCGGCGAGGGCAACGATGATCTCCAGAACACCGCCAATGATGGCGGCAGTGTCCGGGCCAGCGCCGAGGATGTACTTCGGATCGTGTACCGGACCGTAGAGTGCGAGGGTCGGGATCGAGACAAAGGTAAGCAGGTAGAGCACGCCCGCGACAAGAGCGGTCTTTCTAAGTGGACTCATGTGAAACTCCTTTTGTGTGCTGAGGTCATCGACCTGATGACCACTAACTGATACTCACGGCTATCGCGGCGTTACTCTGCCGCTGTCCATTTTGAAATGAAACCGGTGTGAAAAAAACGAGCAATGTATCGAGGGCAGCTCTCCTTTCTAAGCCGCCTTGCCTCAACTCAGTCTTTGACATCGGGCGCATCGTCCTGGTCGGGTCTGACGCGGGTGACCGAGAGTAACAACACTCCTAAATCACGCACCTTCCTGAGCACTCCATGTAACGCGGCCTGATCGACCACCGGACCAGAGATGACGGTGGTCCCATTGGGCAACGGAGTGATGGTCAACCCATCGAACCAGTCGGCCCAGTTCGGGTTCAGGTGGCCCTTGACGGTAATCTGGTAGAACTCTTGTGACATGCTCGTTTTCTTCTCCATGCACGTAGAGGTGATGCTCTCTCTCCCGGTTGTCAACGATGTTTTTTTCACTTCAACGTTGTTGGGAGAAGTGTATCAGGACAGGGGGGAGGTTTGGACCCATCAAAAGGTGGTAATAGGGGTGGAAGTTTTTCCGTGTGGTGACGAGGGGTGAATGTAGGGAGAGATGGGAGGTAGCTACTCGGAGAGCAGGCGGAGTGCTCTGGCGCGTGCCACCGCCTGGGTGCGGCTCTCCACCTGGAGCTTACTGTAGATGGTATTGACATACGATTTGACGGTGCTCAGTGCCAGGACGAGCCGGGCTGCAATCGCACGATTGGAGAGGCCAGCCGCAATGAGGCGCAGGACTTCCAATTCGCGCTCGGTCAACGGGTCGAGCAGCGGCTGGGCAGGCGCTGGTGCAGAGGATGTAGCCGGGGAGGTTCCTTCCTGCATCCGCTCTCCGTGCAAGGGTGCGAGGAGCCGTTCGATATAGGCCAGGGGAACGTTCGTCGAGATGGCACGGGGTCGTTTCCGCGCGTGTTCGCGGAGCTTTGTGAGCAGGGCTGTCATGGGTGGACCTTCATCTACAAAGATGCGAACGTAGCCCTCCGGTTCAGCCAGTGTCAGGGCGCGTTCCAGTGGCGCAAGAGCGGCAGAGATGTCGCCTTGCATCTGATGGGCGAGGGCCTGTAGCAGCAGGATTTCGAGGACGCTTCCCGTCCTCTTCCCGTCTTCTGCTGCTTGCAGGAGGCGCTCCAGGAGTCCCATGGCCTCAAGCATAGAGTGTTCAGTCCGGTCGCTCTGAGACCGGGCCAGGAGTACCCTGACCAGGGTGATGTGCTCGAACTCGCGCAGGTAGCTGAGGTCGTCCGAAGCAGCCAGACCTTGCTCACGCACCCGGTCGAGGGCTTCACCCAACCTTCCTTGAGCAACCCACACCCGTATCTTCAACGCCGCGATAGGACGCACATTGGGGAAGAAGTCACCCATATACAGGCGCTCTGCCTCGTGGAGCAGGTCGAGCGAGCCGTTCAGATCTCCCTGGGCCTCTCGTATGCGAGCCAGGGCCACGCACCAACGATAGCGGTTTTGCGGTAACCCGGTGTGTTCGCCTGACTCCTTGCTTCTCAGCAGGTACTGTGTGGCGGCATGCAGATCGTCGCGCTCAAGGTGGAGTTCGCTCATGCCCACATACATATCTGCCGCTCCCCGCAGGACAGGCTCGCCCCGCTCAGTCGCAAGCCGCAAAGAGTGCTCGTATGTACGCATTGCCTCGTGGAGACGACCTTGCGCAAGCAGTATATCGGCCAGGGCGATAGAGCACCCGATGGCGTCAGAGATGTGTCCATCCCTCTGTACCAGAGCTATGCAAGCGGTACACGACCGATGCGCTGCCTCCAGATCTCCACTCGTCCAATAGGCGAGTCCCAGGAGTCCCGCCGCCGATCCGCGCCCGAGATGCTCTTCCTCAGGTAAGAGGTCGAGCGCCCGCCGTCCGTATTTCACGGTGTCGGTCACATCGCCCAACGCCAGGGCACTTGCGGCACGGTATATGGCGATCTCACCAGGGAGACGGCGAAATTCCTTTTCATCCACGACGACCATCGCAGCCGAGGAGGCAAACGCAAGCGCACCCATGTCTGCCATTGTGTCCAGCCACCGTTCGGCGTCCCGTAGCCGTATCCCAGCGGCCTCGAACTCGCCGCCAGCCAGTAACGCCCAGGCATAGTGAACGCTGAGTACGGGTCTGGCGCGTACCAGCTCGTCGGGGAGCGCCCTGAGCCAGCCAAGTACCGTGGCCTCCTGGCGACTCCGGCGCATGGCTGGCACTGCCATCTCGACGAGGTTCGCCACCCGCTCGAAATCCCTGGCGGCCAGCGCGTGGCGGATCGCCTCGGACGTCGAATCATACTGCTCGTACCACGCGCTCGCCCGCCGATGCAGCGGAGCTACCTGAGCGGGCTGCTCCGCCAGCAATTGCGCAGAGAGAACCTCGGCAAAGAGGTGGTGATAGCGATACCAGTGGCGTTTGTCATCCAGCGGAACGACAAAGAAGTTGCCACGCTCCAGGGCCTCCAACCGTGCGTTGCCTTCTTCCTGGCCGGTGACGGCATCGCAGAGCGGACCATTCAAGCGGTCGAGAATGGAGGTTTGAAGTAAAAAGCTCCGGACAGGTTCTGGCTGACGTTGCAGGACCTCCGCGACCAGATAGTCCACGATATACCGATGGTCTCCCGCGAATGCCTGGATGAACCCGGAAACATCCTGGTGGCCCTGCATGGAGAGCGCAGCCAATTGCAGCCCGGCAATCCAGCCTTCGGTACGGTTTTCCAGTGCGGCAATGTCTTGCTCAGAGAGGCTGAGACCCATCACCTGGCTGAGAAATGCGGAGGTTTCGGAGGCGGCAAAACGTAAATCGGCGGCACGCAGTTCGGTCAAGTGGCTCCGGGCGCGTAAGCGGGCCAGGGGTACCTGTGGATCTTCGCGGGTGGCAATGACCAGGTGCATCTGCGGTGGCAGGTGCTCGACGAGAAAGGTGAGGGCCTGGTCAACCGGTTTGGCGTCAATCACGTGGTAGTCGTCAAGGACGAGAACGAAATGGTCCGAGAGCGTGGTGATCTCATTGAGCAGGGCCGTCAGGATCGCCGCGGGTGGCGGTGGCTGAGGGGATTGAAGCATACCCAACACCCCTTCCCCAATAGTAGCCGCAAGCGTCTGTAAAGCAGCGACGAGATACGTCAGAAAGAGGGTCGGATCGTTCTCTCCTGAGTCCAGAGACAGCCAGGCAACCGGCAGGTCGCACCCGGCCACCCATGCGCTGACCAGCGTGGTTTTGCCAAAGCCAGCGGGGGCAGCGATGAGGGTCAGCCTGCGGTGCAGACCCTCGTTCAGCCGTTCGATCAGGCGGGGACGGCTGACAACGTTCGGTCGAAGCGGAGGAATATACAGTTTCGTGGCAAGAATTGACGTCACTTGCTCTCTCCTCCAACGATTTCCCAGATCATTTTTCCTTATTTCAGTGGGAAGTGCCACCTGAGACAAAGCACTCAATTGACATGTTTCGGAAGAAGTATATCAGATAGGTAGAGGTTTTTCCAGGAAATTCTGTGCCAAAGCTCACATTTATGGCAGGGAAAAATTATGCCTTCTCGTACCCTGACTGTGCGGCTCGTCTGTACGCCTGTGTGGCCGCATCTGTTTGTCCTAGATGGGTCAGGGCCTGTCCGAGACCATAACAGGCGGTTGCTTCCTGAGGATCATGAGCAAGGGCCTGTTCATATGCCTGACGAGCCTCCTCTGGCTGCTTCAGCTTGAGATGGATAGCCCCGATATGGGTATAGGGGAAGGCCTGTGGGTCCTGCACAGTCCATTGGCGAAAGACGGCCAGAGCCTGAGCATAGTCTTGCAAGGCCTCTAGCGCAAGGCCCTTGCCTTTCAGCGCCACCAGATCAGCCGGATTCTGAACAAGGGCCTCTTCATAGGCCTTGAGCGCCTGCTGATAATACGTCTGCTCGGCTTTATGCTGTCGTCCACTTATGCGCAAGAAAACCATGCGCAGGAATGCGAGTAAGTGCTCGAAAAGCACCAGAGTAGGGGCCGCGATGGCCGGAAACGTGTTGTCTTCGAGCGAACGCAGTTGTCCGGTGGCGCTTTCCCCCGCTTTGGTCTGTCCCGTTTCCAACTGCTGGAGCAGAGCCTTCTCAATGCCGAGAGCGACATCCACAAAGGCACTATCGCGATTTCTCCAGGTCGTGATCGATTTGCCATTTGAGGGTAAGGACTGAAGCCTGGCAAAGGGGGCATCGGTAAACATGGCCGGGCGCAGGAGTACTGGAATGATTGTAACTGCTCCTCGCTCATAACGGTCGAGGGCCTGCTGCATTTCAACGCTGCGGTAATAGTGTGAGGCCATAAAAGATGCACTGATCAGCAGCAAGACGAGGGAGGCGCGTTCCATATTTCTGACAATCTCTTGCTCCCAATCGTCTCCGGGCTGGACCTCTCCATCCTGCCAGAGATTGATGAGTCCACGATACCGCAAATTGCTGAGATGCTCTTCCAGCTTCTCTTTCAGCATTTTATCTTTACGTGCATAGGCAATAAAGACGGTGACAAGAGCCTGTCGGGGATGGGACTGAGAAGACATTGAGTTCACCTTTTCGTCTTTTTGCGCCAGATATCTGCTGGAACCGCGCCGGGCGGCAAGCTCGGACTTCCATAGATGGTGCTCTGTTCAAATATTCTAGCAGATAGTATTGGAGATGTACAGGTTTCTCTGTCGCTTTCACAAGGTTTCGCAAAAGTCACGGCTCAGCCGTCGCCGCTCTCGTCAATTGAACCTTGACAGATTCGTAGTGCATTGAGATGTTGAAATGTACATGCTAGAATATGAGGAAAATAGCACAGAAGGAAATATCATGTCGGAACATCCACCAGTCTCTCGAATGCCTTCCCAGGTGAGCCATCCCAGTGTGATCATTCCTCCAGCGCCCCTGTACTCACGCTCTTGGCATGGCCTGGCCGCTGAACTGTGTCAGGACCCTCCTGGCTATTTTGAGATTCTTCCTCGGCCCGAATATATTATTACCTTCTGCTTAGGACAACCAATACACGCGATGCAGAAACGCGCAGGACATACCCACCACGGGCAGCTCATTCAAGGCGATGTCCTGATAACCGTAGCCGATCAGCCCAACATATGGCACAGTGATCGGAGCGCTCACTATCTTCAGCTTCATCTGGCGTCTTCCTTTCTCTACCAGGTGGTTGCTTCGCTCGACGCCTGCCCTCCCAATCAGGTTGAGATCCTGGATAACTTCGGGACTCGTGACCCCGTCATCGAAGCTCTCGGGCAGCAACTTCTTCACGAACTTCAATATGACCAGATAGGTAGCCGCCTTTATGGAGAGTCACTGGCCCAGGTTCTGGCGATTCATCTTCTGCGCCGCTACTCGGCTGCTAATTCTTCCAGCAGTCAACCGAAAGGTGGCCTTCCTCAGCCTCTGCTGCGTTCCGTGCTGGAATATATCCACGACTCGCTCGATCAAGATCCCGGACTCGCCGAGCTTGCCGCTTTGGCCGGGATGAGTCCTTCTGCCTTTCTCAAGCTGTTTAAGCAATCTATGGGACTCCCTCCTCATCAGTATCTGATCTGTTGTCGCGTTGAGCAAGCCAGACAGTTGCTTCTGCAAGGAGACCTGACCATTAGTGAGGTTGCGGCGATGGTTGGTTTCTGCGATCAAAGTCATCTCACTCGTCATATGAAACGCTTGTATGGCGTGACCCCCAAAGCACTCTGGCAACCTCGACGTTCTTTTCGTTGACACTAACAAAGCAAAACATCCAAAATGGAAGCAGAATCTTCAAGACATTCAGGGATGGCTACTTTTATACTGCATGTGTCAGAAACAGCCAGGCAGGAGTCGAGATGGGCGATAATGGACAGGGGAATACATTCTCTTGCCAGCAATCCCCTTGTCTCGTCTTTCCGTATGAGCGATAGAGAGGAACGAATAAAATATGAAACTTTATCAGGCAGTGAATGATGCCCTGATCCAGGAGGGAACGGAGATCGTTTTTGCAGTGATGGGGGATGCGAACCAGGATCTCATCTGTGATCTGAGTGAGCGGAAACAGATTCCCATTATTCATTGTCGTCATGAACAGAACGCAGTGGCGATGGCGGATGGCTACAGCCGCTTTCGTGGCAGCATCGGAGTGGCAACCTGCACCCAGGGGCCAGGGCTAACCAATACAGCGACCTCTCTGGCCGTAGCCAGGGCGCACCACTCCCCTGTGCTCCTACTGGCAGGAGCTTGTTCCTTTGGGGATGTCCATAATCCGCAACGGATCGATCAGCAAGCCTTCTCCTTGTTGCTGGCAGGTGCGGGGACCATCCTGGAAGGAACACGCTCCCTGGATGCCCAACTCGCCCAGTCTTTCCGGCACCTGCATGACTTGAGTGAGCCTTTCGTGCTCAATCTTCCACAGAACGTTGGGGTAAGTGAGACCCCCTCGCCTCAGTGGACCTATTATCCTACCTATAAGGTAGCAGGGCCGTCCCTGCCGACCGCTTCTTTGCTTGAGGAAGCCGCTACATGGCTCATGGAAGCGCGGCACCCTGCTATTCTGGCCGGTCGAGGAGCCGTTCAGGCCGGAGCAGGCATCAGCGTCAGCCAATTAGCCGAGCGATTACACGCACCCATTTGCACAACACTTCTGGCAAAGGGCTTCTGCTCTGATAGCCCCCTCTGGACTGGAATGAGCGGTGGTCTGGGAGAACGAATCGCTCTCGATGTGCTGGCGGAGTGTGACTGCCTCCTGGTGATCGGGGCGAGTCTGAACCAGTGGACGACCCATCATGGCGTTCTGCTTGCCAACAAGCGGATCATTCAAGTCGATACGCGCCAGGAGGCCTTCGGCCTCTACAACAGTGTTGATCTTGCTCTGCAAGGCGATGCAGGCGCGACAACAGAGGCCTTGTTCATCGCTATCCAGCAACGTGCTGCCTCACCACGAACGGGAGAGAACACCTTGACGATCAGAATCAAGCAAGCATTGGAAGCGTTTCGTGCGCCAGTGGCCTATGAGACAGGGATGGATGGTACAGTTGATCCTCGTCAGGCACTCCGGGAGCTTGATCGTCTGCTGCCACCGGATCGTATCCTGGTTGTGGCAGGCGGGCACGCGGCAATGCTGGCCTGCCAGTATTTGACGGTTGCCTCTGCTGAGAACTGGACCTGTACCAGTACAGACTTTGGTGCGATCGGTCAAGGATTGAGCACCGCGATTGGTGCCGCCTTTGCCCGTCCTGGCAAACGTATCACGCATGTAACCGCCGATGGGGATTTCATGATGAATCTGGCCGATTTTGACACCGCCGTGCGCTACCAGTTGCCGCTGACGATCATCATTCTCAACGATCACGGCTTCGGACAGGAGCGACATGACTTAGCACACAAGGGCTTGCCCATCGCCAATGCTATGCAACCGTCTCCCGATTTCGCAAGCGTTGCCGAAAGCTTCGGTGCCAGAGGGTATCGTTTCGAGACGGCGGACAGCCTGGCACAGCTTTCGGAGGTGCTTGAGCAGGCACATCAGATGCCCGGTCCGATGGTGCTTGACATCCGTATTAACGGTCAGGTCGAAAGCCTCGTGTCACAGGAAATCGCCCGCATGCTTGCGTAGCCATCAGCATATCACCGCAAGCTGCAGCAGGAGCGGAGCCTTCAGGTCCTGTCCTCGGTTCGGAGAAGCTCTAAGGGTATGAGACAGCGTATGACACGCTCATTAGTTGAGATCCAGATTGCTCCAGAAGCCGTTCCCTCCGTTCCCTGCTGTTTTGGTGAGGCAGCCATTGTGGCGCGACTCTGCGGAGCGTCGGGCCTGCTCCAGGCCATCGAACAACGAGTCCGTTTTGCACTCCGCCGCTTCGGCACCTATGAGGTGCTGGATCTCCTCGTGGTGCTGATTGACTACACCGTCTGCTCCCGTCGCTTGATCTGCTTTCTGCTCATATACAAACAAGCAAGCAAGCAGAGATCATCAAAGTTGACGGAGTCCCAGAATATGTGTCGGAGAAAAGAGAAACAGATGCAGATTGTACCAAACTTGGGTACAATCTGCATCTGATCGGAAGAAAGTTTGGGAGTGGTGGCCAAACTTATCTTCCATTTGCACAGAAAGTCTGAGCCTGGCCGGAAAAAAGAGCTTCACCTCAACCAAAAACGAACACGTTCGCAACGAACACTTGCGTAACGAACATGTTCGTATTATAATCATTTCATGAAGCAAAACAAAGACAATCAGACGCCCAGGAGTCGACGCGAACGTCCAGCGAAACCTGCTTTGACGCGGCAGGGCATCATCGATGTCGCACTTACCATCCTGCGTGATGAGGGCCTCAACAAGGTCACGATGCGTCGTATCGCTGAAGCACTGGACACCGGACCTGCGTCGTTATATGTCTATGTACGCAACACCACTGATCTGCACACGCAGATCCTTGACGCCCTGCTGGCTGCGGTCACTCAGGCGTTACCGGCAGAGGGAACATGGCGCGAGCGGGTGAAACAGGTGCTCATGCACTACATCCAGGTTCTCTACGAGTATCCTGAGATCGCTCGCATGACCCTGACAACGCATCTGAGCGGTCCGAACCACCTTGCAATGTCTGAATATATTCTCTCGCTCTTGCAAGAGGGAGGGATGTCGGACCGTGAGGCTGCATGGTCAATTGACCTGTTGCTGCTGTACGCGACGGCTGTGACTGTGGAGCACAGTACGCGTGAGTTCTCAGCAACCCATGCTGAGGAAGACGTGTCCTTCTTTACAACCATCACTACTGCTGACGCGAGCAGGTATCCCCATATCGCACGACTCAGCGACGAGCTTTTTTCCGGTACTAGCGGAGATCGTTTTCAATGGGCTATCGACGTGTTGCTCACCGGGGCGCTCCACTTTCCACACGCAAGCCCAGAACGGGAGAACCCATGACCTCCGCCTGGCTGCTGACGCACACGCTGTTCCAGTTATATATGTGCACCAGCAACCAGGCTAGCAAACGACGAGCAACGAACCATTCCTCGCGATTTCTCGCGCAGGACAGAAAAGAAAGGGACTTTTTTCTTGCAACAACACATTACCATTATAGGCGCGGGTCTGGGTGGCCTGACCCTTGCCAGTATCCTCCATAAGCATAAGATTAATGTCACCATTTACGAACAAGAGACCTCGATGACGTCACGCCGACAGGGAGATGTCCTGGACATGCACGAAGAGGCCGGGCAACTTGCCCTGCGGAAGGCAGGTGTGTATGAACAGTTTCGCGAGAGGGTCATTCCCCAGGGTGATGATCTGCGTGTGCTGGACAAGACCGCTGCTATGCGCTTGCAAGAGGATGGGAACGATATACGCCCGGAGATCGATCGTGGGGCGTTGCGCGAGATCTTGCTCCAATCCCTGCCAGCCAGCGTCATTCATTGGGGCAGCAAGGTAACCAGTGTTGCCAGGTTGGAAAGAGGCAAGCATCTCATCACCCTGGCGAGTGGAGAGACCATCGCCACCGATGTCCTGGTTGGCGCGGATGGTGCCTGGTCCAGGGTCAGGCCGTTACTGTCAAACGCACAGCCGACCTACCTGGGTGTCTGCTTCGTAGAAACCCATCTCCTCGACGCTCCAGTGCAGCATTCCAGGAGCGTGGATCTGGTGGGTCGCGGCTCAATGCTTGCGCTGTCCGGCGAGAAAGGGTTCATTACGCACCGCAACAGCGATAGAGGAATCACCGTCTATATTGCGCTCAAGGTTCCTGAGCAGTGGATCACCGCCAGCGGTATTGACTTTCATGATACGCAGGCTGCCAAACTGCAACTGCTCAGCTACTTTGCTGATTGGGACGACCAGTTGCGTGCTCTGATTGCCGAAAGTGATACCGAACTGGTGCCCCGTGCCCTCTACACGCTGCCAGTTGGCCATCGTTGGGAGCGCGTTCCAGGGGTCACATTGCTAGGCGATGCCGCGCACCTGATGTCGCCGTTCGCCGGAGAGGGAGCCAATCTCGCCATGTTGGATGGTTTGCAACTGGCAGAGGCGATTCTGGCTCATCCGGACAACCTGGAAGCAGCGCTGGCATCTTATGAAGCAGAAGCATTTCCTCGTAGCGCCGCCGCCGCCGAAGAGTCCAATAGCAACCTCAGCATCTGTTTCCGCGCAGATGCGCCTCAGGGCATGCTCGATCTCATGACAGGAGCCATGTTCCAGGAAGAATAAGCAACGTCTGGGATCTTTTAAAGAAACTCCTGCTAACTTTCTCATCTCGCCGCACATCCAATAGCAGGAGATGCTCCCACACATAGACTTGTTTGTGAGCCATGGGGGATGAATAGGACGATGGAGAGTTGGACCGGAACCTTTGTTGCTCCGGCAGCAGGCATAATCTCTCCCGAGGGCGTTAGCAGTTTGTCGTTCAACTCACTCAGTGAAACAGAAGGGTATCTCTTTATTTGATGCATTTTCAGCCAGAAAGTGACAAATGCTGTTTGTAAAATGAGACAGGCAGAGCAACAAACGAAGTGAACGAGAGAGGTCCATAAGCACCTTTGCTGAGCAGTTATCCCTGCATAAAGTTGTATAGAATGCAAAAATATTGCAGTTTTCAAAAATACATTCAATGTAATATGTATTCACGAAATAAACACCACAAAATTACCAGTTCTCTACTTTTAACCTGTTACACTCCGGGTGGTTCAATTTAAGAGATCGATCAAGGAGGGAAAATGGCGAAGGCTTGGGATATTACGTTAAAGAAGTTAGTTCAGGCGAATCCTCAGGATTTTGTGACTTTAATCCAGCCAGGCTTGCAAATCGAGGCTCAGCTACAATCTGAGTTAGATCGTGAGCATGTCTATGCTGATGGTGTCTATTTCAATGTACATATACAGGGAAGCAGCCGATGCTGGTCCATTTAGAGTTCCAGAGTAGTAAACATGATGAGATGGGTGAGAGGCTCCTGGAATACAACGTTCTGGCCTCTCGTGGTCATGATAGGCAACCTGTGCTCTCGTGTGTCTTATATCTCAGACCATCCAGAACACCATTACCCACCTCACCATTGGTCGGGCGACTGCCTGCTGGTGAGATCAACATCATCTTTCATTATAAGATTTTGCGGTTGTGGGAAATGTCATCCGGCGCTCTGCTGGAGAGCGGCCTGACAGGTGTACTACCGCTGATACCCTTGACAGAAGGTGGCACAAAGCATACAACTATAGAAAGGATGATCGAGAAGCTCAAGGGAGAAGAGGTCTCACCTCTGCTCATATTAAACAGCTACGTGCTAACTTCATTGGCGATAGGCAATAATACGGAAGAGCAACTATGGCTCAAGAGGAGGTATACTATGTTTGACGATATCTTGCAGGATAGCCCTGCTTATCGGGAAATTGTTGCCAGTGGCATACTTCAAGGCGAGGTCCAAGGCGAAGCTAAAGGCAGAAAGGCGTTGGCCGAGTCATTGGTTGAGATTGTCAGAGGACGGTTTCCTGCATTGCAAGAGTTAGCAAGACAGACAGTTGAGACGATCGAACAGACTGAACTGTTATCACGCTTGCTTGTGCAAGTCAGTCTGGCCCAAAATGAGTTAGAAGTGAGTCACTTGCTGCAACGCTATGTCCAGCAACCATCCTGACCACAAGCAATCCTCCTTCCTGGCCGAGATATTATTCGTTTCTCTCAAGGTGGGAAGAGCAAGCATTCATGGGAGAGCTTATGAGTCATTCCTGACTTTTCTAGGGCTTACAAAGCCCCTCCTCCTCCCAAAGAAAGCAGAAGCGAGCCTGTGTGGAGGAGCATTTGTCCCTCCACACAGGCTCGCTTCTGCTTAAGAAAAGGGGGGTAGCCTGCTATGCAACCCTTCTCTCCGCTTTCGTATAGTCGGTCAGGGCTGAGGCTGATGCCAGCTCTTTAGAAACATCCCGTGCCATTGGGAGAGCCAAGTCCACCCTGGTTAGAGTACCTGACGCTGCCAACCTCAAAGAGGCACCCACTACTATAGTGTGTCCAGGGCAGTGAAGATGGATACTGTGTGCTCGTAGCATTTCCTGCCAGAGCGTAGACCCCGGCAATGATCGGGGACGACTCACTGGTGCCACCGACCTGGGTCCAGCCACTATAACCATACGTGTCGTACACATTGGCACCGGTATTGGGGTCCGCATCGGCGGAAACATCGGCGGTCGCTCGTCTGAGACAGCCGCTGACCGCGAAGGTTTGCCAGGAAGGTTTGGCCACCAGGGTGCAGGCACCGCCAGCCATCGTCCAGTCGGTTTCCGAGCCAGAGGTATTCAGGGTTGTCCCACCGACTGCGGTCACATATTCACAGGACGCCGGATACTCAATCCCAGGGGTATCGCCAGTACTGACGGTGATCGCGATATAGGTATGCTTATAATAGGTATTGCAATAACTGGACCCCGTGGTCCCGCCATAGCTATTGCTTACTGCAACCGCGCCGGAAGCGACTGCCGTATTAACGGCTGTCCCAAGATCGGCGAAGCTGGCTGAATTGGCCTCGACCAGTAAGATATGGCAGTTCTCGCAGATAGCGCTGACCATATCCAGATCCAGCGAAATTTCCAGTCCCCAGCCAGAATCGCTTGTGGGGAGACTTGTTCCGCCAGTCTCATTCTCGATCTTCAGACAACCGCTGGTGACTGTACAGCCAGGGAGTCCGTAGTAAGAGCGGTAGGTTGCAAGATCACTGGCCGCATTCGGATCATTGTACGCGTCCACAATCGCGACGGTTGGAGTACCGGAGGCGCTGGTTGGCAAATTGTAGGCCGCATGAAAATCTGCTGGCCCGTAAGGGACACTGCCACCCGTGGGATTGGCAGCAGGTGAGATAAGGGTGTTTGTCCCGGCTTTGTAGGCCACCAGGGCATCACACATGGCGCGTTCACCAGAGACTGCACCGCATGCATGTCGCCAACTAACGGAGGGAGTGGCCTTTTGTGTGAGTGAGGCCGCCGATACCGTAGTGTTTGTAGCAGCGGTGACAAAAGTAAGTGCAAACAACATTACAAATGAACAAACTGTCGTGGAAATGTACTTTTTCATGGTTCCTCCAGGCAAAGTGCATAAAGATAGACGAGTGTGTTGTGAAAACGGTTGTTTTTACCGAAGCTTTACAGGGGCAACAGCATCCAATTTTGGCATAGCTGTATGTAATAATGGCTAACCTGATCC
>DAOTTL010000173.1:0-3208 GCA_034438135.1 Ktedonobacteraceae bacterium | reverse complement strand
AAACCTTCATTACTCTGGTCGCAATCGGAGGCATCTTGCTAGCCAAAGGACTGGGTGCCATACACCTCTCTCTCTATCCACCGATGCTGAACTTCAGTCATGCACTCAATGGCGCTGATTACTTGCTCCTCGTTGCGGACGCCTTAATGCTCCTGGCCGTTCTCTGGACGGTTCTCTCGGGCTTAGAATACCTGCGCGGAGCTTTACCCCTGATCCAGGAAAAACAAGGCACGGCTGTCTCAAAAATTTGAATTCTTATCTCACTTAAACCGAGACATGCGTAGATGCACCATGACTGGGGGAGGTCTTCTCATCTGGATTGACCTTCTGCCCTATTTTACGTTCTGTTCCAGAAAGCAACCGACCAATGTTATCATGGTGTAAAAGCATGACCATAGCTGGTGCTGGAACGAGAAAGAGCAGTTGTGCCAGACTGACACTCCCAAAAAAAGCTGGATTGATGCGTCCAATGACGAAGAAAAGAATGCCACAGAGTAGGGTTGTCAGGCAACCAAAAATCGATCCTAACGAGACGAAACGCGAAAGTGCGATCGTCGTGAATGTCACAATGCCAGCGATCAGAAAAATAAAAGGAGAGACAATCAGTAGCGCCCCCGCTGCGGTCAGTACGCCACGTCCGCCCCTGAAGCCGATAAATATTGGATAGCAGTGACCCAGCAGGGCAGCCAGACCCGCCACAGTCACTCCCCAACCTGAGGTGTAAAAGAAAGGCACAAGGGTGGCAAGAAGAGCAGGTCCAACCCCTTTTGAGAGATCAAAGAGGAAGACTATCGCGGCTGGTGCCTTGCCAAGCGTACGCAAAACATTAGTCGCCCCTATTTTGTGGCTACCATACGTTCGAATGTCAAAATCTGGTCCCCGTAGCAGCTTTCCCATCCAATAGCCAGCGGGTATTGATCCCCACAAATAGCCGATTATCGCCATCGATACAAGCTGAATGAGAGCAATCACCATTGTATTCTCCTCCTTAAGAGCTTTATTTCTACCTTGTTTGAACACTATTATAGAGTCGTTTCCGTAGAAAAGGCAAGGAGTGGTATTAAAATCTTCTCAAGGCTTCGCAAAAGCCACTGCTGCGCAGTGACTTTTGCGAAGCCTTGTTAAAATCTTGCCTTTTTTGGACAATCTAGCAATGTCGTTGTAAGCTATAGACAGAGAAAAAAATCACACTTTCCTTACATAGAAACAGAAAGGTAGCGCAAGCGTGCCACAGAGATATCATGAAGAAAATAAAGGAGAAACTCGCTCCAGGCGTGGACCGATTCTGGGTCAAAGCCACGGACTCTCAGATCAGGAAGGGCAGATAGTTCAACAGATGATCCGCGAAGAGCAGCATTCTTCTCGTCAACTCTTCATTCCAGCAGAAGATCTGGCTCAGGAGGCCACCACAAGTATGTCCCCGGAGACTGCACAGGTGATTGAGGAGAGCCAGGTACTGACCCTCCTGTATATGTTCAATCGCGACTTTCTGTATGGTCAGGGACGCTTCGACGAGTACAAAGGGGGCGTACTTCTAAAATGGGGTGACGGATATTCACGTAGACATATCTGGGCCAGTGTTGAAAACGGCAATTTGCTCTTTGAGACCAGCCATCTTAAGCAGTGCAAAAAGCCTTATTGCAATGGCACACACCATGTGCTCTCACGCGATCTCTACACCAATCTTGATCTGATCAATGAGGAACTGGGCGACCTCTTCCGTCATCCAGTTTACGAGCTATCCGATGATTAGGAAATAGCAGGCACGTGATAATACATATATTAGCGCTAGAGAATGATCTCTTCTTCGCCGTCAGGATGCGTGATACACTGCACCATCACGAGATGGAAGTTAAAACGGCACGCAATCTGGCGTTGTTCGACCAGGGACTGCACGCGAACACCGAGGAAAAACCGCAACTGGTGATCGTCCACATTGCCATGAAAGGAGTGGACTGGGAGGAAGCCATACGCAGAGCACGAGCCAGTGGCTATTCAGTTCTCGCCTTTGGCTCTCATATGGACCTGGAGGCTCGCGCAAAAGCGCTCGCCGCTGGCGCTCTACGTGTCGTCGCTAACTCAAAGTTTTCAGCGAGCATGCCCGAGCTGGTTAAACAGATGCTCAATGATCCACCAAAAACACCCGTCGATGATGGCGAAGACTAATTCTCTCGAGAAGCACTAGAAGGGCAGATAGCCTATTTTGTTCCGCAAAATAGGCTATCTGCCCTTCTAGTGCTTCTCGGAGTGAGATGACCTGACAGGATGCCGGAAACGATCATTATGCCTGACGCTGGATAACCTCACGAGCTCTCTGCCAGCCATAAGGTATTAACGAGAGTCCATACCCTGGTGGACGTTGCGGATACAAAGGGTGTTGCTGACGATAGATCCAATGCTGGCGGAGATATTCCTGGCTATTGCGCGTAGAGGGTTTCGGATATATCCGCTTGAGTTGATGGCGTGGACGGTTTGCAAAACGTCGGCTCATTTGCGCTCCTTCGGATAAAAGAACAAACTATACAAAAAGACCTTTCCTCTTGTATATACGTTCAGAAAGGTCTTTTGTTCTCACTCAAAACGGCAATTTTTTTCGACAGATGACACGCCTTTAAGCGCAGCACTCGCAGCCTAGTGGCCGCAAGCGCAACCACGAGCCTCTCCACCACCCTCAGCAGTACGGAAAGAGTGGCCACAACCGCAACTCGAAACAGCATTGGGGTTGTTTACCTGGAAACCTGCACCCATCAAGCTGTCAACGTAATCAACCTCGCTGCCGTCGATATAACCAACGCTCATCTCATCGACAAGGACGTTAAAACCTGCCATCGTAATTACAGTGTCGCCCTCTTGCTGCTCGTCCAGGGTCATGCCATATTGAAGACCTGAGCAACCGCCACCTGCGACAAAGATCCGCAGACCAAGGCTGGGGTCGTTTTCCTGCGTCAGCAGCTCGCGCACTTTATCTGATGCGGCTGGCGTCATGTTAAGGATACCTACTTCAATAGCTGATTGCTCGGTACGTTCAATCATAGTATGTGCCTCTCTCGACAGGGCCTGTTTTATATCAACCCTGCACTATTTTATCTTACTTAAGGTAGCCTCGTATGGGCTGAACACGATTGCATTCTAGAGGCAGTCATATTGATGTTTATGCTACTGCCTCTTGAGGCTAATTATAAACTATCAAAAATGAAGCGTCAAGTGA
>DAOTTL010000172.1:0-2904 GCA_034438135.1 Ktedonobacteraceae bacterium | reverse complement strand
AGGGGCAGAACATCTTACTGCGAGTCAGCAATTGAGAATGAACCTCAAGGCCGATAACGACCTCGAAATCCGTGTCAACAAGAGCATCTATAGCCATTTTTCCTGCCTTACTTCTTGCATCAATGAGTCAAGTACCTCCGGGGTATAATGTTCGTTAGTCTAGCGGTTTCGAGGAAGTTCGTCAAGATGACTTTCAGAAAGCTCGGGAAAAGACCTCACAAGGGTGTTGAAAATGCTGTGCCTTTTTGGTAAAATCAGTGCATATGACAGATAGAGAGATTTCAGGCCTTTCTTTATACGCAAAGGTCTTTAAGCTTGCTGAACGGAAGGCGAGAGAAAATGACACCCGGTAATAGTGACTCGTTGCTTCTGTGAAGTACAGAAGCAGCAAGTTTTATGGGGCGACATGTCTGTTTGCCAGCAAAAATTGGAGTAATATGCCATTTCCTGAGAGTTCTTTCCCAGAAAACATACAGCATGTCAATCTATCTGGCACGGAGACACGGATAAGCGGGTAGGAGAACAAGAATAATGTCCCTAATCAATATGGCTAAGCGCGAGATTGACTGTAAGATAGTGTACTATGGCATTGGTCTGTGTGGTAAAACGACAAATTTGCATTACATCCACCAGGCAGTCAGTCCCCGTGACGTAGGAGATATGGTCTCCATCGATACCGAAACCGAAAGAACGCTGTATTTTGATCTCTTGCCACTGGAGCTTGGCAAAGTACACGGCTTTAATATCCGTTTCAAGCTCTATACCGTTCCTGGTCAGGTGCTTTATCAGCAAACTCGCATATCCGTTTTAAAGGGAGCAGATTGTGTTGTGTTTGTCGCGGACTCGCAGGCCAGTAAGTTGCAGGAAAATTTAGAGAGTTGGAACGAGCTACAGGAGCAGTTGCGACGTATGGGGAAGAACGTCGCTGAATTTCCTCTGGTAATGCAATGGAACAAGCGCGATCTGCAAGATATATTGCCTATCTCTGTGCTTGAACAGTATCTCAATCCCTATCGTGTTGCCAGCTTTGAGACAATTGCGGTGACAGGGCGAGGAGTAATAGAAACCTTGAGAGTTGGAATCAATACCACACTCAAGCGCCTGGAGCGGATCTAGTCTCTCACAGATTGTAGACCAACCTGTTCAGGACAACCGGATCCATCAGGGCAACTGGCTCTTCTCAATTGGTGCCTTCAAGGCACCAATACTCTTTTTTGGATCGATCTATAAGCAACGATCATACAAAGGTACAAACATTTCTCTACAAAGAGGACTTTTTGTTAGTCAGAAGTAGCAGAAATGTCATATTTTAATTGTTTAATAGAATTTCCCGTGTATAATGGTGCTACGCTAGCAGCGCATCCTATTCATATTCCCCCCATTTAAAGGGGGCCAGTTCGTGTTTTAATACATTGATATCGTGTTATGAAATGCATTGATATAAAAGAATGCAGCGCGACAGCCGGTGCACTATTCAGGCTGTATAGTTTCGAGGAACTCGATGGAAACAATTAAAGTCATTGTTATTGATGAGCAGCCCCTGTTCCGCGAAGGGATCTGCGCAACATTGGAACGCATGGAGGATTGTACAGTTATTGGCGCTTCGACCAACGTTGGAGAGATCCTGAATCTGGCTCGCACTGGTAGCCCGGATGTTGTCTTAATTGATGCGGGATTGAGTATCGCTGATGCCCTGGACATTGCCAGGCAGGTACGCCACCTGACGCCGCGCATCGCGATCATCATTCTGACTCCTGAGGAGGACGAGGAACGTCTCTTTCAGTCGATCAAGGTTGGGGCTGCCGCCTACTATACACGCAGTATTACGCCGCAAGAGCTGGGAGATGCTGTGCGCAGGGTAAGTAAGGGGGAATATCTGATCAACGACGATGTACTCTCAAAGCCACAACTGGCGAGCCGGGTCTTGAGATCGTTCCGCGAACTGGCGGTTGAGGACGACGATACGACAGGCAAGGAGCTTTATTCTCCACTCTCTGGACGAGAGGTGGAGATTCTCGATTATATTGCTCGTGGGAATAGTAATAAAGAGATTGCCAAGTCTTTGAAGATTAGTGATCAAACAGTGAAAAATCATATTACTTCTATCTTAAAAAAGCTTTCGGTCAATGATCGAACGGCAGCGGTCGTGCACGCCCTACGCCATGGCTGGATTAAAATGCATGAGGATTGAGCGAGGTGTGTATTCTGGGGAAACTGTCATGCATCGAGACCTTTTTAGATCCAGATGGCAAGGAGTTCTTTCCCGCTATTTGCATCCAGAAAAACGTAGAGGTCGTGAGATGCACTGGATGCGTGAGGGTCGGCGGAAGTATCTGGATGTGGTTCTGCGATCTTGCTATAGTGGACCAGCCAGATGGGAGTGTTATGAAATGTGGGGGGAGAAGTTGTACGATTAAATAGCGTATACTGTGCGTTGACTCCGCCAGCATTTGCGGCGATCTGTGGCTGCATCTGATCTGCCAGGAGTAGTGCTTCTTGCTGCGTTACTTGTGGTTCCTGTCCCTGGGCTGGCAAGGAGAAGGTGATGCCCGTTGTGGTCAGTTGTGCCAGGGAGTCGGTACCAGGGGTGGTTTTAGTTGGAGCTCCGGTAGTGAGTGGAAACGTAATTGAGTTCAGTCCAGGATTGCTCTGGCGTATCAGTAGCCAGACGAACCAGAGCAGCGCTACTCCGATGAGAATCCCTCCAATGATTGCGGATATTCGCTGTCCCAGTCTTCGCCTGTCTGTCTGCGGCGTTTTTCTGACATCTGGATGCAAAGCTCTACGAGGTACCATATGTTTATTGCGCCTTTCTACTTGCCAGGATACCTCTCCCCCTGGGCAGCAGCCTTTTTCCACTCTCCGTCGATTATACTGGAATAGAGCCAGAAAAACAATGATGGG
>DAOTTL010000171.1:0-14755 GCA_034438135.1 Ktedonobacteraceae bacterium | reverse complement strand
AAAAAAGGAAGAGTTGGGAGGGCGGTGGCCTTCGTCACCGCCCTCCCAACTCATCCTTTAAACCTGGGGGCGAGGCCACAAGGATTGCATAGAAAGATTTGGAAGACCCTGTATAGTAGTTGTATACAGACATTTTGAGCCGATCTTGAGCAAAACCAACCCTTCTGTGAGAATATCCAGTCAAATTCTGGCTAAACCTGGAGCGTACGCTGACCTCTTTTGAGCTACACTCCTCACAGAACAAGAAATACTCCTCTGACCACAACGCATGACGCTCTGTCAGTCAAAAGGAACTTCTGCTCTATGTTGATCCCAGTGCCAGGAGTTCTGAATACCCTGGCCATTTGCGCTGCTGAAAGGAAACCGCTTATGCCCACGTGGGGACTCGATATGCTAGCAATCGTGGTCACATTGCTTTGTTTTGCCGCGCTGATCGCTCTGACCATCGGCTGTGACCGTCTCTGACTATGTTGTGACCGTCTCTGACGGTGAAAGAAGGGATACCCCGATGAATACGCCATTGGAATATATTCTGGTGGGACTCGTGACCCTCGGAATATTGATCTACCTTGTCATCGCTCTCCTCGCACCTGAAAAATTTTAGTCTCAGCTTTTATAAAGTGAGGAAATTCTATGTCTGTCTGGTTTAATAACGTTTTGCAGGTAGCGATCTTTCTGGTTCTGGTCCTCCTGGCCACTAAACCTATGGGTCTCTATCTGACCAACGTTTTCGCGGGCGAACGAAACTGGTTAACGCCTGTCTTCGCACCTGTGGAGCGGCTCTTCTACAAGCTCTGCGGCATCGACGCGCATGAGGAGCACAAGTGGACTGGCTATGTTATCGCGATGCTGCTTTTCAGTGTCGCTGGCCTGCTGCTCACGTACTTGATTGAGCGCACACAGTTCTGGCTGCCCTTGAACCCACAGGGATTGCCCAATGTCGAGCCTGGCCTGGCCTTCAATACGGCCTCCAGCTTTACGACCAATACAAACTGGCAGAACTATTCTGGTGAGGCTGTGATGAGCTACCTGACCCAGATGACTGGCCTGACCTTTCATATGTTCGCCTCTGCCGCAACCGGCATTGTGCTCTCTGTGGCGCTCATTCGTGGCATCACTCGTCACAGCGCTCAGACACTCGGCAATTTTTGGGTGGATCTCACCCGCTGTATCCTCTATGTGCTCTTGCCTATCTCCGTGATAGGCGCACTGATCTATGTTTCACAGGGCATGATCCAGAATTTTAACGCCTATACCGTTGTGCATACGCTGGACGGTCAGGTGCAAACGATCGCTCAGGGACCCGTGGCCTCGATGGAATTTATTAAGAATCTAGGCACTAATGGCGGCGGCTTCTTTAATACGAATTCGGCCCATCCCTTTGAGAATCCTAACGCTTTTACCAATCTGCTCATCATGTTCACAATCTTGCTGATCCCGGCTGGTCTGTTCTATATGTTTGGCAAGATGGTCAAGGATCTGCGCCAGGGCTGGGTGCTCTGGGCTGCCTCGGTCATTCTTCTGCTGGCTGGCCTCAGCGTGGTAATGGTTTCTGAGCAGGTGGGCAATCCACTGGTAGCTCAGGCAGGGGTGAATATCAGCGCAACCTCCACGCAGTCCGGCGGCAATATGGAGGGGAAAGAGGTGCGCTTTGGCGTCCCCGACTCGTCGATGTTTGCCACGATCACGACCGATACCTCCTGTGGTTGCGTCAATAGCTTCCACGATAGCTATACGCCGCTCGGCGGGCTGGTTCTGATCGCGAATATGGGACTGGGCGAGGTGGTCTTCGGGGGCGTTGGCGCGGGTCTCTACGGGATATTGATGTTTGCTATTATCGCTGTCTTTATTGCTGGCCTGATGGTTGGACGCACCCCTGAGTACCTGGGCAAGAAGATCGAACGTAAGGAGATCATGATGGCCGCTCTTGCGCTCCTGATCCTGCCCGCCTCGATCCTGGGCTTCTCGGCGGTGGCCAGTGTGGTGCCAGCGGGAGTGAGTTCGATCGCCAATCCTGGACCCCACGGTCTGACCGAAATTCTCTACGCCTATACCTCGGCCAATGCTAATAATGGCTCGGCCTTCGCCGGTCTGAGCGGGAATACAGCTTACTATAACTGGACGATGGGCCTGGCGTTTCTGATCGGACGCTTCGCCTTTCTTATTCCCATCCTGGCCTTTGGAGGTTCGCTGGCTCAGAAAAGGGTCGTGCCTGCCGGACTGGGAACGTTCCCCACCAATGGTCCGCTCTTTGTCGGCCTGCTTATCGGCGTCATTCTGATTGTAGGCGCTCTGACCTACTTCCCTGCCTACTCTCTGGGACCGATTGTAGAACACCTGCTGATGCAGGCGGGAAAGACTTTTTGAGATGACTACTAAGCAAATACAAACCCAAAAATCGATCGATCCCCTGGCTGACAAAACCGGCCAGGAGCGCCGCAAAGGTCCACTCTCTCTCTTCGACGCTAAGATCGTGCGCCGTGCACTCGTTGACGCGTTCAAAAAGCTCGATCCACGGGTCCAACTGAAAAACCCGGTGATGTTTGTTGTGGAGGTCGGGAGCGCGATTACGACGATTGAGTTTCTGCGGCTGCTGTTCGTTCAGCCAACGGCGGCGTTAGATGGAACACATCTGGCCTTTGAGCGCATCTTTGGTCTGTCGGTGGCGATCTGGCTCTGGTTCACGGTTCTCTTTGCCAATTTCGCGGAGGCGATGGCCGAGGGACGTGGCAAGGCTCAGGCGGATACGTTGCGCAAAGCTCGCTCAACGACACTTGCCAAGCGCTTGAATGGCCGCACGCGAGCCAGCGCGATGCAGGAGGTTGCCGCGCCCGATCTGCGCAAGGGCGATGTCGTCCTGATCGAGGTTGGAGAGGTCATTCCAGGCGACGGAGAAGTCATCGAAGGCGTGGCCTCGGTAGATGAGTCAGCCATCACCGGCGAGTCCGCTCCGGTTATTCGCGAGAGCGGCGGGGACCGCTCAGCCGTGACCGGTGGGACACGTGTACTTTCGGACTGGATCGTGGTCCAGATTAGCGCCAATCCTGGCGAGACCTTTCTGGATCGGATGATCGCTCTGGTCGAAGGGGCCAAACGTCAGAAAACGCCCAATGAGATCGCGCTCAACATCCTGATCGCCAGCCTGACAATTATCTTCGTCCTGGTCGTGGTCTCGCTTGAACCCTTCGCCATCTACTCCGGCACTCCGGTCTCAGTAACCACCCTGATCGCCCTGCTGGTCTGCCTGATCCCGACGACCATCGGGGGTCTGCTCTCCTCCATCGGGATCGCGGGCATGGACCGCATGGTACAGCGCAACGTCCTGGCGATGAGCGGTCGAGCGGTCGAAGCAGCTGGCGATGTCGATGTACTGCTGCTGGACAAAACCGGCACAATTACCATCGGAAACCGCATGGCGAGTCGCTTTGTACCGCTCACGGGCGTCGAGGAACGCGACCTGGCTCACGCGTCCATGCTCTCAAGTCTCTCAGACGAAACGCCCGAAGGTCGCTCCGTGGTTGTGCTGGCACGTGAACGCTATGGCTTTGAAGATCAGATTGATCCCTCATTCGCCTTCGTACCCTTTAGCGCCACGACCCGCATGAGCGGAGTTGACCGCACCGATGGCCACAACCGTCCTCTCCAGAGTGTGCGCAAAGGAGCAGCCGACTCTGTCGTGACCTATGTGCAGGAACATGGCGGCACAACCAGCGCCGAACTGGACGAGATCGTCACCAGCATCGCGAAAGTTGGGAGCACGCCCCTGGTGGTCTCAGAGACAACCGTTGGCTCCGATGACGCGCACACACAGTCGCGAGTACTGGGAGTGATCGAACTCAAGGATATCGTCAAAAGCGGCATGCGTGAACGCTTCGACCAGTTGAGAAGCATGGGTATTCGCACCATCATGATTACTGGCGATAACCCACTGACCGCCGCCGCGATTGCTAAAGAGGCGGGCGTTGACGACTTTCTAGCCCAGGCCACACCTGAGACCAAGATGAAGCTGATCAAAGAACAGCAACAGGGTGGTCGCCTGGTCGCGATGACCGGCGATGGCACAAACGACGCACCGGCCCTGGCACAGGCCGATGTTGGCGTAGCGATGAATACGGGCACCCAGGAAGCCAGAGAGGCGGCCAATATGGTCGATCTGGACTCCAATCCGACCAAGCTGATCGAGGTCGTTGAGGTAGGCAAGCAGTTACTGATTACGCGAGGCGCACTGACGACCTTTAGCGTGGCCAACGACGTTGCCAAGTACTTCGCCATTATCCCGGCGGCCTTCGCGGTGACCTATCCACAGCTCAATGCGCTCAACGTCATGAGATTGGCAACCCCACATAGCGCGGTACTCTCGGCTGTCATCTTCAATGCGTTGATCATTATCGCCCTGATCCCCCTGGCCCTGAGCGGGGTCAAGTATCGCCCGATCGGGGCAGGTCCACTGTTGCGCAGAAATCTGCTGATCTATGGACTCGGTGGGATTATCATCCCGTTTATCGGTATCAAGCTCATCGACCTGATCCTGGTAGCTCTGCACCTGACCCTTTAAAGGGGTCGGGGGTGTGAAGGAAAAAAAGTGATGAAAACGTTTGTTCAGAAATATATTCGCCCGGCGATCGTGATTACACTGCTCTTCGCCGCGCTCACTGGACTACTCTATCCCGGCGTAGTAACGGGTCTGGCGCAGTTGATCTTCCCATATCAGGCCAACGGTAGCCTGGTACACGCGTCGAACGGAGAGGTCATCGGCTCCGACCTGATTGGACAGTACTGGACCTCGGCAAAGTACTTTCATGGTCGTCCCTCCAATGCCATCGATACGGTCAACGGAACACCTGTACCCTATGCCGCCGATAACTCCAGCGCATCTAACGCTGGTCCAACCAGTGCCGCGTACATCAAAACGGTTCAGCAGCGCGTAACCGAACTCAAGAAGGAGAATCCCAACGCACCTGCGGGACCCGTACCCGACGATCTCGTGACTGCCTCTGCCTCGGGTCTGGACCCCGATATCTCGCTGGCAGCCGCGTTCTATCAGGCCCCACGTATCGCCCAGACCCGCGGACTGAGCGTCTCCCAGGTAATGCAAATCATCTCTGCACACGAGACGGGACGCTTCCTGGGCATCTTTGGCGAGTCCTATGTCAACGTCCTTGACTTGAATCTGGCCCTGGATGGGCTAAAGTAAGCTGAAGGAAAGCAGGAGTGCAGAGGGCGGCAGCCCCTTGCCCGAGGTCTATGAGTCATCCCTACTTTTGCAAAAGCAGGGATGACTCACTGCCAGATCAGCTTTTTCTGCGCAACGCATCATCTTTGAACGTCCTCGGGTCAATCTGTTCGCGGCGGACCTGCTCATCAAACGCACGAAATTCTTCATCGCTGAGTATGACACTTCCTGCGGCCACACTTTCCTCCAGATGCGCTATCTGACTGGTGCCAGGAATCGGCAACATGACTGGACTGCGCTTGAGCATCCACGCAAGCGCGGCACCATCGGGCGTGGTCTTATGATGGCTGGCTTTGACGGACTTCGGAAGCCAAACGTTTTATGGCATGGGAACGACCCTTGGATCAAAGGCATATGTCAGTCCCGCAGATATTGATCATGATTACACAATCATAACCAACAATCGCACGGCTATCGGGTCGCTTCTGTACAACACATACCATGGCTCTCCGAATTGCTCAAATAACATTGCCTGGGTACATTACTAAAAGATCGGCAGAAGATGAGGGTACATCCTTCTCCAAGAAGGATAAATCCCAGCCTTAAATCGGCTGCTTTGACAACATTTATCCTGATGGGCGAGCTGTTTGGAACAGCTCGCCCATCAGGATAAATGTTGTCAAAGCAGATACCACTGGCGAAAGCCGAAACATCTGATAATAAAGAAAGAAAGTACCCAAATGAGGAGAACTTACCTTTGAGTTCCACCCTCTCCTAGCCCTGAGAATGGTCGCAGTCGCAGAAGGAGTTGAGCGGAGGACGCACCCGATTGCGGGTACGCAGATGACGTAGAGCGAGCGAGAGCAGATAGACCAGGGCAGCCAGCGCGGAAATCAGAAAGCCGATCGGCAAATGACGGCCAGTCCCCAGAAAAGCCATCGTCAGACCTCCCCACGTAATCAACAGACCCAACACCATCGCCAGCGTCAGCGAGGTCGCGGGCCGAGAGGTCAAATTGATCGCAGCAGCAGCAGGCGCAATGAGCAGAGCCAATACCAGCAGCACACCGATTGCCAGCACAGCCTCAGAGGTCGCCACACCGAGCAGCAGCAGAAAAATCACCGAAAGCAGACGCACCGGAACTCCTCGCGCCTGCGCCCCCTCAGGATCAATCGAAGCAAAAAGCAGTGGACGAAAGAGAAGCGTCAGCAGGAAAAGCACCACAGCCCCGGTAATCAGCGAAATCAACACATCAGTCTGAGTGACGCTCAAAATAGAGCCAAAGAGGACATTTACACCAGCCGTAGCATCCCCTCCAAACTGACTATAGATCGTCAAAAAGAGCACACCCAGACCCAGAGCAAAGGCCAGCACCATCCCAATCTCCACATCCCGTCCACGCAAACGATCGCCCAGAGCACCAATCCCAAGTGCAGCCAGCAGCGACAGAAAGAGCATCCCCACCAGAGCACTGGCACCCGCCACCGTCGCACCCGCAGCACCTGCAAAGCCAATATCCGCCAGAGCCTCACCCGCGAAAGCCTGAGCGCGTAAGACCACAAAATAGCCCACGCACGCCGTCATTAGAGCGATAAACGTACCCGTCAGATAGGCATTGCGCACAAAATCATAGGCAAATAGTTGCACCAGAGCCAGCATTTCACACCTTCTCCCCGGCTTCTTCTTGCGGGACAGAGCGGTCAGCCAGACCGATCCCACCGATCGGCACGCGCCCCCTACTCACAAGAGCAGTTCGACCCTGACCTCGCTCTCCTCGACGGCGACCTGCAAGCAGACGCACCGGCAGATAGACCCCGAAAGAGAGGGTTGCAATGAAAAAACTCACCGGCCAGACCCCATTCTCAGCCGCCAGATAGATCCCGACACATGTATACGTCACCCCCAAGGCCATCGCCAATAGCACCGCCCACAGCGGACTACTGGTCAGACGCATCGCAGTCGCCGCAGGTCCCACCAGCAACACAAAGACCAGCAAGGCCCCGATCACCTGAACCGCCAGCGAAACAGTCAAAGCCAGTAGCGCCAGCAGAACCAGTAAAAGTCCACGCACCGGCAAGCCACGAGCCTCAGCAAGGTCTGGATCAAAAGAACTGAACAACAGCGGTCGAAAGAGCGCCAGCAGCACCACCAGAACACCCGCGCTGGTCAAAAGCGTAATCCACACATCCTGCTGACTGATGCCAATGATCTGGCCAAAGAGGATACTATAAACGCGCTCAGCATAGCCCGCGTAGAGCGAAAGAAAGAGCAAGCCTAAACCCAGGCTCAAGGCCATAATAATCCCAATCGCCGTATCGCGTTCATTAAGTCGCCTGGCAGCCAGACCGATCCCCAGAGCAGCCGCAAGCGTAAAAATCATCATTCCAAGTAGAGGATCAACCCCGATCAGAACAGCTCCGGCAGCGCCCGCAAAGCCAATATTCGGCAGTGCGTGACCCGCGAATGTCAGACCCCGCACAATCAGGAAATAGCCAATCAGCGCAGCCACCACCGCCACAATCGAACCCGCCAGCAGCGCATTCTGAATAAATGGATATTCAAGGATATCAAACATAATCTCTCTCACAACTGACCCGACAAATGGAGCGTTCAGATCTCAGCCCCAACCACGAAGAGTCGCCCCAGAGCCTGAACTACCTCAACCGACGAACTATAAAGCTCACTCAATGTCGCGCTCGTAATAACCTCATCAGGCGTTCCGATAGCACTGCGACCATTCGCCAGATAGAGGACGCGATCAACCACCGGCAGCAGAGGATTGACATCGTGCGCAACCATCAGCACAGCCACGCCCCGCGAACGACAGACCTTATCGATCAGCATCACCATCTCCTGTGCATGCGCGATATCCAGATTAGAAAGCGGCTCATCCAGGAAAAGCAGCCGCGGCCTGGTCAACAAGCCCTGAGCAAGTAACAGACGTTGCTGCTCACCACCGGAAAGCTCTCCCACAGGTGCATCGGCGAAGGAGAGAGCATCAACCTCTTCAAGCGCCTGCTCAATGAGCAGACGGCGCTGGCGGTTGGGGAAAGCAAAGCCCCAACGATCACCATCCAGACCAAAACCGGCCACATCACGCGCACGCAAGGCCAGGTCAGACTCCAACACTCTATGCTGTGGCACATAACCAATCTCACGATTTCCACGGTGCGGAGTTCGACCCAGCACGCGAACCGTTCCTGCTGCGGGCTTGAGCAGACCAAGCAGAATCTTCAGCAGGGTACTCTTACCCGCACCGTTCGGACCCAGGACCGCGATAAACTCGCCCTGCTCGATACACAAACTCACCCCATCGAGCAGGCACCGCTTCCCAAACTGGACACGCATCTGATCCAGCTCAATCACCGTCTCCCGCGTGACATCCTGTGACATCGTTCCGTTCCCTCGCTTATTTTTCGTAGTGTAAACTCACGCACGCACTCACGCACTCACTCGACCCCTACCGGATTGCTCTGGTATCCTGATGCCCTGGAGAGGTTGGTAGAGGGGATTGCCTTCTGCGCTTCGCATTATGTAATACTACTGCTAAAGATACTGCATTTCATGACACCACAAGATGCTACAGTAAGAATACTGCATTTCAGGATGCCGCAAGAGCCGTCAGCAACGTATTGAGCTGATCCATCATCCACGTCTGATAGGTCTTCCCAGGCGGCATCGTCTCAGTAACAGGGACGATCGGAATATGCTGAGCATGCGCCAGGTTCTCCAGATTCGTCGTCACCGGCGTCACCGTCTGCTCATTATAAATGAGCACCTTAATCTGATGTTGAGTGATCTGAGTAGTTGCAGTCACCAGAGTATCAGCGGGCGGATCATTTCCCTCAGCGATTGCCTTCTCAAACTCGAAAGGTGTCAGCACCTGCAACCCCTCAGGATTTGTTTGATAGAGATCAATCGTCTCGGTCAGGCCCACCTTCGTCCCATTATACTTCACCTTCACAGCGTTTATCTTCTGTTCAAGCGTCTGCATGGACAGCTTGAATGTTTGCAGGTTACGCTCAAATATCGCAGCATCGGCGGGATCAAGCTTTTTCAGATCGCCAGCAATGGCCTGTGCAATCACAGTCATATTGCCAAAATCATACCAGACATGCTCATTGCTCGGCAATTTCGTCGTTGCCAGATCAAAAGCCTTGATGAGCAAACGACTCCTATTGGGTACACTGGACAATATCTGATCCATCCAGACATCATAACCCCCACCATTCTCAATGACAAGCCCGGCTTTACTGACTGAGATCCCCGTCTGAACATTCGACTGATATTCATGAGGATCTATATCGGGATTCGAGAGAATACTGGTCACCGCAACATGACTCCCACCAATCTGTTTGACAACATCTCCATAAAAATTCTCCGTAGCCACTACATTCACCGTCCCCGACGATCCAGCCACAGATCCCACATTGTTGGAGCCAATGGCGCTATTCTCGCACGCACTCCCCAACACCGTCAAGACACACAAAAAGAAACCTAAAATAAGCGGAGAACTCCATCGTCGAATGTTCATCTCAACCTCCAGAAAAAAAATAATCCGCACTAACCGTCTCATTGTTATTGAGACATTGTCTTCTTAATGAGAATACCATGAGAAAGCTTTATCTGTCAATGATATTATGTCTCAATAGCCATAAGTGCAGAAGAGAAGAAGGGTGACCACAAGGACGGGCGAGTTTGTCCATTTCGTCAGGTCACGAAGAAGCTCTGCGCAGTGTGGGAAAGCGCTGTTAGAGAATTGATTTTCCGCTGAACAGATAAGTTGACGGAGGACACAACATCCCTTGTTCCAGACGAAATAGCAGAAAGAGCGAAATGGCAGCATGCGAGTTCGCCCTTTCTTTGGTGGGAGGAGAGAGAGGCTTTTCAAGTCAACAGATCATCCTGGAGATCTATATGCTCCTGACTAATTGTCTCATTGAGTGCAGTCGAACGGGGCCGTTCGACGGGTTCCTGAGCGAGTTCTTTAAGGGAAGAACGTCTCACAAGCAGAATACAGCGCCGGGCCAGCAAATCACCAGCCAGAACCGCCAGCAGACCGCCAGCAACGCTTAGCAACAGATAGAGCAGCGCCAGCACCTCGCCTCTTCCCGCCAGCAACACATCACCGAGCGCCAGACTGCTAAAGGTCGTATAAGCTCCTAGAAAGCCCACATTCAGCAAGAGTCGCCGGGTCGGTCCAACGAACATAGCCGCATCCGCGAGGGTCGTGAGAAAGGCCAGCAGCAACGCACCCGTAATATTGATCAGCAGAATATCATATGGCCAGGCACTCCCCAACCAGTCCTGAACAAGACCGCTAACAACCACACGCAGTAAAGTTCCACAAAAACCACCGCAGAAAACAGCCAGAATACGACGAGCAAGCGAGTGTTCCATCAAAGCCATCCTCCCAACAACATACCCACAACCACCAGCAAAAGACCAAGCGCATATGTCCCTCCCAGATAGACAACGCCGGAATTTATCCGTCTCATACGTAGAAGCTGAACGCCCTCCCAATGCATCGTACTAAACGTTGTGTAACCACCTAAAAAGCCAGTCGCAAGCACCACTTGCACCGATGGCCCCAGCACCTTATGTCCTACAAGTCCGGCCAACAGTCCAATCAGGAAAGCCCCAGAAATGTTTATCAAGAACGTCCCCAGGGGAAAGTCTGAAGACACACGCTCAGCAATAAAGCGACCAAAGACATATCTAGCTACTGCTCCAGTCGCTCCCGCCACTCCAATCAAACCCAATTGAAGCCAGGAAAAATGGATCAATGTACTACAAACCTCTCCTTTTCTCACAAAAAAAACAACAAAAAAACTTCTACGCCTTCTTCTCCAATGGGAGAGATACATAGAAGCCATTAGCCCTTTGAGCAATACGCGAGCCTCATCGCGGAATCATCTTCGTTTCTCCGCCAGTATACTCAATAGGAAGAGTGGTCGTCAAGTGCAGCCTCAAGATTTTCAGGGTTTCTCAAAAGTCACGGCTCAGCAGTGGCCAGACCCCTCCCCAGGGGAACAAGATGGCTGGAGGCAGCGCGGTCGCGCTGCCTCCAGCCATCGAAAAAGGGTAGGTGGGCGGGGAGAAATGCGACGTTTGAGAAACCCTGAGATTAAAGGGCACAACTCTATCATTTAGCAAGGTCTTCATGGTATGCTGTGGTCATAAACATAACAGCCGGGCGCACACGATTCACCTTCGCACTCTACCTGGTACGAGTGCTTGCTGGCAGAAAGGACTGACTTATGAGAGCGGATACAGCCAGAATTGAAGCCTTTAGCGATGGAGTGATAGCAGTAGCTATTACTTTGCTGATCTTAAATATCCACCTGCCAGATGTAAAATCTGGCCTGCTCGTTGCCCTTCTATTGCCTTCTCAACAGGCAATGTATCTGAGCTATGTAACGAGCTTTCTAGTGATTGGCATCTTCTGGGCCAATCACCATAACTTATTTAACTACATCGAAAAAACCGATCACGCACTGCTGCTCATCAATACCATCTATCTGCTGTTCATCGTCACAATCCCTTTCGGGACAACGCTGCTCTCCCAGTATATCAACCAGCCGGTAGATCAACATGTGGCAGCCGCCGTGTACAGCCTTACCCTCCTCATGAGTGGGATCTCCTTTAACGTCATCTGGTGGTATGCAGCAAGAAAGCGCCGTCTCATCAATAAAACTCTCTCATCTGAAGCGGTAAGAGCCATCACGATAAACTACCTGGTTGGCATTCCACTCTATGTGATCGCGTTTTTCCTCTCCCTGTTGACGATACAAGGCAGCCTCATTCTTTATATTGTAACCGCCATTATCTACAGTCTGCCCAGGATCACCAACAGAATTCTTCCCCTCCAACCAGAGATCTTGAACTCAGCAGAAAGTACACCTATAGAAAGCTCAACCTTTAACGACTGACCAACTCCCTTCTTTATATGCATCATCTCTGATGTTAGAAAATCAGATTAAAAGGAGTTATGTTTGCCAGTTTTCCCACTCCACTTTTCGGTGGCTACGCCGCCATATCTTTAGAAGAAAAGGATGCGTTTGTTAGCAGCGAAACTGTTAACAAACGCATCCTTTTCTTCTGTCTCTTGGGGGAGGGCGACTTTACAAGCCACAGCAAAATGAGGGATGATTCATAAGATCATTTGATACGATAAATAATATTTCTATAGATATATTCATAAATAAATAGTATGTATTGCGAACTATTCACCAATTACAAACAAACCTCACAACCTGTTCTATACCACGGCGGTGCTACACTCAATCTATGCCAGAGCTTTAACAATCTCTGCCACGCTCGCAAAAGCATAGCTATCAAATCCTGCCATGATATGTCATTAGATCTGGTTGTGATGAAAGGCATGGCTGACGATAGCGTCAAAAGACTTATGATGGTAGATCACCGCTTTAACATGGTAGATCAACAACTCAAAGGTTTACAAGTCCAATCCAACGAGCATTCAAATGTGTTGGCTCAGCATACTACTATGCTCTCAGACCTGCAAGTCCAATCCAACGAGCAAAAGGCACTCTTGCAAGCGATTCTTGCGAAGCTCTCGTAGAGACTATACTCAGCCCGCCATCTACAAAACAAAGCACCTGGATTTTAAGTTTCAGGTGCTTTGTTTTATTGACGAATAAATAGAGTATGTTTTCTGCTATTTTTTGCCCGGTCGGTGTCCAGCCGCGCCGATACCGAGGATACTCCCAACGCTGCCAATACTCAGGATGCTGCCTGTACTTCCGATACTCAGGATACTTCCGGCACTCCCGATGCTGAGCACACTACCTGCGCTTCCCAGACTTAGCAGACTACCGGCGCTGGCAATGCTAAGGATGCTGGCAATACTCCAGATACACAGCACACAGAGCAGACTTCCCTTGCCCCCGATGTTTGTATCAGGAGTCGTGGTCCAGCGCGATGTTCCGTTCGAAGAGGGTTTGTTATTCACTGAGTGACCTACCAAAATATATCTCCAATCGATGAGCAGCCTCGCTCATTGTGTTTTCTTAACCAGGAGAGAAAATCCTCAGTCATTATATCATTCTCGACAGTGTCAGGGGATTGGCAAATCCTGAGCAATGACTTTTACGAAACTCTGTTCGGATTCGCTGGTCCTATGTTGCCGTTTATGGTTCGGTAAAAAGAATTGAGCAATGAAGAGATTTATTTGCGAAGATTTTATGGGAAAAGGTACATAATGCAAACAGCAACACTCGTTTACAGCGAAGATGAAGAATGCCAGATGGCCTCCACAGTCCATGCACGGGCCATTGAACGCACTATTCAGACCATGCACACCCATCTACACGAACTCCTGACCCTTGAAGACCTGGCCTCAGTCGCCTATCTCAGTCCCTATTATTTCAACCGGGTCTTTCGTCGGCAGATTGGCATTCCGCCCGTTGAATTTCTGTCGGCGCTGCGCTTCCAGACCGCCCGACGCTTGCTTTTGACAACTCACCTCAACGTGACCGATATTTGTTTTGAGGTTGGCTATACCAGTACCGGCTCTTTCACTCACCGTTTCACGCAACTGACCGGACTTTCCCCTCGTCTGTTACGTCAACGCGCCCATGAGTTTGACCTTTCGCCCACCGAGCATGCCAGCCTCTCTCCCATCCCATTTGGTGGCACAAAGATACAAAATACCTTGCAGGGCTATATCAGCGTTCCTGAAACCTTTCACGGCGTGATCTATATTGGTCTTTTCACCAGTCCTATTCCTCAAGGCCGACCGATACGCTACACAAAACTCCGCTCGTCTGGCTTGTACCAGCTCAATAACGTCGCCGATGGCGTCTACTATCTCCTGTCTGCCGCGTTTCCTGTGGACGCGGACCTTCAAGCGTACTTCCTCCCTGGCAAGCACCAGTTGCTTGGACATAACTCGGGTCCGCTAATCGTAAGCAACGGTCATGTCTCTGGCGATCCCAATCTTGTCCTCCATCCATCACATCTGACCGATGCTCCACTAGTACTGGCGCTACCCTTGCTCTGAAACGTTCTGTTTTGATCCTGGGACAAAAAAACCATCGCTCGTTGCTTTGATCGATGCATGCGAGTATAATTGAGCATAGATCGATCTGGCAGATGATGTATGGCATGAAGAAGATCTGCTCCCATTGCTTGAAGGTGGTCCGAATTGTCGAAGATTGGTGACAACGCGCAAAGATAATGTGCTTCGCCGCAGGTTCAACAGGTGGTGGTGGATAGGATGTTTCCGCAGGAGGCTATCGCGGTGCTTGCACAGGGCTTGCCGCTGGATCAGTATGATAAGCAGGCAACACAAAAAACCCTGGCAGAACTGGCAAAACATCTGGGCTATTGGCCTCTACTGCTGACGGTAGCTCGTGGTCTGCTGGATACAGAATCGCGCTATGGCCGTCCGCTTGCACAGACCATTGAGGCGGTCATGGAGGTCTATCGGGGAAAGCATGGAGTTACTATTCAGGCAGAAGAGTCACAGGGCTTCCAGGAGACCATAGAGAGCAGTTTGAAAGCTAGTTTCCGTCAGTTAGAGGAGACAATGTTAGCCCACTATCAGCCAGTCGAGCG
>DAOTTL010000170.1:0-2603 GCA_034438135.1 Ktedonobacteraceae bacterium | reverse complement strand
CCGAGAAAAGGGAGAAAGAGCTGAGTTTGCAAGCCGCTTTGCGGCTTGCAAACTCAGCTCTTTCTCCCTTGAAATCTGGCGACTACGCCGCCAGAAAGAGCGTTTGCTCATTTTGCCAAAATGAGGGATGACTTATATTATCCTGAATATAGCCGAGCAGGCCAGAGACGGCCTCGACATTGATGGCAATATGCCTGGCATCCCCTGGAACGGTGTCTACACCGACACCGGTGAGCGTAATAGCAACGTTTTTCACACCCGGCTGGCTGAGCAGAGCAAGTCTGGCATCCTGAATGCTTTTACCTGCAATCAGATTAACCATGCTGCTCCTCTGTCTCGTTGTGAACTGAAAAGTCCAGATACCTTGAGCGTCCACCGTCAACACAATATTGCGAGAGCTATCAGTAGTAACATTCGTGATGTTACTCAAAACAGGTCCAACACTGATATAGTTCGTTCCAAGGCTTGTAACGGCGCTCTGAGTGAGATTCGCAGTTGCCATGGTTTGTACGTCCTGTATATCGTAGACCTCGCCCGTGCAAATCGCTGTTACAGTGACCATTACATTATCCGAGCGATCACCAGCCTGGTGATCGCTCGTAACTTGTGGCAGGCACCTGGGTGTGCCGACAATATGCTCGGTCGAATGTATCTGACCTGTCAGGCTCTTTGTTGCCTGCTGATCCAGAACGGCCTCCATACTCTGAACAGTTCCATCGATATCGCTCTGCTGGACATAGGGGAAGCTCTGTGGATCTTCTCCGCCGCTGAACGCAGTGGGATTGCTCACGAAAATCGTGCCTGAGCCGCAACAGGGAGTATTGCTAAAAGTGCTGGCAGGGAGATTTTGTGCCATTCCGACGCTCGTAGTATGGGCGGACCCGGAAACTTTACTGAGGGTACTCTGAGCTGGATTGGAAGGTGGCAGGGTCAGAGAATCGTCAGTAAACACAGCAACACCGCTGTCTGTGACAATAACAGTGTTTGCCGGAATGGTCTGGGTGGTGGTGGTGGTATTATAGAAAACCAATATCCCTTGTGCCTGTTGACCCCCGGAATGCGCTACACCAGTCGCTTTAGTCACCTGAGTGCGAGTCAATGAGTGGTCATAGAGCAAACGCGCATGGACTTGATCCTTTGTAGGGTTGGGAATGCCCAAAGTAGCTGTGATCTGGTAAGTACGCTGAAAGTCCTGACTTTGCGGTATAATAATAATTGTTGCACTGGGTGGAAAGATCCAATCCAGAATAGGACGATAGAAGAGAAAACCGAGCGCGATCAGGAGCAGTAGAATAACGATGGGAATGAGTATACTCCGCCATGAACGTGAGCGACGAGGTGCTGATGGGGCATAAAAAACTGGGGACGAACTTCGAGAGGGTACAAGAGAGGTTGAACTGGCAGGTTGAAAAGGAGTATGCGCGAGAATCAGTGTTGGCTCGTCTTCGAAATCAGAAGATTTGTCCTGTGCCACTGGCGAAGCCTGAAGGGGTCTTGCCGTCATTTCGGATACATCTGGCTCTTTCTCCTCTGGCTCTGCGTTGATTTCCCCGGGTGGTATAGGGGACAATGGTGTGAGTGACTCATCTTCCGGTTCTTTCGGCGGTGCCACAGACGGAACGATGGGTGGTGGCGCTTCAGGTACATCGGACTCTGATGAATCCTTATTCTCTGGCTCTTCTGGCTGATTGACGAAAGGTGCGGGAGATGGCTCAGGAAGAGGTATAAGAGGAAAACTTATTGTGTGATCACTCTCATCGTCCTCCACGGGAAATGGCGCTTCCTCAGAGGTGGCAAGAAGCGGTGCATTCGCTGGTTCATCAGGCGCAACAGGAGGAAATTCACTCGCTGTCAGCTCGTCCATTGAAGCATAGATAACAAAGTTTTCTCTTCTGGCCAGACTAGCAATTCTAGATTTGGAAGGTATTACGAGAAGTATCGTGGCCTCTATTTCACTAGCCATTTTGTGCAAGCCTTCAAAATCGATAGCGTTCTTAAATGCCTTATTTTGGGCTGGCAGATCAAGAATAATCTGCTCACGGCCTACTTTTTCCTGGGTTGTAATAGCAGTGATGACGCTCTGGCGATCGTCGCCAGGAGAAATATGGATGATGCCTATAAGTGTTCTGCGGGGATCAGCTAATCCGAGGATCTCGCTGCCGTCACTTTGCCTCATAAAATACCTCTTTGATGCTAGCCCTGGGAGAGGTCGTTAAAAATGCGCGAGAATGACGCTTAAACAAGCGAGGAACGTTCTTATTTCGGCCCTGAGGTAGCTTGTTGGACATAACTATTCCGACGCATTTCCAGCAAACAGTTATTCAACCGGTGATATGCTTCGATCTGGCTTGCCAGGATTTACTGCTACTTTGTCAGATAGATACAAGACTGAAATACTTTACGCACGGCACTATTTTAGACGCAAACAGACATACTGTCAATATGAGTCATCACTGATTTTTCAGCGGCTTGTAAAGCCGTCCCCTCACAGATAGAGGGTTTTTGCCGATCCGCTGCATCGTCCTGGCAGGCCACCACAACTCATTTAAAAAGAGCGGATGGTGTTATGCGTCATCCCTCATTTTGGCAAAATGAGGGATGAC
>DAOTTL010000169.1:0-7023 GCA_034438135.1 Ktedonobacteraceae bacterium | reverse complement strand
GGTAGCAAGAGCCATAGAGGATGCCTCGTCCAGGGCAAAGGCGTTGAGTGGGATAGCTCAGACACTGGCAGAGCACCAGCAATGGGAGCGGGCCAGGGAGCTATTGAAAGAAGCGGAGGAGGTAGCCAGAGCCATAGAGGATGCCTTGTCCAGGGCAGAGGCGTTGCGTGGGATAGCTCAGACACTGGCAGAGCACCAGCAATGGGAGCGAGCAAAGGAGGTAGCCAGAGCCATAGAGGATGCCTGGTCCAGGGCACAGGCGTTGCGTGGAATAGTTCAGGCTCTGGCAGAGAACCAGCAATGGAATATCTTATTAAGGGTATTACAACATGCCTGGCTTTTTGCAGAAACAAGGGAATATGCTATGGATGTATTTTCGCTTGTTTCTGATCTTGTTGTACAACATCCTCCACTAGAGAACAATTTCATGCGTGCATTCGAGTGGGTTGATGCCTTCTTGCAGAGGCAATGATGTGCGCCATTATTACATAGAAATGATATGATACTCAAAAACACTTGATTTCTTCCATCACCTTGGGTGCATCCTGGGCTGCAGCAAGTACACTGGCAAGACTTTCTAAGAAAAACGACGTGTTTGCTCTGATCATTACAAGTGGTTTGCCGATGAGAGGGTGGTGACAAGAATGACTGTAGAGAGCAGGCTTTCTCAGAGTTTAGATATCCTCATCAAATGTGAGGCAAACGGGCTTGTTATTGGCATGGCACTTCCGTTACTTCTTCACGGTAAGAAGATGTGATCTTCTGGCTCTCCATTAGTACATACCTTCAAGGCGGCTTAAACTCACAATAACAGGTTTACGTGAGGCTGAGCGTTTGGTGGGCTTGCGTGGGACTGGCTTCTTCGGATCGAGCGGAACCCCTGACAGAACTGAGCAAAACAACTCGCGGGTGATTTTGCCATCATAGGGCAGCGGTTCCAGGCAGCGCATGACACTCTGTGCCCAGGCTGGCAGTGGGTGATAAGCGTCCATTGTCACATATCCATCTCGTGTCAGGGGATTATGATACAGAGTAAGCCCACCTCGATGAGAGGTTGGCCCAAACGGCTTGAGGGCATCACAGGCACAGGCATAGATATCCCAACGAGGATGCGCCTGGCTCGTGGGATCGGCGATGTTCAGGTAAGTGCGTAGAGGATGCTGTTTCTGCTGGCCTGCACGCCCCACATAGGTGAGTGGCGTTGTACAGGCCCATGCCATGACGCGATCAATGTCGAATAATTGGCGCACCGATACACTCCAGTCTTCCTGGACATGCCGGTGAATACGTGGCGTGTCCAGAGAGCGATACTCCTTTTTCAGCGAGATGATCACTTCTCTGGCACGAGCATAGGCCAGAGGAGAACGTGCAGTTCCACATACGGGACACATTTTTGGCATATGATTGCCTCCTTTCCAGAAAAAAGCTCATGCATTAAACATATAAAGCGTGGCCGGAAGGGACGCGATGCCACCAGGAACATGGTGTTCGCATCCCTTTCTCCAGCAGCCACTCAGAGCAGCAAGCATCGTTCCTGTGCATACATAAAAAGCATGCACCAGCCACGTTCTTTTCTCCCGCCGGAACCCTGGACATGTCAACAGGGCAAGAATGGGACCCTGACAAACGACTGCGTCGCTTGCCGATCTTCTGAGTGGTATCTTTCTCCATGGCACGACTCGACAGCACCACCACATCGCCATACGCAGACATGTCTCCCAGATCCTCTCCGCACATTGCCTCATCTTGTTGTATTGCGTATGTTTCTAAACCTCACCCCGCCAGGCATAGTTAATAGCAGCCACGAAGATTGTCATCTGACTACCAGGAAGAATCTCTGTCAACGCTCACAGAACAATGACTGACGCGACCAACATCACATCAGCCGGACCCTAACAGGCCCCTTCTTGATCGAGTACCAGATGAATTGTCAAGAGTACGTGTGCTCTCCCCGGAACGTCTTCAGATACTCGCGTGAGCATAGCTGGTTTCTTGATCAGAGAACTTGATCTTTCTAATTTTCCAACCTCTTTGATCTCGCGGTATCTGTCAGAGAGTGCACATCCTTTATGGTTTCTCGCAGATCAACTGTTCTTCATCCAGTTGGAGACGTTTCCTTCAGGATTTACGTTTTTATTTTAAATGACCTTTGTCTGACAGATAAAGTCGAAAAACACAGCAGTACACCTTTCAGACTTTTCTTCAGACTTTTTGGCTGGTCAATGTGTCGAATACCGTCTATACTGTTACAAGAATATCGTGTGCAAACCAGGATGGAGAGGGAGGTTTTGTCTATCGAGCACATTTTTCTCTAAAGGAGGATAATCCAATGAAAAGCTCCTACATCTTCTGTTCATACGCGAAAATAATGCTTTCACCGCAGGATCGCGTCAAGTACACTGGATTAGCATTGGTTGCACTACTGGGCAGTGTAGGACTGTACGATGCTTTTTTCAATTTCTATTGGTTCCTTTGGACGCAGCCTCAGGGGGCTGTTCTCCTTCTTCAACCGATACTGAAGAAACCCGTTCTCTTTGGCTCATTAGATTATGCAGTCTTTACAGGCCTATCACTAGGATATGTTATCAGAAACATCCTCCTGGCTTTTCACGGATACCGTGAGGAACGTGTTCCTCTTTCGCAACTCAGTGATGAAAGTGATCAGCGTCAGCTTCCAGAGCGCTGTCAGATCCGTATCACAGAAATAGCCATAGACGAACCTGTACAAGATATACGTACTTCTCATACTACCTCTGACATTATTGAGTGTGATGTACTGGAAGTGCGTGATGATATTCCCGTTTACAGCGCGAAGCCAGCTCATCCATTCTTTGTCAAAACCATTTTGCGTATTCTGCTGACATTCTTTGATCGCATAAATATCGTTGTGCAGCGCTCAGATGGCTTGAGGAAAAAGATTTGGCTCAATTCTCGCCAATTTGCCCTGGCAGCTTATATCGCCACGAGGAACACGGCAAGTAAAACCTTTACTAAAGAGATCCTTAAAAAACTCTATTATGGACTCACTAGCGACTCCCTTTATGCCGATAAAAGCAAAATTCAGCATCAGATGCATGAGGCGAGCGCTGAACTTGCGCCCGACCTTAACTCGGTTTCATTCTTCAGAAAACGTGACAATGCTCCTGGTTATACAGATCTGGCTCTATCTAAAGACTGCATCGTAGATATCCCCTATTCATTGAAAGAGGAACGGAACTTCGTTGAACGAATGTCTAAGAGTCCGTCTGATGTGCCACATCCCAGCCTCAAGGCGTTGCGTCAACAGACAGAGGAATATATTCGTGCCTATGGACGTGGCTTTCTTGCTGAGACATTGGAACTGGATCAGGACCTTTCACCAAGAGACCGCCGTTGGGCATGGGCACTTCCACTGTTTGAGCACTATCGCGCCATTCACTTTGCCTTTCTCACTTACGCAGCACGCAGAGAACACATTGCCTACCACCAGGCAGTCGATACTTCTCAGAAAAGAGCAAGCTGGAAGCACCTCCAAGAACTCCACCACGCCAGTGCTCTTGCTGGAACAGTCGTTAAACCAGAAGAACAAAGTGAGCGTGAACTTCAGCGCTTTTTCCTCTTCTGTCTTCGCTTGCATGATACCAGAGAAGCCACCGAAGTTTGCCACCTCTATATATCTCAGATGAACCAGATTCATCCATCCTGGGAACCCGCACCCAAAACGAAACGCTTCCTGGAAGCTCTCTGCACCACCGCAAAACAAGAGCCAGGACATTTTAAAATGGTATAAAAGGGCATACAAAAGCATATGATCGACGTATAACCGGCGTTCTCAGGTATGTGGCTGAACGCGCTTATAGTCTCTCCTCTCAATGTGACTGAGAGGAGAGATCAAGGTGACAGATTACTGCTGACATCATTACTCGATGTGCTATGTAGTCTGGCTCGGAGGAGCTACTCATTCTTCGCGTTATTCATTTGATACAAGCGTCGAGATGGAACTATTTTCTCCAAATATGCCCACTTGTGATTCTTCGTAACGATTCCAGGTCTTTGCGGAAAGCCGTCTCTCTTCTACCAAAAATGATAGCCTCATTAGATGTATTTGATCACTTTCATGCCCGATCCTGATATATCTATACATTCGTTCATATTTATGTATACTATAAAGAGTGATTTCCTTTTTCAAACTTGTATGTACGTTTTGAGTAATTGGAGGTCTTTCTTTATGCCATTCGTCGCGGAACATAAGGAATCACATGCTCGCATCGATATCACACAAGTAGCAAATCCACGACTGGAAATTGATCAGGAGCAATGCATTTGCCCTCTCTGTGGAGAAGCGTTTACGATGCGTGTCGGTATGATCCTCAGGCCCCATTTCGCACATCGGATCAGGGTCTGTAACACCGAATATAGTACCCATAAGGAGTCGCTAGCTCACCTGGAGGCAAAATTATACCTCAGAGATCATCTACGCCGGGAGTTTCCAGAATATTCAGCAGCGAGTATTGAGTTAGAGGTGAAACTCCAGCCAATATGGCGCGTTGCTGATGTTTTAGTTACCTTTCCTTCAGGTTGGAGGCAAGCCCATGAAGTTCAGCTAGCAAGCATTACGCGAGAAGAATTGGAGCAACGAACAAATGATTATACCTCTATGGGAATCGATGTTGTTTGGTGGTTGGGCAATCAAGCGGACACCGACAGCAATCGAATGTGGTGTGTCGAAAAATTTGGCTATAGCGTCAGTCTCCAGCTTGCAATCCAGGATAGTTAGCGCTTCGTGCTCCCTGTATAGCCGCGCTCCTTCAGGCTCTCTCGTTCTTACCACGACGCCGTTCTGGGTCGAACCAGAACAAGGGATTCCCGCATATAAATGGCAGCAATACACCTTGCAGGTAAACAGCCATACGTATAAGACGATAGAAGTTATTGGAGAGACAAGAGAGGTAATGAGAGTCGTACACAGTCAAATCATTACTGACCAGGATGTGTCTGAGACACAACAAAGACGTACTCACTGGCAAGCAACGTGGGACACCCTTTGGTATTTTCTCGTATCCCGTTTTCATCAGAGATCGCACGCAACCGCTCTCTCACAAGACCCTGAGGGAGATCGTTGGAACTCCGACTGGAAACCTTTGTCATTCAAGATCACAACGTCTACGCTGGTCATAGATACCCATCATATTTATCCGCGACCCATAGGAGATGCGCATCTTTTCCTCTGGGAACGTTTCAGAAAACGCCTCATTGCTGTGCATAAGCAGATCCCGGTTCCTCCATCTCCATCCCAGGCCTATCTTGTCTTTCTGTATGCCCTCGGATTAAAAGGAGGAAGGCCTGACATCCGGCGCTCCCAACCGGGGAAGCGAATGACGACGCCGTATCAGGCAAAACCCATTCCTCCATTCAAGAAAAACCAGAAGGAGCAACAATCACACGATCGTCCTATCCAGAAAGGGTTATGGGATCAAGATCTGTAAAGAAACGCCTGCAAGCGTTTGAGCAGTTATCTCTGCTTCTTCTCTGCGTAGGTTCCCATTGCACTCTTTATGAAGATGCGTTACACTAAGCACACTCGTTTATCATGCTGGAAATGAGGGTGCTTCTCGATGGCTTTGCTGGATGACCTGACCCCTGGGATGCTGCTGAAAGGCGTGCGTCCTCAGACGACGGTGACGCTTGTGGCGGTGACCCGTCATGGGGCGGATAGTGCGGAGATTATTTACAAAGATGCTGCTGGCAGCCTGGGGTCGCAACTGGTCTATCGTGCCGATATGGACCAGTTTGAGGTGGTGCCCGCCACGCTCTCCTGGTCGTTTACGGCTGATGGCGCGGCGTTTCGCCTGACCTCGGAGGCGTATCGCATTCACCTGGCGTATCTCTTCGATCCGCTGATCGCTGTGCATACCTCGCTCGTTGATCCACTCCCGCATCAGATTACCGCTGTCTATGAGACGATGCTGAATAAACAACCGCTGCGCTATCTGCTGGCCGATGATCCAGGCGCGGGCAAGACGATTATGACCGGCCTGCTGATCAAGGAACTGATGGTGCGCGGCGACCTGCGCCGCTGTCTGATTGTGGCCCCCGGCAATCTGGTGGAGCAGTGGCAGGATGAGTTGAAACGCCGCTTTCATCTGAGCTTCGAGATCCTGACTAATGATCGGCTGGAGGCGTCGCTGTCAGGCAATGCGTTTGAGGAACTGCCCCTGTGCATTGCCCGACTGGACAAGCTGGCACGTAACACCGAGGTCCAGGCACGGTTGGAACAGTCGGAGTGGGACCTGATCGTGGTGGACGAGGCCCATAAGATGTCGGCGACGTTTTTCGCGGGCGAGGCGAAGTTTACCAGACGCTACCACCTGGGCGAACTGCTGGGAGGCATTACCCGGCATCTCTTGCTGCTCTCGGCCACGCCTCACAATGGCAAAGAAGAGGATTTCCAGTTGTTCCTGCGCCTGCTGGATGCGGATCGCTTCGAGGGACGCTTTCGCGATGGGGTGCATAAGGTCGATGCGTCGGATCTGATGCGTCACCTGGTCAAAGAACAACTCTATCGCTTCGATAGTACGCCGCTGTTCCCTGAACGGCGTGCCTATACGGTCAACTATACCCTCTCTGGCCAGGAGCAGGAGCTCTATCAGCGCGTGACGAGCTATGTGCGCGAGGAGTTTAACCGCGCCGAGGCCCTGGACAATCATGGACGCAAGGGAACCGTGGGCTTTGCGCTGACGATCCTGCAACGCCGCCTGGCCTCTTCCCCTGAAGCGATCTATCAGTCGTTGAAGCGACGACGCGAGCGGTTGGAACGTCGGCTCTCGGAACTGCGTGAGCGGCAGGATGATGAGCAGACCGCGCTGACGCTCTTTGCCCAGATGCCTCTGCTGGATGCCGATGAGTTGGATGAGTTGGAGGATGCTCCGGCCAATGAACTGGAAACGCTGGAGGAGCAGGTGGTGGATCAGGCGACGACGGCCCGCACGATGAGCGAACTGGCGACCGAAATTCGTCTGCTGACCGAGCTGGAAGCCCTGGCGT
>DAOTTL010000168.1:0-4803 GCA_034438135.1 Ktedonobacteraceae bacterium | reverse complement strand
CTGAGCTAATGCATGCAGTGAAGACGGGTAGCCGATGAAGAGTTCTGGCTGCCAGCTATTCAGTTGTTCAACCATCGTATCAATCAGCGTAGTCGCATCAATGCCAAGCATGGGAAAGAAGCGGCTATGCAGAGACGCATTCACGCTCGCAGATGGATGCCAGGGCGTAGAGGAACTCACCGCCGCTGTTCTGATAGGGTGCTCCCCGTCATGTGCCAGATTGGTCCAATCCTCCATTGCTCGCAGATAAGAGGCCAGGAGGACGTGCCAATCGCCATCGCTGAAGAGAAACACTCCGCGCCTTCCAGTGCTTCCTGAAGTAGACAGAGTCAAGTAGCGCTGCAAAAACCGACTTCCCAGACGCATCGTTTCCCTATGCGTTTCCACATCGCGTCGACGAATAGTGTGATCCGTGACCAGATCAGCAAAACTTTCCATCATGACAGCTTTCGTCAGCACAGGTAACTCATGCAAAGGACGATCGGTCAGCCCTTGATGAAAGCGTTGATAAAAAGAAGAATGTGTGTAGGCATAGGTTCGTAACGCTTCGAGTGCACACAACTGATGTTCTTCCAACTGTTGACGAGTCCAGAAATCTCTTGCCCGCAACTGCTGACGCAATGGAAGCAAGAGTGAAGGGTCTTCACCGGTTTGCTCCATCTTTATTTCATCTCCTTGATCGCTGGCTCCTCATCCAGCTTCGCAACTTTTGCGCCCCCGATTCCCACCAGTTGCCAGGAAGGATACACACGCCGAATAGGAATCACAAATAGGGAAACTAGAATGGCTTTTAGCGTATCACCAATCAGGTAAGGATAAAATCCTAACACCATCGCCTTACCAGGTGAGATGTTTAAGGAATGAGCAAGCCAGGGCACACCAGTCACATACGACAGCAGAGATCCAAAGACCTCTACAGACACAAATATCAGTAAAAAAGCGACAATCCCGTTACCCTTCACCTTCGACACACAGAAACCAACGCATAACGCGCAAATCGGCCAAATCCACACGTAACCGCCGCTCGGACCAAGTATCACTGCCAACCCACCAGCGCCATTCAGCAAAGGAAGTCCAACCGCCGTCAGCACAACCACTAGAAAGACACTAAAGAAGCCATATCTAGCTCCCAAAAATGCCCCGGCCAGCATCACTCCCATGTTTGCCAGTGTAATCGGCACGGGAGTAAAGCCCAGATTAATCTGCAAAAAGCTCAACACCACCAGTAAAGCTGCAAAAACAGCACTGAAGACAATCCCTCGGATAGTAATTTTTGAGCGCCTCATCTCATCTCCTATGATCTCACCACATATAAAAGAGGGACAATTCAAAAATCCTTAAAGCACTACTGAAGTCACAGGTAACACATATTCACCTACTTCTCTCTTTCCATAATTCTAAACAAACTCCCTTAAATAGTCGATGGATCATCCACCACTCTCCAGAACTTCCCAACATGAACATACCACATACCCAAAAACGTCCATCCATCCATCACATCCGGTTCTCTTGCAACGCGCAGCCCACCGTATGCTACCATCGAACTGGGTAGGAATCCTGGCTTATCTTTATCATTACAACTCGTCATGTCATCTGCTCGTTATGCTTTCGCTCACCCTCGCCCATACAATCGGTACTGTTGACAAGTGAAAAGTGAATAATATACTCTACTTACAGAGGATACCCCGTTCAACGGTCTACATCCGATGAAGATAGAAGGAAACAACACGTCCATGGAAGAGATTTTTTCGCTTGATCGTGTCTCAGTCGCCTATGTCACAGATGAAGGAGTGAAACCGGTCTTGATTGATATCAATCTGCACATCTCAACGGGAGATTGGATGATGATTGTGGGGAGAAACGGCAGTGGAAAAAGCACATTGGCACGTGTTCTGGCCGAGCTCAGCCCCATTTCGCGGGGAACTTTTTCGCGCAAAACAACGGATGCAAACACACCTGCGGTACAAATCATCTTTCAGAATCCCGACGCTCAGATTGTGGGAGAAACAGTCTACGAAGACATCTGCTTCGGCCTGGAAAATAAAGCCGTTCCTTCACAAGATATGCCACCACTCGTTTATGATGCAGCAAAAATGGTGGGACTTGAAGACTCCTTGCAGCGCCGTGTCGATGAATTATCCGGTGGACAAAAACAATTATTATGCATCGCCGATGCACTGGCCATGCAGGCCACAACGATAATCTTTGATGAAGCAACATCCATGCTTGATCCATTGTCACAACAAAAAATCCTGGCGATTGCGAAAAGCTTGCATCAGCAAGGGAAAACCATCATCTGGGTGACTCAGATGATGGATGAGCTCGGATACGGCAACAGAGTGGTTGCCCTTGAAGCCGGACGCATCATTTTTGACGATACCCCAACACGGTTCTTCTATGGGGAAAAACAGGCACTTCCAGATGTGAATACCTGTACCTCATTGGGCTTTCTTTCTCCATACGTGGTACAGATTGCGCAACATCTTCTCCAGGCCGGTATCGTTCTTCCCTCCAAACCTATGTTAGCTGGAGAGTTAAAAGAAGTGGTGAACCAGCTATGCCAATAAACGTTGAACACGTGACGGTGTATGCTCCCCAACAGAGCTCCCTGATTTTACACGATATCTCTTGCCAACTGGAACAGAACCAGATCACCCTCTTGCTGGGAAGAACAGGGGCCGGGAAATCAACGCTACTGGATACACTCTCTGGACTGATCAAAATAGATCAAGGGAAGGTATTATACGATCAAGCTTCTCTCTGGGAAGGGAAACACGTCAATGCAGCAGTGCAATTTTTGCTCGGCAACGTCTTTCAGTATCCAGAGCAGCAGCTCTTTGCACAGACCGTCAAAAGAGAATTCGACTACTCTTTACAGCCCTTAAAATTGGAGAAACTGCTCATTCAGCAGCGTTCACTCGCTGCGCTGCATGAGATGGGATTGCCATCATCGCTCATGCAGGAAGCCCCTTTGATCCTGAGCGGTGGCCAAAAGCGGCGCGTCGCTCTTGCCTGCACATTTTCCACGCAACCTGAGTGGCTCTTTCTAGATGAGCCAACCGCAGGACTTGATTCAGAAACCGCACAGAAACTGCTGGCCTATCTTTCTGCATGGAAGCACAACACACAGGGGGGCATCGTCATCGCTACCCACGATCTGGACACGCTCCTGCCGATCGCCGACAGCGTGATCGTGATGAAACAAGGACGGCTTCTTTGCCACACGACCTCAAAAGAGCTCTATCTTCACCCTCATGTGCTCCTGGAGGCTGAAATCGGAATTCCAACAAGTATTGAATTGTCCATATTGCTGAGTGAGCGGGGAATATCTATTGCAGACGGCCCTCTCTCTCCGCGCCAATATGCTGATCGCCTCTTACAAAAGCAGAGTGAGCTTCACAGCAACAGAGAAACGCTACTCCCTCTGCCGGTCACAGAGAATAACGACAGAGCATCCCTTCCCTCTTCTGTAGAAACTGCCAATCAAAAAACAACGCTGGGCCGCGCTACAAACACAGTGGATGAACACTTTGTGTACACGCTAGACCCACGATCAAAGTGGTTATTCTATCTTTTGATCTCAATCGGCATTATCGTGCAAAATAGCTGGCCCGGCCTGCTTTTCGGCAGTATCGTGTGCATCTCAACCGTTCTTTTTACTCGCGTGGCATCTCGCGAAATCACGCCGGTCATCAAACCATTTGTGCTTCTGATCGTTCTTTCGGTCCTTTTATCTGGCATTCGCTTTGGCAGCACAACCTCGCCATGGCATCTTGGAAGCGTATACTTTTCAATCCAGGCTGCATTGCTCACACTGACCCAATTATACAAAATTCTCCTGATTATGATCCTTGGTATCCTGCTTCCTGTGACAACGAGTCAACTCAAGATGAAACGGGGATTAGAGCGCTCCTTATCGTTCCTGCACCGCCTACGCTTGCCGGTTGAGGCCTTCTCGCTTGGAGCGTCGTTAATGCTGCATTTTATTCCTGTGATTATGAAAGAGGCGCAGCGCTTTTCGCGCATTACGCAGGCTCGTGGGAAACGCATTACAAAGATCGGGACCGTACGCCTCAGAGATGTTGGTGCGCTGATCATTCCCCTTGTTATCTCTGTACTACAGCTTGGCTCGGACCTGGCTCTCGCCATGGAGGCCAGAGGATATGCACAGACGGGTCTCAAAAGAACATCCAGCTACAATTTGAAATTGCAAAAGGCTGACATGTGGACGATATTGCTCAGCCTCGTGCTCTTTGCGCTCTTTGTCGGCATCTTGTATGCCACCAGGTAGCAATATGGAGTGGTGAAGAATTTCAGAGATGCAGATGAAGATTGTCATCCAGATATATGCAAGGCTTTCTCTCAGTTAGAGAATAAGTTGAGGCAAGCGGGGCATGTGCTGGAACCAGTAGAGTTAGAATGGTGGCACTATCGTGAAGCAGCCTGGACACTCCTTTTAAAGGAACTATATGATATCCATCATGCACTGATTGAAAAAACGGATATAAAGTATGAAGCGGGCACACAGGCATCTTTTATGTCGGGGGAGCATATTACGCACAAGGAATATCGTGAGTTGCGAGCCTTGCAAGAAATAGCTAAAAAGATAGCCTCTCGTGTTCTAATAGAGGGGAAATATGATGTATTACTTTTACCTCTTGATTATGATCTACCACGAAGCTTGATACATCCTCCTTCAGCGCAAACAATTCCGAGCTATGGCAAAGTTAAAGCCCATGATTTAGGATTTACTAATCTTGCAAGTTTTGTTGGAATTCATGCACTCACCTTACCTATAGCGAT
>DAOTTL010000167.1:0-3492 GCA_034438135.1 Ktedonobacteraceae bacterium | reverse complement strand
CAACTGGTCTATTGGAAAAATCAGCTCGCAGGCTTGAGCCAGTTACATCTACCAACAGATTACCCTCGTCCGCCCCTACAGTCTTATAAAGGTGCGAGTCAGGAATTCACACTACCGACCGAGCTTGTGACACGCCTGATGCAATTGAGCCGTCAGGAGGGCGTCACACTATTTATGACGCTCATCACCATCTTTCAAATCCTGCTTTCTCGCTACGCGAAACAGCAAGACGTGGCTGTGGGGACAGATATTGCGAACCGCAATCGGGCTGAAATTGAGGACATGATCGGCTTCTTTGTCAACTTGCTTATCATACGTACCGAACTGAAAGGCCAGCCCACTTTTAAGCAGCTATTATCCAGGGTACGTCAGAAGGTACTGGACGCCTATCAAAATCAGGATACCCCGTTTGAAAAACTGGTTGAAGTGTTACAACCAGAATTGCCGTTGGATCGCATGCCACTGATTCAGGTCTTATTTGTTCTGCAAAACGTTCCCATGACGCGTATCGAAATGCCGGGCCTGGAACTGAGTCCATTTAAGAGTGCCGTGACAAGCTCCAAATTTGACCTGGCGATGTTTCTCTCCGAGCAAGAGGGCGAACTACGAGGTTTTCTCGTCTATGCAACCGATCTTTTTGAGACCAGGACAATCACGACCTTGATACAACACTTCACAACGCTCCTCCAGCAAGCCGTTGAACGTCCCGACGATGTCATTGATGAGTTGGAGATGGACACGGTAGAAAATAAAACGCTCCAAAGCAGAGAAGATTTGACCAGGCGTGCAGTGCTAAGAAGCAAGTTGCAAAAGGCCAGAAGCGTAAGTGTAGACATAGAATGATCAATACTTTCGTTCCATTTTTGTGCGCACTGTGATTAAGGAGCGTTAATAGATGCAAAAAGCAGCCTTAAAAGGTTTCCACCTATCTCTCCAGCAGCATCGTCTCTGGTCCATGCATGGAGACGGAGCGAGCTTTCGTAGCCAATGCAGCGTTTCTGTTGAAGGTAAGCTCCATGTTGAGGTCATGTTGCAAACTATCCAACAGCTTATAGAGCGATACATGATTCTACATACCAGCTTCAGACATGTGCCTGGTATGGACGTGCCGATGCAAGTCGTTGTGCCGCCGCAGGAGTCCATTATTTTTCAACAAAGTCTGGAAGGGTGGACAGATGCTGAACAGCAAGCTTTCATTGAAAATGTCTTTGAACGCTGGTATGAGACCCCTGTCGAGCTTGAAGATGTTTCATCTACGCGCTTTGGTTTGTTGCGTCTGGCGTCTGAGCGCCATGTCCTGTTATTGAGCCTGCCTGCCCTTTGCGCAGATATAGCTGCCCTGAAACATCTTGTCGATGAACTAAGCAGGGTCTATGACTCGTTGCTGAACGGCGCAGCACTTGATAATGAACCGTTGCAGTACGTCGATATCTCCTCCTGGCAAAACGATCTGCTCCAGGAGGAAAATGCGGAGAGCTATCATAAGTACTGGGCAGCAGTTGACCTATCTCCCCTGGCGACGCTACGCCTGCCTTATGACACAAAAACATCTGAAAGCACTCCAACAACACATTCTCGCTCACAAATGCACTATTGCCAGTCAACGCTTGAACCAGCCATTGTTAAGCAGGTTGAACAATTTGCCCTGTTACATAGTTTGTCTATTGAGTCTTTACTATTGACATGCTGGCAGGTCTTACTCCAACGGCTAAGCGATAATCCAGCTTTTGTGTTGGGGGTGGCCTGTGATGGACGTGAATTTGAAGAATTAGAGCATTCGATTGGTTTATATACGCGTTTTGTGCCATTGTCCTATGAGATTGATAACGAAACGCCATTCCTACGGCTGGCACGACAAACATATCAGAATTTGATGGAGGCCATAAAACAACAATATTACTACACCTGGAAGGCTCCATCTTTCGTCTCTGATGACTCGGTCCTGCGGTTTCCTCTCAGCTTTATCTTTACGGCCTGGCCGGATGTTATAAGTCGTGCTGGCATTACATTTACGCCGTTGAAACAGCAGGGTCAACAGGAAGTCACCGCGCTACAGCTACAAGCTGTACAGCATGGCTCTGATATACGCATTACACTAGTGGGTGATATCACACGTATACCTGCTGAAAATCTCGCGAGACTGGTCCCTCTGTTCTCGACCTTCCTGGAAAGTGCAGTACGGGAGCCACAGCAAAAGGTGGGGCGTCTGCCTCTGATGAGTCCTTCCGAGTTGATCAGGCAGTTAGCACCCCTGACTCAGACGAGACTGCCGTTGCCTCAGGAGCCGCTGAGTCGCCTGATCGAGCAACAGGTTCGGCTACATGGACAACAGTTAGCCGCCGTCTGTGGATCAGAGCAGTTGAGCTATGAGCAGCTCAATGGACGCGCCAATGCTCTCGCTCGACGCCTGCGTGATCGAGGTATCCAGGCCAATGCCCTGGTGGCCCTGCATCTGCCGCGCTCGCTCGATCTGCTGGTCGCCCTGCTCGCTGTCCTCAAGTCGGGAGGAGCCTATCTGCCCCTGGACCCGCAACTACCCCTGACCCGGCAGGCGACTCTGTTACAGCAGGCAACTCCTGGTATCCTGCTCACAAGTTCGGCTGGACGGGCCACGCTTCCTGAGCTTCCCGCAGGGACCAACGTCCTACTGGTGGATGAAGAGATCACTGAACAACCTGAAAACCTGGCCGAGACGCCCGGGCTTACAGACCTGGCCTATGTACTCTACACCTCCGGCTCGACGGGTCTGCCCAAAGGAGTCATGGTCACTCAGGAGAATCTGCTCAACTACGCCGTGGGCATCACCCAACGTCTGGAAATCGCAGCGGGAGCACAGTGGGCCACGGTCTCGACCTTGAGCGCGGACCTGGGCAATACAGCGATTGTCGGAGGCTGGCTCAGTGGCGGCTGCGTTCACCTCTTACCTTACGAGGTGCTGACCTCTGGCGAGGCCATGGCACGCTACAGCCAGCAGTGGAAGCTCGATGTACTCAAGATTGTGCCCTCGCATTTCAGCGCGTTATTGCATAGTTGTCCTCTCGAGCTACGAGCATCCCTGCTACCCCGACAGGCACTGGTCTTTGGGGGCGAGCGGCTGCGCTGGTCTCTGGTAGAGCAGGTGCGAAGCCTGGAAGGCTCGTGCACCCTCTACAACCATTATGGACCCACCGAGACAACGGTCGGAGTGCTGTGCAAGCGCATCGAGCAAGGAGAAGCGCAAGAGAACGAAGGAGTGCCCCTGGGATGTCCCTTACCGAACAGCCGGGTGTATATAGTAGATAGTTCTGGACAGGTGGTGCCGGAAGGTGTAACTGGCGAACTCTGGATCGGAGGGTCAGGCGTGGCTCAGGGATACCTGGGAGACGAGGGGCAAACACAGGAGCGGTTTATCTGGTGGAATCCCAGCCCAGGAGGAGAGTTCGAGCGCGTATATCGCACAGGTGATGTGGGGCGCGTCAACGCTTCAGGAGAGATCAGCTACCAGATCGGAAG
>DAOTTL010000166.1:0-83068 GCA_034438135.1 Ktedonobacteraceae bacterium | reverse complement strand
CAACGTCCTTTATTTGAACGTTACAAGCATCAGCTCTCAACAGATATATCACAGGCCCTTTGCGCCTTCTGTGAAGAGGAGCACTGCCCGCCCGCGATACTCTTCCAGGCAACCTGGCTCGCGCTTCTTTATCGCTATACAGCACAGCCAGAGCTTGTGATCGGACAGTACATCACCCATCGTCAGAGTCAAGAACTCTCTGAAGTAGTAGGCCCGTTCGCAACATTTCTGCCAGTCGTACACAGACTTTCAGCCAGGATTACAGTCCGTGCCCTCTTAGCACAGGTACAGACTACTCTCGGGCTGATCCTGGACAATCAGGATGTGCCCCTTGAGCAGCTTACTACTCTCGTCGCGCCAGAAAACCAGGCTGCGCTCTTGCAGGTGACGTTTGCAGCGACAGGGAACACCCTGTCGAATGCGCTCTTCTCTGACCTTACGCTGGCATCCCTGGTCAGGTCGCCTCTACCGACACCTCCCAGCGCTCTTAATCTGTGCGTGCATGAAGAGGATCAGCAGCACGCCCTCACCCTTAGCTATCCCTATGGGCGCTTCTCCACATCCGCAATCCAAACCCTGCTTGAACACTATCTCACCCTCCTGACCCATTTTCTGTCCCATCCAGAGCAAAGCATCGTACATGGCGAACTGCTGAAACCCATAGAGCGACAACAGCTCCTTGCCTTTAGCAACCATAGACCATCTGACCTCACGACGCTGCTGCCGCAGCATACTATTCACGGTCTGTTTGAAGAGCAGGTGGTACGAACACCTGAAGCCATTGCTCTGGTCTATGAGGAGACAAGCCTGACCTACAGTGAGCTGAATAGACGCGCCAATCAGCTCGCCCACGCGCTCTCAGCACATGGCATACGAGCAGAGATGACCGTTGGCATCGGGATTGAACGCTCGCTCGAACTGGTGATAGCCTTGCTTGCGGTCCTTAAAGTCGGAGGCACATACGTTCCCCTGGATACAACCAACCCTCCTGACCGTCTGGCCTATTATGTGCGTGATGCACAGGTAACACTTATGCTCACTCAGGCTCATCTTTTGTCGCTGCTCCCCCCCTTTACGGGCATGACCCTCTGCATAGATCGGGATTGGCAAGAGATCAGCCAGGCCAGCACGAGCAACCTGCAACAAGAGATCGAACCGCATCAATTGTCCTACATTATCTATACTTCAGGCTCAACCGGCATGCCCAAGGGCGCAATGAACGAGCACGCCAGGGTCTGCAATCGCTTGCTATGGATGAAGGAGTTCTACCAATTGGGAGCGCATGAACGCTTCTTGCAAAAGACGCCGCACAGCTTCGATGTCTCAGTTGGTGAGTTTTTTTGTCCACTGATCAGCGGAGCCTGCCTGGTCATGGCACAGCCCGAAGGTCATAAAGAACCGACGTATCTTGTGAAGATTCTTGAAGATGAAGCAATCACTACCATACACTTTGTGCCATCGATGCTACCCTTCTTTCTAGCTGAACCCGACCTGTGGCGTTGCCGGTCGTTGAAACGCGTGATGTGTAGCGGCGAGACACTGCCCACCGACACTCAGGAACGTTTCTTCCAGCGCTTTCCAGGGGTCGCGCTGCATAATCTCTATGGACCCACCGAAACCGCCATAGAGGTGTCATTCTGGGACTGTCAGCCTGGCGCTCCCGAACGGAGCATACCGATTGGTCGCCCGATCAGTCATGTGCAACTCTATGTGCTGGATGATCAACTGCAACTGGTGCCATCGGGTGTGCCAGGCGAATTATATATAGGCGGCATCCAGGTTGGACGAGGCTATTATCGACAGGTGGAACGAACGGCTGAGAAGTTTCTGCCTGATCCCTTCGGCAACGGCACACGCCTGTACAAAACGGGTGATCTCGTGCGCATGCTGTCCGATGGAGTGATTGAATTTTTGGGACGGCGCGACCAGCAGGTCAAGATAGCCGGTCATCGCATCGAGTTGAGCGAAATTGAGTCAGTGATGACACGGCATCCACTGGTCCAGCAGGCGGTGGCACTTGTGCGCGACGACCACTCCCGCCAAAAACAGTTAGTGGCCTACCTTATACTCGATCCTTCAACCGCGGAGATGCAGGACGATCCAGAGAGTGCGACCCGCCATCTGATCGCGCAGTTGCGCCGCTACCTGCACACACAATTGCCGGACTATATGGTGCCTGCGGCCTTCGTCTCGCTGGCTGCATTTCCACTCACACTGAGCGGAAAACTGGATCGACAGGCCCTGCCCGCGCCTGCTTCACAACAACTGAGGCTCAATCTTGCTGAGGATTTCGTCGCCCCGCGCAGTCAGATCGAGCAAGTGCTGACAGCCATCGCGTTGGAGCTGCTGGATATTCCGCAACTGGGTGTGCATGATAATTTGTTTGAGCTTGGTGCCACCTCATTGAGTGCCCTTCAGTTGCTGGTACGTCTGCGCCAGGAATTGCACATCAACCTGACACTCAAAGATATTCTCCTCTTTCCAACGATTGCGGACCTGGCAACCCTGGCGGAGCAGCAGGATCACGCTCATATTCTCGCACGTTCCCCATCCCGCTCAGCCGCTCTCCCACTCGTGCCAGTGCCACGCGACCAGCCGCTCCCACTCTCCTTTGCTCAGCAGCGTCTCTGGTTCCTTGATCAGCTCTATCCGAACCAGGTATTCTACCTCATTCCGCTGGTCTTACGACTTCGTGGCTCTCTGGATGTACCGGCACTGCGCCAGAGCTTGCGCGAAATCCAGCGGCGTCATGAGATCCTGCGCACGATTATCCAGAATGAGCATGGTAGCCCGCTGCAAAAGATCTTGCCCTCGCTGACTGTACCACTGCACCTGCTCAACCTCAGTTCACTTACCCCCGATGAACGCGAACAGCAAGCGCGTCACTGGATCGATCATGAGATACAGACCCCTTTTGACCTGGCTCATGGACCGCTCCTGCGCCTGCGGCTGCTGCGTTTGCACCAGCACGAGCACCTGCTCCTGGTAACCATGCACCACATCGTTTCGGATGGCTGGTCCATTGGAGTCATGTGGAAAGAGTTAGTTACCCTCTACAATGCTTTTGAGGCAGACAAGCCATCGCCGCTGGCTCCACTGTCCGTTCAGTATGCCGATTTCGCCGTCTGGCAACGCCAGTGGCTGCAAGGTGAAGTTTTGTCCCGGCAACTGGCCTACTGGAAGGAGCATCTGGCGGGGCGGCCAGATTTCCTGGAACTGCCGCTTGACCACCCACGGACTACCTTTCAGACCTTCCAGGGCGGTATACAGCAGTTCTATCTGACACCCGAACTCAGCGCTCAGCTCCGCCACTTGAGCTATACAACAAATGTCACCCTCTTTATGCTCTTGTTCGCCGCCATCCATGTGCTCCTGGTTGCTGTAACCGGCCAGACCGATCTTGTTGTGGGAACGCCTGTTGCCAATCGCAACACAGTGGAGATTGAGCCGCTGATCGGTTTCTTTGTCAATACCATTGCCCTGCGCACCAGACTCTCAGGCAACCCGACCTTTTACGAGATCTTGCAACGTGTCAGTGAGACAACGCTCGGTGGCTACGATCATCAGGATGTACCGTTTGAGCAGGTCGTAGAGGCTGTGCAGAGTACCCGCGACCCCAGTCGTTCGCCACTCTTCCAGGTGCTCTTTACCCTGCAACATATGCCTTTATCTTCTATGGCGCTGGCAAATCTCCAGTTGGAACCAGTTACCAGTAACTATCAGGTAGCGAAATTCGACCTGACGCTCGGCTTTAGCGAGGACGATAAAGTCTTGTCAGGTGCCATCGAATACAACGCGGCGCTTTTTGAACCAGGGACTATTGCAACGCTGCAAAGACGGCTGATGCGCCTGCTAGAAATGCTTGTCGATCGGCCAGCTCTTCATCTGAATGAACTCATCTCAACTCTGCATATGGCTGACGATACTCAGAAGAGAGGACTACCAGCAATGGAACACGCACCAAAGAAAACCTATGAGCTTTCTACCCAAAAGAAGGCTCTTCTCAATAACCTTCTCAAAAAAAAGGGCCTGGCCGCACCCAATACGCCCACGGCCAACCAGCCACTCCCGCCTCCCGTCAGGCGGACTGACCTCACCACAAGTCCGCTCTCGTTCGCCCAGCAACGCCTCTGGTTCCTGGATCAACTCGATCCTGGCAGCGCGACCTACACCATTCCACTGGCCTTCGCCCTGCACGGACAGCTCGATTATACAGCACTAACCGGGAGTTTGCGCACAATCCTGCTACGCCATGAGGTTCTACGTAGCATCATTACGAACGAGGCAGGAACACCCACCCAACAGTTTCTTACCCTCCCCACACCGCTTCTGCCTGTGATTGAACTCTCGCAGCTTCCCGTAAACGTTCAGGAGACACATAAACGGCTATTGATCGACCATGAGGCGCAACAACCCTTTGATCTGGCACATGGTCCACTCGTGCGTCTGCATCTGCTTCGTCTGCATCAACAGGAACACATCTTGCTCGTAACCATCCACCACATGGTCTTTGATGGCTGGTCGGCAAATGTGATGAGCTATGAACTGGCAATGCTCTACAACGCTCTGGTCGCAGGTAAACCAATGCCGTTGCCAGACCTGACACTCCAGTATGCAGATTATGCTAACTGGCAGCAGACATGGCTCGTGGGTGAGCGCAAAAGACGACAGCTTGCGTACTGGCAAGAGCACCTGGCTGGTTCGCCAGCACCTCTAAACCTGCCACTCGACTTTCCACGTCCAGCTATCCAAACCTTCCATGGCGCACTCAGCGACTTTCAACTGTCGCCCGCAACCACCTCGGAGCTGCATGCTCTCTGTCAGCAAACCGGTACCACGCTCTTTATGCTGCTCCTGGCTGCTTTTGAGATCCTGCTGTTTCGCTCCACTGGACAAAGAGATTTTGTGGTGGGAACGCCAGTCACCAATCGCTCATATGCCGAACTAGAAAGACTGATTGGTTGCTTCGTGAATACGCTGGCTCTGCGCACAAATCTCGCCGGTAATCCAACATGCAGTGAGGTCTTGCAGCGCGTGCGTACAATCACACTCGATGGCTATAGCCATCAGGATATTCCTTTCGAGCAAATCGTCGAGGCGCTGCAACTCCCGCGAGACATGAACCAACCTCAGCTCTTTCAGGTCATGTTCTCACTCACACATAGCACCTCAGCACAATCTCTCCAACTCAGCGGACTGCGTGTAGAATCACTGCACTCATTTACCCAAACAGCCAAGGTCGATCTGACTCTCTTCCTGGAAGAGAGTGCTCATGGGCTGCGAGGTTCACTGGAATATAATACTGATCTCTTCCTTCCTGCAACGATAGAGAACTTGCTCACGCACTATCAACACCTCCTCCAGGCCTTTCCGACCTCGCTGCAACAGCCGATCACACACATTCCACTCCTCACCAGCGCTGAGCAACAGCGTTTACTGCAAAGAGGAACGGCGGAGCGCGTACCGCTGTTCACGGAGAGCATTCAGTCCGAGTTTGAAGCACAGGTGGCACGTACCCCCGGGTCAACAGCTCTGACCTATCATCAAGAGAGCCTGACGTACTCACAGCTCAATCAATACAGCAACCACCTTGCGCGGCAGTTACTGCGGCATGGGATCGGACCAGGTCATTGCGTCGTGCTGCACGTCCCGCGTTCATTAGAGCTTGCGATCGGTCTGCTCGCTATCATCAAAACAGGTGCTGCCTATGTTCCACTTGAACCGACTCTGCCATCCGCACGTATCGCGTTTCTGCTCGCGGATACTCACGCCTCTGCCCTGCTGACCCATAGCACCCTTCAGTCCATGCTGCCACCCTATGCAGGTCCACTCCTCAAAATAGATGAGATCATGCAGATCTCAATGAGCAGCGATCTCCCCAACCCGGTTCCACGGGGTATCCCCGAAGATATCGCCTATCTTATCTATACCTCTGGCTCAACGGGTCTGCCCAAAGGGGTGATGATCAATCGTCGCAACGTGCTCAATATCTTTGCCGCTACGGATAGCTACCTGCAAATGCAACGACCCGGCGTCTGGCTGACAGCGGCCAGCATTGCCTTCGACATCTCCGTGATTGAAATTCTCTGGACCTTTACGCGCGGCTTCCACGTCATCATCCAGGATGATCTCAGCCATTCTCAACACTCCGAGACTACTTTCGCGGCGCAGCTTACACGCTACGGCGTTACCCATCTTCAAGGCACGCCCTCATTGATGCAACTTCTTCTGGTCGATCCAGCCACCTGTGAGGCGCTCAGTACCCTTGACTACGTGATCCTGGGTGGTGAGCCCTTTCCCACCTCGCTCGCCAGGCAGTTGAAAGATCTGCTGCCTCATGCCAGGATTATCAATGCTTATGGCCCCACCGAGACCACTATCTATGCAACGTTCTGGCCCTTAGAGTCTGTAGAGCAACGCATCCCCATTGGCAGACCATTGATCAATACCACAACCTATATTCTTGATGCTTATGGCAACCTGACACCAGATGGAGTCGCAGGTGAACTCTTCATCGGTGGTGCTGGAGTCGCGACCGGCTATCTCCAGCGACCCGACCTGACCGCGGAGCGCTTCGTGCCCGATCCCTTTAGTCCGCAGCCCGGAGCAAGACTTTACCGTACAGGGGATCAGGTACGCTATCGCTCGGACGGTGAACTGGAATATATTGGACGCTTTGATCAACAGGTGAAACTCAATGGCTATCGCATCGAGCTGGGTGAGATCGAAGCTTTACTCGATCAACATCCTCAGGTGCGTGCGAGTGTGGTGCTTTTGCGCGAAGATACACCCGGGGTAAAGCGGCTGGTGGCCTATGTAGTCCCTGAAGGGGAAGAGGCTTCTGCCTTTACGCTGCAAGAATTTCTACGCACACGACTCCCCTCTTATATGCTTCCTTCGCATCTCATCTTTCTGGCAGCGTTCCCGTTGACTACCACCGGGAAAGTAAATCGCCATGCACTCCCTCCACCAGCGTCGAGCAGTCGCGAGCAGCCGACAGGAGAGACGCTTACGCCACGCACGAGTATAGAAATACAGCTTGTGAGCATCTGGGAAGATCTGCTTCAGGTGCAGCCTATCGGCATGACTGATAATTTTTTTGCGCTCGGTGGACACTCTCTGCTCGCCGTTCGCCTGCTTGCACAGATCCAGTTGACCTTCTCGCTGAAGCTTCCGCTCTCAATCCTCTTTCAAGCTCCTACCATTGAACAGATGGCAGAAGTTCTCCAGCAGAAGATACCAGCACGCACACCCCTGGTTGCGCTCCAAACAGCAGGAGATGCACTACCCTTCTTCTGTATCCATCCCATTGGGGGCGAGATCTTCTGTTATGTTCAGCTTGCGCGGTACCTGGGCACGACGCGACCCATCTATGCTCTACAGATGCCCGATTTAACCGCCGGTCAGGTCTATATTCCTCTGGAACAGCTCGCAACCCACTATATTGAAGCACTTCAACAGATTTTGCCAAACGGCCCTTATCTCCTGGGAGGGTGGTCGCTTGGTGGAGTCATTGCCTTTGAGATGGCCCAGCAACTGAGCCGCCAGCAGCAAAACGTTGCGCTACTCGCTTTAATTGATAGCGACGCACCTGCACTTCACCAGGCCCATCCGATCAGTGAGTTGCAGATTATGACTCACTTTGTCCAGGATCTCAGTGCCCTTTTCGGTTTTTCCTTAGTGCCGTTAGTCTCTCAATGGAAACAACTCGACGAGCAACAACAGCTTCTATGGCTATTAGAGCAGGCTCAACAGGCTCAGATCTTGCCTGCGGGAACTGGTCTGGCCCAGATTGAGCATCTATTCCGTACCTTTAAGAGCAACGCGCTCGCAATCCAACATTATCGCGCACAGCCATATGCAGGTCCCGTGACTTTTTTTAATGCCAGCGTGCGACCGGATAGTGCTAACCAGTCAGCAGATCGCGGCTGGGCATCGCTGCTCTCTTCAAAGGGTATCGTCCATCAACTGCCAGGTACACACTATACGCTGCTGCAAACACCACAGGTACAGGAGTTGGCACAACAATTGAGCATCAGCTTCGCTATGGCCTCTCAGGTCAGCAAACTATGAGTCAGCCCTCATTTTGCCAAAATGAGCCAACGCTCTTGCTGGCGACTGCGCCGCCAGTTCTCCCTTTTCTCGGGAGGTGGGGCGGCTTTACAAGCCGCAGAAAAATGAGGGATGATTTATAATCTTGTTCTCCTGGGGAGGGGTCTGGCCACTGCTGAACCGTAACTTTTACATAGCCCTGCCCTGATCATTCACTACCTTGACTGACCAAATGAAAAAAGGTACACTTTGAGGAGAGAAAATATGCGCTTTTGGCTATGACAGATCTCTTCCATTTACCTGACCCTTTTCTTGTATGTAGATGTTATTTATAGAATAGCAAGAAAAAAATGGAAGATGAGCACTGCCTCGCTAGCAAGTCAGGCAGGCAATCAGGCATAACACGAGGGCATAAAAGCTACAATGCCAGAGGTTTCCTCAAGTCAGGCATCAAATAATTGAGATAATAAAGAAAGGTTATGCTATGCGAAAGTATTGCAAGGCATATAAATTGAAAGATCTGCGTCAGTTTAGCGCCTGGGAAGAGATTACCGGCGAGCATCAGTCAGAGCTGGCGGATGACGATATCTACTACCTCTGGGATGATTATACTGTCGTTAAAAGCCCGGTGCAAAGTGGCGGGGTGCTCTTTGAGAGTGTGACACCAGAGTGGAAAGAGTTCTGTCACACCACCTTACAATTTGAAATCCCTGAAGATCTTCGCTACGCGTATGAGCAGGAGCAAAGTCAGACACATTGATGCGCAAACAAGTGCTCTTCCCCGCGAAGAGCGGTCTTCACTTCCCTTACTCCTGGTGAAAGCACTGACAGCTACAATGCTAAAAAGTCGCTTTATGATGATCTGGCAGCGATATCTCGTCAAAATGAGAACAGTTAGAGTAGCGCGTGTAATGCTCAATCACCATTTGACCAGCAAGAAACTGAGTGCACATGAGCGATGTTACCAGACGGATTGCCAATTTTTCCCCGGAGAAACTTAAACTTCTCGTCCAGGAGACTCAGAAAAAGGGCCACAAGCACTCAGCACAGGAGATACAGCCTCAAAAGAGATCATCTACGAGCTTCCCACTCTCTTTTGCCCAGCAACGACTCTGGTTTCTGGATCAGTTGGAGCCTGACACATCTCTCTATACGATACCCATAGCTATCCGCTTAAGGGGTGTACTTGATGTGCAAACCTTGGAGCAAGCGCTCAATGAGATTGTGCGACGACACGAGATTTTGCGTACCGGCTTTGTGATCCTGGATGGTCAGCCTATGCAAGAGGTGGTTGCAAGTCTATCTATCACGCTCCCTGTGGTGGATATGAGTGCTCTGCCATCGTCCCGCCAGGAGCTTCTCATTGAGCCGCTTTTACAGGAAGCGGTGCAGCGCCCATTTAATCTGGCACAACTGCCCTTAATGCGTGTTCACCTGCTCCGCTTGCGAACTACTGAGCACGTGTTACTGCTAACGCTGCATCATATTGTCTCTGATGGCTGGTCCATCAGTATCCTGGCCCATGAACTCTCTGCTCTTTATCAAACGTTCCTCTCTGGTCAGACATCTTCACTGCCTCAATTGTCCATTCAGTATGTTGACTATACACTCTGGCAACAAAACTTGCTACAAGGCGAGGTACTTGAACAGCAACTGGCTTATTGGAAGCAGCAACTTCAGAGTGCTCCAACGGTGTTGGATCTCCCAACGGACCATCCCCGGCCCGCTATTCAAACTTTTCGAGGTGCCCGCCATCTCTTACGGCTTCCCCTGACTCTTACCAGAGCGCTCAAAGAACTCAGTCATAAAGAGGGTGTTACCCTCTTTATGACTCTCCTGACAACCTTTGCGGCCCTGCTCGCTCGTTATAGTAGTCACTATGACTTTATCATCGGTACTCCTACCGCTAACCGCACACGAACACAGCTTGAAGGTCTGATTGGCTGTTTTGTCAATACGCTGGCTCTGCGCGTTGATATGACTGATGATCCCAGTGTACAGGCGTTGCTGAAACGTGTGCGTGAGCTTTGCCTGGAGGGGTATGCTCACCAGGATATTCCCTTTGAGAAAGTGGTGGAAGCTCTGCAACCGGAGCGCACGCTCAGCCACACTCCGCTTTTCCAGGTGTTGTTCAATCTGCAAAATGTCGCCACTCCTCTTCTAGAGGCAGCAGGATTGCAATTTGAACTCCGAGGAGTCGAAAGAAGCACGGCTAAATTTGATCTTGATCTGTTTATGCAAGAGACTCCTGACGGTTTAGCAGGGGTGTTGGCATATAATAGCGATCTATTTGAGTCTACCACTATTGAACGGATGGCCGGACACTACCAGACGATGTTGACAGCTATCACAACTGATTGTCAGCAACCCATCTCACGTCTGCCCCTGCTGACGGCTCTTGAGCGTCAACAAGTGCTGTTTAAGTGGAATGAGACACAGGCGGACGTTCCCACTGAATCCGGTCTTCACCAGTTATTTGAGGCACAGGCTGCTCGTACGCCTGATGCCATTGCCGTTGTCTATGAAGATGCTCAACTCACTTATGATGAACTGAATAGAGGTGCGAACCGCATAGCCCGACATTTACGCTTGCGAGGCGCGGGACCAGAAATACGTGTGGGGTTATGTTTCTATCGCTCACCAGAGATGCTTATCGCTCTATTGGGCATTCTGAAGGCCGGAGGGGCCTATGTCCCTCTCGATCCCAATACTCCTGGCGAGCGTCTTGCGTATCTGGCTCATCATGCACAACTACAGTTGCTGTTGACTCAGGTGGAACTCCAGCCATATCTGCAAACACATTTGCCAGCTGTGAGAACCATCTTGCTGATGCCTGAACAGGCTGATCTCTCAAACAATGAACAGGCTGATCTCAATCCTGAAGTGAATTTCTCGGCTAATAATCTGGCCTATCTTGTCTATACATCTGGCTCTACTGGACGACCCAAAGGTGTTCTGTGTACTCATGGTGGGGCTGTCAATTATCTCTCCGCACTGCTTCAACTCTACCCATTAAAAGCCAATATGACTGTTTTACAGCTTCCACATCTGAGCTTTGATGCCTCGGTGCGCGATATCTTTGGGACGCTGCTGGTTGGAGGTCGCCTGATCCTGTTACCCTCGGAAGATGCCAGAGATCTCAGCGCTATGCTGCTGCTTATGCGCCAGCACCAGGTAACGCACATTTTGAGTATCGTCCCTTCGTTCCTGCGTATCTTGCTGGATACGGCCCAGGCCCTCACAATAACGCTCCCCTCGCTGCAACTCTTGTTGAGCAGCGGCGAACGCTTACCGCTAAGCATCGTCTCACGCGCCCGGCACCTTCTGGCAGAACACCTGGAAGTGGTGAACCAGTACGGACCCACTGAAACGACGATGACTGCGCTCTATTATCGACTTCCCATGGAGTCACAGCTATACGAGTCAGGGTTAGAGTATGCGTTAAGCGGACGACCCATTCCTTATATGCAGGTGTATCTGCTGGATCAATGGTATCAGCCAGTGCCGCCGGGGATAGCTGCTGAGGTCTATCTGGGAGGCGCGGGAGTAACACGCGGTTATCTAGGGCAGGCAGACGAGACGGCCATGAGGTTTGTACCCCATCCCTTTAGTACCAGACATGGAGATCGTCTTTATCGCACAGGCGACCTGGCACGCTATCGCTCTGATGGAGCGGTGGAGTATCTGGGCCGTCTCGATCAACAGGTGAAGATTCGCGGTAATCGGGTAGAGCCAGCCGAAATAGAACGCTTACTGGAGAACTATGCCGAGATCAAACAGGCCATTGTGCTGGCAAGCCAGGATGATACCAGCGACTCTGTCTTAATAGCGTATATGCTGGCCGAACCAGGCCAAACCATCCCAGGACCGAAGGTTCTACGTACTTTTTTACTGGCCTATGTGCCTGAGTATATGCTACCTGCTTATTTCATTGTTCTGGATACTCTGCCGCTTACCCCCAATGGAAAATTAGATCGACGCAGACTCCCTGCTCCCGAAGAAAGTCGAGTAGAAGCAGAAGGAACCTGTACAGCGCCACGCAGCCCTCTTGAAGAAATGCTGGTAGCTATCTGGTCAGCGGTGCTGCGACGAGAGACGGTGAGCATCTATGCTAATTTCTTTGAACTGGGTGGCCATTCCCTGCTGGCGACGCAGGTGATCTTGCGCCTGCGGGATCTACTGCAACGTGCCTTCCCTCTGCGCACTATCTTTGAAGCGCCAACGATCGCCTCTCTGGCTCAACGTCTGACCTCCTCTACGCAGGAAGAGCTCGGTCTCACCTTCCCTCCCCTGCTCCCTCGCGCCAACCAGGAACCAGTTCCGCTCTCATTCGCCCAACAACGGCTGTGGTTCCTTGAGCAGATGGAGCCTGGAAACGCATCCTATAACATAGCAGCGTCACTACGCATGCAGGGAACGCTCAACATCGCCGCCCTCGAAGCATGTTTCAACACTATTCTGAGCCGACACGAGAGCTTGCGCACGATCTTTCTGCTACACCGGGGCGAACCCGTTCAGCGCATTCTGCCCTCTCTGACACTTTCGCTGCCTCTCATCGATTTGTCTGCCCTGCCTCCCACTCGGCTGGATATCGTGCTCCAACAACTTGCGTCTCAGGAAGGCGAGGCTCCCTTCCAACTGGCGCAAGGCCCTCTGCTCCGAGTCACCCTGCTGCGCCTGGACGCTCAGGAGCATGTGCTGCTCCTGAGTATGCATCATATTATCTCTGATGGCTGGTCACTGGGCGTCTTCCAACGCGAACTCTCGCTCCTTTATACTGGCTGCTGCTCTCATAGCCCTTCTCACCCCTCCCCACTGTCTCCGCTGTCCATTCAGTATCCCGACTATGCCCTCTGGCAGCGCCAGTGGCCCTTCCTCGAACGCCAACGTGCCTTCTGGCTAGAGCAGTTGCAGAATGCTCCCCTGGTGCTCAACCTGCCCACCGACTTTCCGCGTCCTCCTGTGCTCTCCTCTCAAGGTGCCCGCCAGTACTTCACCCTACCCGCTTCCCTTTCCCAACACCTGACCACCTTCAGTCAGCAACAGGGCGTGACCCTTTTCATGACCCTGCTCACCGCCTGGTCCCTGTTGCTCTCTCGCTACAGCGATCAGGACGATCTACTCATCGGCACTCCCATTGCCAATCGCTCCCATGCTGACCTCGAAACCCTCATTGGCTGCTTCGTCAATACGCTCGTCCTGCGAGCCGACCTGACTGGCAACCCATCCCTGCACGAACTGCTTACGAGAATCCGTCAGCGCTGTCTGGATGCCTATGCTCAGCAGGACTTCCCCTTTGAACGGCTGGTTGAAGCCCTGCATCCTCAGCGCGATCTGAGCCATTCCCCGCTCTTTCAGGCCTTCTTTATCCTGCAAAATACTCCCGTCGAACCGCTGACCCTGCCTGATCTACACCTGACACCGCTACCCATCGCTCGTACTACCGCCCGCTTTGAACTCAGCCTCAACATACAACCCTCGCCAGCAGGACTGTTGGGCATACTAGAATACAATCGTGACCTCTTCGCACCCTCTACTATCGCGGCTATGATCTCGCAGTTCCAGACCCTGCTGGCGACGATGGTCGCTACTCCCCACCTGCCCATTTCCGAGCTGCCCCTGCTTTCACAGGAGGAACGCCTGCACCTCCTAAAGTTGGCGACCGCTCCTATTCCTGATGAGCCTGTAGATACCCGCTCTCTGCTGGAACGCCTGGCGGTCCAGGTCCAGCGCTTCCCTGACGCCATTGCCGTGGTCTTCGAGGATGAACAGATCACCTATCAGGAGCTTGACCAGCGGACAACCCATCTCGCACACCTCCTACAGACGCAGGGCGTCGGTCCCGAGGTACTCGTCGGCCTCTGCCTTGAGCGTTCGCCTCTGCTCCTTATCGGACTGCTGGCCATTCTCAAAGCTGGGGGCGCGTTTGTGCCTCTTGATCCTGCTACGCCTCCCGCTCGTCTTCAGCAAATCCTGCAACAGAGCGACACGCACTTCCTGCTCAGCATTCCGACGCTCGCGCCGCTGTGCGCCTCGCTCTCGACTGCGCTGCCTGATCTCGCCCTGCTCTGGCTGCCTGAGCTGCTTCAACAGTCTCTGTCTGCTCCCGCGCCGCTGCCGTTGCCCCTACCGCAGAGCCTGTTCTGCGTTCTCTTCACCTCTGGCTCGACCGGTTACCCGAAAGGCGTTATGCTCTCTCACGCTGGCGTCCTCAACCATCTCTCCGCCAAAATCGAGGCCCTGCACCTCTCTCCTGCCGACACTCTCGCTCAAACGGCCTCTCAAAGCTTCGTCGTCTCGCTCTGGCAATTTCTGGCTCCTCTGCTCTCAGGAGCACGTTTGCTCATCCTGCCCACACCCACGGTTCAGGACCCTTCACTACTACTCACCTTACTCGCACTTACTCGCGTCTCTGTCCTCGAACTCGTGCCCTCTCTCTTGCGCGTCCTGCTTGATCTGCCCTCCACACATCCTGATGCCCCGCTCCCTCTGCCTGCGCTGCGCTGGCTGATCCTGACCGGTGAGGCGCTGCCTCCCGAACTCGTTCAGCGGTTGCGTCAACGCGCTCCTACCCTGAACCTGCTCAATGCCTATGGTCCCACCGAGGCCTCCGACGATGTCGCGCACGCTCTGCTTCCCGTACACGCCGAGACGTTGGAACACTCCACTCCCATTGGTCGGCCCATAGTTAACATACGGCTGCTCATTCTGGATCGCTTCGGTCAGCTTACTCTCCCTGGTGTCCCTGGCTTCCTGCACATCGCTGGTCTGGGCCTCAGTCGCGGTTATCTGACCGATCCCGCGCAGACCGCCGAGGTCTTTCTGCCCGATCCCTTCAGTTCCCTGCCTGGGACTCGTCTCTATCGCACCGGCGACCTCGCTCGCTGGCGTCCCGATGGTCAGTTAGAATATCTGGGACGCGCCGACCAGCAGGTCAAGGTCCGTGGCGTTCGTCTCGAACTGGGCGAAATCGAGTCCTTCCTACGCCAACATCCCGCCATTCAGGATGCCGCAGCACGCCTGTGGCAACCCCCTGACGGACCCTCTCAGTTGCTGGCCTATCTGGTCTGGCGTTCTCAACCTGCCACAGCTTCGCTCTCAGAGATCCGTCTTTTTCTGCAAGAGCGTCTGCCTGAAGCTATGCTGCCTGAGCGCTTCCTCACCCTGCGTCGATTGCCCCTCAATGCCAATGGCAAGCTCGACCGCCAGTCACTACCCACGCCGGAGAGTATAGAGCTTCAATCAAATGAAGATTATGCAGCGCCACGTAGCCCTCTTGAAGAAATGCTGGTGAACATCTGGTCAGCGGTGCTGCGACGAGAGACGGTGGGTATCTACGATAATTTCTTTGAACTGGGCGGCCATTCTCTGCTGGCCACGCAGGTCATTTCACGCATCCAAGAACTGCTACAACGAGCCTTACCTCTGCGGGCCATCTTTGAAGCACCAACGATTGCCTCACTGGCTCAACGTCTGACCTCCACTACCCAGGAAGAACTCGGTCTCACGTTCCCTCCTCTGTTACCTCACAACCACCAGGAACCTGTTCCGCTCTCCTTTGCACAACAGCGTCTGTGGCTGCTCGATCAGATAGAGCCAGACAACACTTCGTATACCATAGCAGCGGCACTGCGCATGCAGGGAACGCTCAACATAGCCGCCCTGGAGGAATGCTTCAACATCATTCTGCGCCGACATGAGAGTTTGCGTACTATCTTCCCCAACAGAGATGGCATACCTGTCCAGCAGGTTCTGCCATCCCTCATGCTCTCATTGCCCCTCATCGATCTCTCTCTGCTGCCTGCGGCACAGCAGGATGCCCTGCCCGAGCAGCTAGCTTCTCAAGAAGGCGAGACGCCTTTCAGTCTGGCTCAGGGTCCTTTGTTCCGCGCTTATGTAGTGCGCTTGCACGCTCAGGAGCATATCTTGCTTCTTTCCATGCATCACATCGTCTCTGATGGCTGGTCCCTGGGTGTCTTTCAACGCGAACTTTCGCTCTTCTATCCTGCCTGCTGCTCTCACAAAGCCTCTCCCCTATCCCCCCTGCCCATTCAATACTCCGACTATGCCCTCTGGCAGCGCCCGTGGCCCTCTCTCGAACGGCAACGTGCCTTCTTGTTGGAGCAATTGCAGGACGCTCCCCTGGTGCTCAGCCTGCCCACTGACTTCCCTCGTCCTCCTGTGCTCTCCTCTCAAGGTGCCCGCCTGTACTTCACGCTGCCGACCTCCCTTTCTCAGCAATTGACCACCTTCAGTCAGCAACAGGGCGTGACGCTCTTCATGACCCTGCTCACCGCCTGGTCCCTGCTACTCGCTCGCTACAGCGATCAGGATGATCTACTCATTGGTACCCCCATTGCCAATCGCACCCACGCTGACCTCGAAGCGCTCATTGGCTGCTTCGTCAATACCCTCGTTCTGCGCACTGACCTGACTGGCAACCCATCCCTACACGAACTGCTTACGAGAATCCGTCAGCGCTGTCTGGATGCCTATGCTCAGCAGGACTTTCCCTTTGAACGGCTGGTTGAGGCCCTGCATCCGCAGCGCGATCTGAGCCATTCACCACTCTTTCAGGCCTTCTTTATCCTGCAAAATGCTCCCATTGAACCACTAGCGCTACCTGATCTGCGCCTGACCCCGCTGCCCATTGCTCGTACCACCGCCCGCTTCGAGCTGAGCCTCAGTATGCAACCTGCTCCAACTGGCCTGCTGGGCCTGCTGGAATACAACCGTGACCTCTTCTCACCCTCCACCATTGCGGCCATGGCCTCGCAGTTGCAGACCTTGCTGACAGCTATGGTTACCTCTCCTCACCTGTCCATTTCCGAGCTGCCTTTGCTTTCACAGGAGGAACGCCTGCGCATGCTGCACCTGGCCAGCGGACCACAGCAACCCTTCCCAGAACACCTCAGCCTCCCTCAGCTCTTTGAGGCCCAGGTTCAGCGTAGGCCTGACGCCATCGCATTTGTCTGCGAGGATAAACAATTCACTTACCAGGAGTTAAACCAGCAGGCCACGCGTCTCGCGCGTCTCTTACAGACTCAGGGAGTTGGTCCCGAGGTACTCGTTGGTCTCTGCCTTGAGCGAACTCCCCTCTTGCTCATCGGACTACTGGCCATCCTCAAGGCTGGCGGTGCTTTTGTACCTCTTGATCCCTCCTATCCCGGTGAGCGCCTGGCCTTCCTGCTTAAAGATGCCGGTGTCCAGGTTCTGCTCACCCAACACGACTGCCTGACCATCTTCCCTGAGTACCAGGGCCGTCTCCTCTGCCTTGATGACGACTGGTCAAGCAGCGCTGAATACCGTAGCGATCCACTGCCAACCCCGACACAGCCCGAAAACCTGGCCTATGTCATCTACACCTCTGGCTCTACCGGACAACCAAAGGGAGTACAAATCACGCATCGCGCTGTCATCAATTTCCTGCACGCGATGAGTCAACAACTCCAATTGACGGAGCATGAGAAACTTCTGGCCGTCACCTCTCTCTCTTTCGACATCGCTGTACTCGAACTCTTCCTCCCGTTGACTGTGGGCGCTCAGCTCACACTGGTCAGCCGAAAAACAGCAATCGACGGCACACAATTGATCAAGCATCAGATAGAGAGTGGCGCCACGATAATGCAAGCGACCCCGGCCACCTGGCGTCTCTTTATCCAGGCAGGCCTCCCACATCACAGACCACTGAAAATACTCTGTGGAGGCGAAGCATTGCCAGATGATCTGGCCCGGCAATTGCTCGCTAAAGAAAAAACCATCTGGAATCTCTACGGACCAACCGAAACAACCATCTGGTCGAGCATCCAGCGGCTTGATGACAACAAGCAGTCAATCACGCTAGGTAGCCCACTCGCCAATACGCAGATGTATATCTTGGATAGGCGTTTACAGCCAGTACCTGTTGGAGTAGCAGGAGAACTCTATATCGGTGGAGAGGGAGTCGCACGAGGCTATCTCGACCGTTTCGACCTCACTGCGGAGCGGTTTATCCCTGATCCTTTCAGCGGAGTGAGTGGTGGCCGTCTCTATAAAACCGGGGACCTGACCCGCTACCTGCCCGATGGGACGATTGATTTCCTTGGACGGCTTGACCATCAGGTGAAGTTACGAGGACATCGTATTGAGCCGGGAGAGATCGAAACGGTCCTGGCCACTCATCCTATGGTGCGCGAGGCAGTGGTGATCCTACGCGAAGATCTGCCCGGCAATATGCGCCTGGTCGCCTACGTTGTATCCCATCCTCAGCAAAACTCGCCCATCAGCACGTTGCGCACCTATTTACAGACCAGACTCCCTGACTATATGAGGCCTGCGACCTATGTGATGATGGATAAACTACCCCTAACTCCTAATGGGAAACTGGATCGCAGGATGTTGCCAGCACCTCCAGCACTCGATGACACCCGACAAGAGGCAGAGGAAACCTATGTAGAGCCTCGCAACCCCATTGACGAGCTACTGCTAGGTATCTGGTCAGAGGTGTTGCACATTACGCGCATTGGCATCTATGATGATTTCTTTGAACTGGGCGGCCATTCTCTGCTGGCAACTCAGGTGATTTCACGTGTACGAGAGACCTTTAAAGAGGTGTTACCTGTGAATACACTCTTTCAGACACCCACAATAGCAGGTCTGGCAGAGGCACTTGTTCGGCATGAGACCGTAAAGGGACGAGTTGCCACCATCGCCAACTTGCGCAAAAAGATAGGTACAATGTCCGCTGACGAGAGGCGCGAAGCTCTCCGAAACAAGACAAAGGAAAAAGACCATAATGATGGATAGCGAAGATCTGACATATGAGGAAAGTGAGCAACTTCTTGCGCTTTTGCTTGAGGAAGAGCTAGCTGGTACGCCGCAAGAGCAGGAGCCAGAGATCCCCGTAAGGGCTGGTGGTGGAGATGTGCCGCTCTCGTTCGCGCAACAACGGCTGTGGCTGCTCGATCAGATAGAACCGGACAATACCTCATACAGTATAGCAGCGGCATTGCGCATGCAGGGAACGCTTAACATCGCGGCCCTGGAGGAATGCTTCAACATCATTCTGCGTCGGCACGAGAGTTTGCGCACCATCTTCCCCAGCAGAGACGGCATTCCCGTCCAGCACATTCTGCCAGCTCTTACGCTCTCATTACCCCTCATCGACCTCTCTGGACTTTCTGCGGCACAGCAAGAGACTCTGCTTGAGCAGCTCGCTTCCCAGGAAAGTGAGACACCTTTCCCACTGGCTCAGGGTCCTCTACTCCGCGCTTATGTAGTGCGCTTGCACGCTCAAGAGCATATACTGCTTCTTTCCATGCATCACATCGTCTCTGATGGCTGGTCACTGGGCGTCTTCCAACACGAACTCTCGCTCCTCTATCCTTCCTGTTGCTCTCACGATGTCTCTCCCCTACTCCCCCTACCCATTCAGTATCCCGACTATGCCCTCTGGCAACGTGAGTGGCTACATGGTCCTGCCCTCGAACGCCAACGTACCTTCTGGCTGGAGCAGTTGCAGGACGCTCCCCTGGTGCTCAGCCTGCCTACCGATTTCCCTCGGCCTCCCATGCTCACCTCTCAGGGTGATCGTCTGCGCTTTACCCTGCCTGCTTCCCTCTCTCAACACCTGACCACCTTCAGTCAGCAACAGGGCGTGACGCTCTTCATGACCCTGCTCACCGCCTGGTCCCTGCTGCTCGCTCGCTACAGCGGCCAGGACGATCTGCTCATCGGCACCCCCATTGCCAATCGCACCCATGCCGAACTCGAAACCCTCATCGGCTGCTTCGTCAATACCCTCGTTCTGCGAGCCGACCTGACGGGCAACCCGCAGTTACACGAACTGCTCGCTCGTATCCGTCAGCGCTGTCTGGATGCCTATGCCCGGCAGGACTTCCCCTTTGAGCGGCTGGTTGAGGCCCTGCATCCGCAGCGCGATCTGAGCCATTCACCACTCTTTCAGGCCTTCTTCATCCTGCAAAATACTCCTGTCGAGCCTCTGACTCTACCTGGCCTCCATCTGACGCCGCTGCCCATTGCTCGCACGACCGCTCGCTTTGAGCTTAGTCTCAGTATGCAGCCCTCGCCAACCGGTCTAATGGGTGTACTGGAATACAATCGTGATCTCTTCGCACCCTCCACCATTGCGGCCATGGCCTCACAGTTACAAACCCTGCTCGCCGCGATGGTCGCCACTCCCCGGTTGCCCATCAACGAGCTTCCCCTACTTTCACATGAGGAACACCTGCGCATGCTGCACCTGGCCAGCGGACCACAGCAACACTTCCCACAACACCTCAGTCTCCACCAACTCTTTGAGGAGCAGGTTCAGCGTAGCCCCGACGCCATTGCTCTTGTGTGCGAGGACGAACAAATCAGCTACGCTGAACTCAACCAGCGAGCCACACGCCTCGCACACCTCTTACGAAGCCAGGGCGTTGGTCCTGAGGTCCTCGTTGGCCTCTGCCTTGAGCGCTCGCCTCTCTTGCTCATCGGCATATTCGCCATCCTTAAGGCTGGCGGCGCGTTTGTGCCGCTCGATCCCTCCTATCCCGGTGAGCGCCTGAGCTTTCTTCTTCAAGATGCCAGCATCCAGATCCTGCTCACCCAACATGACTGCCTATCCATCCTCCCTGAGTATCAGGGACATCTCCTCTGTCTCGACGATCACTGGTCGCACATAGCTGAATACAGCGGCGATCCACTGCCAAGCCTGACGCAGCCCGAAAACCTGGCCTACGTCATCTATACCTCTGGTTCCACTGGCCAACCTAAGGGCGCAATGAATAGCCATAGTGGGATCTGCAATCGTCTGCTATGGATGCAACAGGAATATCAACTTACCTCGACCGACCGTGTGCTGCACAAAACACCCATCAGCTTTGATGTCTCGGTCTGGGAATATACATGGCCATTACTAACAGGCGCTAGACTCGTGCTGGCACGTCCTCAGGGACATCAGGATAGCCACTATATACGCCAACTCGTCCAGGAACAGGCAATTACCACGATCCATTTTGTCCCCTTTATGCTCCAGGTCTGGTTACAGGAACAAGGCATAGAGGGGTGTGTCAGCCTGCGACGTGTCATGTGCAGCGGCGAAGTCTTACCCCTGGAAACAGAGCGGCGCTTCCATCAGAGGCTGAAGGCTTCGCTCTATAACCTTTATGGACCGACAGAGGCAGCGATAGATGTAAGCGCCTGGAAATGTCAGCCAGACAGCACCAGAGGCTCTGTCCCGCTAGGTCGCCCCATAGCCAACACAGATCTTTATATACTCAATGCAGCCTTACAACCGGTCCCCCTGGGAGCAGTTGGAGAACTCTATATTGGAGGAGTTGCCATTGGACGAGGCTACCTGGGCAAGGCAGATCTGACCGCAGAACGCTTTGTGCCTCACCCCTGGAGTCAAACGGCGGGGGCACGCCTCTATCGGACAGGCGATGCGGCGCGTTATCTCGCGGATGGGATCATCGAGTACGTAGGCCGCCAGGATGGACAAATCAAACTGAGAGGATATCGTATAGAACCAGGAGAGATAGAGGCCGTCTTAAGAAGACAGAGCGCAGTACAAGATGCGGTTGTGCTATTGCGAGAGTATAGTCCCGGCGATAAACGCCTGGTCGGTTATGTGGTTCTTCACAAGGATCGGGCGTTTCATGCCGATGAACTGCGCCACTATCTGCTCAAGCACCTCCCTGTGTATATGGTCCCCGCCACCTTCATCCAGCTTGATAGCTTGCCACTGCATCTCAATGGCAAAGTAGATCGTCTGGCATTGCCTCTGCCTGAAAAGTCTCCCGCAAATCAAGCCAGCACGTTCGTGGCTCCGAGAACTCCCACTGAAGAACTGCTGGCTAGCATCTGGGCCGAGGTGCTGCGCTGCGACCATGTAGGCATCCACGATAACTTCTTTGAGTTGGGTGGTGATTCTATTCTGAACATCCTGGTGATCACCCATGCACGTCAGGCAGGTCTGCATTTCACGCCCAAACAACTCTTTCAGCATCAGACCATTGCCGAGCTATCAATAGTAGTCAATGCGCTACCTGCCATCCAGACCGAGCAGGGACTGGTGAGTGGTCCCGTCCTCCTCACACCCATCCAGAGCTGGTTCTTTGAGCAAGCATGGGCTGACCCTCAGCATTTCAATCAGGCTATGCTTTTACAGATACAGGCCAGACTCAATATCGCGCTGTTAGAGCATGCCTTACGACACCTCATGGTACAGCACGACGCTCTACGCCTGCGTTTCCGCCAGGAGCAGGAAAGCTGGCAGCAGTTCAACGCAGGCCCGGAGGTATCTATCGATCTCCTGCGTGTTGACTTGACTGCCTGTTCGCCAGCGGAACAACGGACGGCCCTTGAAACCACCGCCAGCGAGTTACAGGACAGCTTGCAGCTTGCAAATGGTCCACTTTTCCGCGTTGCGCTGTTCGAGATGGGTGCGCAACAACATGCTCGCTTGCTGTTAGTAAGCCATCATTTACTCATCGATGGAGTTTCCTGGCGTATTCTACTCACAGATTTACAAACGGCCTATCAGCAACTGGCACAGGGCGAGGATGTCCACCTGCCGCCTAAAACGACTTCGTTTCAACAGTGGGCGGCGCATTTGAGTGCGTACGCGTACTCGCCGGCACTGCGCCATGAACTTACCCACTGGCTGGCCGAAGAACGCCTCCGAGCCACTCCCCTGCCACGAGACTATCCAGCAGGAGACAATACTCGCGCATCGGCGCTCAGTACGACAGTCTCGCTCAACAATCAGGAGACAGAGGCATTACTGCACTCTGCCCCCAACGCTTACCAGACACACATCAACGATCTCCTGCTAACCGCCCTACTCCTGGCTTTCACGGACTGGACTGGCTCACCACAACTCTTGCTCGATATGGAAGGACATGGACGCGAAGAGATCCTGGAAGACGTAGATCTTTCACGCACCGTAGGCTGGTTAACGACTCTTTTTCCAGTGCTCTTAGAGAGTGCGGGGATGCATAATCCTGGGGATAGCATCAAATCTGTCAAGGAACAGATACGTCACATACCTCAGCGCGGCATCGGCTATGGTATTCTGCGCTATCTAAACGCCGAGGCAGAGATAGCGGAAAGATTACGTGCCTTGCCGCCAGCCGAGGTCAGGTTTAACTATCTGGGTCAGTTTGATCAGGTTATCAGTGAAAACACACTGTTTGCGCTCTCTGGTGAGTCAAGCGGTCCCAGCGTTAGCCAGCGGGGGAAGCGTAGCTATCTGCTGGATATCAATGGACTTATAGTTAGAGGTCAGTTGCAAATTGTATGGAGTTACAGTCAGAATATCTACAAAAGCACAACCATCGAACGGCTGGCTCAGAGATTTATCCAGGCGCTCAAAGATATTATCGCTCATTGCCAATCTCCTGAGGCGGGCGGCTATACGCCGTCAGACTTTCCTCTGGCCCGACTCGATCAGGCCCGACTCGATCGCTTTCTGACACAGATCACACCTCAGCAGAGAACAACATCCGCGAAGATAGAAAATCTTGCAGATATCTATGAACTCTCGCCAATGCAGCAGGGCATTCTTTTTCACACGCTCTACGCGCCCGCTTCAGGCGTCTACCTGCAACAGATGAGTGTTCGCTTACACGGCAATCTCAACCGCATGGCCTTCCATAAGGCATGGCAACAGGTAGTCGATCAGCACCCGGTACTGCGCACTGCATTTTACTGGACGAACCTGGATGTGCCTTTGCAGGTGGCATATAAACAAATCAATCTCCCCTGGCACGAGTACGACTGGCGAGATATCCCTCTGGCACAACAGCAGGACCAGCTCATAGCCTACCTGCGGACCGATCGACAGCAGGGATTTGAACTGGACCACCCTCCGCTGATGCGTTTTCACTTGCTGCAACTGGATGAGCAAACCTCTCACTTCATCTGGAGCTATCACCATATATTGCTGGATGGATGGTCTCTATCCTTACTCTTTAAAGAGGTTCTGGCCTGCTATACCGCTACCTGTCGGAATGAAAGCTATCATCTCACCCTCCAACAGCCCTATCGCGAGTACCTGGCATGGCTGCATCAGCAAGATCTGGATCAGGCCGAGAGGTTCTGGCGACAGACACTCAAGGGCTTTCAGGAACCCACTCCTCTGACCGTAGATAACTCAATCGAGGGATCACGCTCCCCTGAGCCGGAGATCAATACGTTACAAGTGCGTCTCTCCACAACGTTGAGCGCTCATCTGAGGTCTCTGGTCAGACAGAAACAGGTTACGCTCAATACGCTGATACAAGGGGCCTGGGGACTCTTGCTGAGCCGCTACAGTGGCAGAGAAGAGGTGCTATTTGGCGTAACGGTCTCAGGTCGTCCACCTGGCATAGCGGGCGTTGAAACGATGATTGGACTCTTTATCAACACGTTGCCTCTACGCGTTCAGGTCCCTCCGACAGCTATGATTGGCGACTGGCTTAAGGATCTGCAAACCCAACAGGTGGAAGCACGCCAGTATGAGTACAGCCCGCTTACGCAAGTTCAGCAATGGAGCGAGATCCATGCAGATATGCCACTTTTCGAGAGTCTTGTGGTCTTTGAGAACTATCCTGTCAGTCTTCTCGCCAGCGAACAGAGAAACGACCTGCACATTGAGCAGATGCATACATTTGAGCAGACAAACTATGCACTGACGTTGATGGTCGCACCTGCAACAGAAATACTGCTACAAATTGGCTATGATACACGTCGCTTTGAGGCAGACAGCATCCAACGACTGGCAGGCCATCTGCAAACGCTGTTAGAGGGAATGGTTGCCAATCCCCAACAACAACTCGCATACCTGCCACTCCTCACTAAAGCAGAGCAAGAGTCGTTCGGGTGGAATAGCAGCAGTCAGCCTTCTCAAGAACACTGTTTGCATCAACTCTTTGAGCAACAGGTGACCCGAACGCCGGACGCTATAGCGCTGATCTGGCAGGATGAGCAACTCAGTTATCAAGAACTCAACCAGCGAGCCAACGCCCTGGCTCACTCTTTACAAGCCCGTGGTATAGGACCCGACACACGGGTGGCTCTCTGCATGGAACGCTCGATCGAACTGCTCGTGAGCCTGCTCGCCATTCTCAAGGCTGGCGGGGCCTACGTCCCGTTAGATCCGGCGTATCCTCAGCAACGGCTTGCTTTCTTACTGAGCGATGCCCAGGTGGCGCTGTTACTGACTCAAGAGCGACTCCTGACACGCATTGCGTCCTCTTATCAGGGTCCGGTGCTCTGTCTGGAGAAGGTGGAGACACCGGCACACGATTGGAGCAAGGCTAATCCACAGAGTAGGGTTACTGACCGCAATCTGGCCTATGTCATCTACACATCCGGCTCCACGGGTCTGCCCAAAGGAGTGGCCATTGAGCATCGGAGTCCTGTCGCGCTGGTAAACTGGGCCAGCGAGGTTTTCGCTTTAGAGTATCTGGATGGCGTTCTGGCCTCTACCTCTGTGTGCTTTGACCTATCGATCTTCGAGCTGTTCGTACCTCTCTGTAGAGGCGGTAAAGTTATTCTAATTGAAAATGTCCTGCATCTTTCCAGCTTACCCGCCAGAAGCGGTGTGACGTTGCTCAATACGGTTCCAGCACTTATGACTGAACTTCTGCAAACACAGGGAGTTCCGAATTCTGTACGCGTGATTAACCTTGCCGGTGAACCTTTTCAGCAGTCACTTGCCCGGCAACTCTATCAGCGCAAGACGCTTGCGCAGCTTTTCAATCTCTACGGACCCAGCGAAGATACGACCTACTCTACCTTTGCACTCATTCAGAAGGATGCTGCTGGTCCTCCACCTATCGGACATCCAATTACACAAACACAGGCATATCTGCTAGATAGCCATCTGCAACTCGTGCCAGTGGGAGTGTCAGCCGAGCTTCATCTTGGTGGTACTGGTCTGGCGCGGGGTTATCTCCATCGTCCTGACCTGACTGCCGAGAAATTCATTCCCGATCCCTTCAGTAATCAGCCTGGATCGCGCCTCTATAAAACAGGGGACCTGGCACGCTATCGGTCAGACGGAAGCATTGAGTTTCTCGGTCGCATGGATAGCCAGATCAAGCTACGGGGTTTCCGCATCGAGCTGACAGAAATCGAAGCAGTGCTCAGAGAGCACAATAGCGTACACGAGGCACTGGTCATAGTTCATGAGGATAAGGCAGCGGAGAAACAACTGGTCGCGTATGTCACGGCACAGTCTCAGGCTGACCTTGATTACAGCACCTTGAGGCACTATTTACAGAAACAACTGCCACATTATATGGTTCCCTCGACTTTTGTGCTGGTAGAAGCATTCCCATTGAATGCAAATGGCAAAATAGATCGACGCGCATTGCCGCACCCAAACAATGCCGGGCTTAAACAGGCGTTTCTGCCAGTTGCACCACGCACTCCTATGGAGGAAGCACTGGTAGCTATCTGGTCAGCGGTACTGCGACGAGAAACGGTGGGCATCTATGAGGACTTCTTTGAACTGGGCGGCCATTCGCTACTGGCCACACAGGTGATCTTACGGCTACGGGAGCTACTACAGCGCACATTACCTCTGCGCGTCATCTTTGAAGCTCCAACGATCGCCTCCCTGGCCCAACGTCTGACCTCCTCCACGCAAGAAGAACTCGGTCTCACGCTCCCTCCCCTGCTGCCTCGCACCCACCAGGAACCTGTTCCGCTCGCATTCGCCCAACAACGGCTGTGGTTCCTTGAGCAACTTGACATCGATCCGGCTCTCTATATCATGGCAGCCGCGCTGCGCATGCAGGGCACACTCAATGTCTCCGCTCTGGAGGAATGTTTCAACATTATTCTAAGCCGACACGAGAGTTTGCGTACTATCTTCCTGCTCCACCAGGGAGAACCCGTTCAGCAAGTCCTGCCTGCTCTTACACTTTCGCTGCCCCTCATCGATCTCTCTGGCCTTGCTTTGACTCAGCAAGAGACTCTACTTCAACAGCTCGCCACCCAGGACAGCGAGGCTCCTTTCCGGCTGGCACAAGGCCCTCTGCTCCGGGCGACCCTATTGCGCCTGAACGCTCAGGAGCATGTGCTGCTCCTGAGTATGCATCACATCGTCTCTGATGGCTGGTCACTGGGCGTCTTCCAACGTGAACTCACACTCCTCTATCCCTCTTGCTGCTCTCACGGGACATCTCCCCTCTCTCCGTTGCCCATTCAGTATCCCGACTATGCCCTCTGGCAGCGCCAGTGGCTGCATGGTTCTGCCCTTGATCTCCAACGGTCCTTCTGGTTGGAGCAGTTGCAGGGCGCTCCCCTGGTGCTCTCATTGCCCACCGACTTCCCTCGTACTCCTGTGCTCACCTCTCAGGGTGGCCGCCTGCGCTTTACCCTGCCTGCCTCCCTCTCTCAACATCTGACCACCTTCAGTCAGCAACAGGGCGTGACCCTTTTCATGACCCTGCTCACCGCCTGGTCTCTGCTGCTCTCCCGCTATAGCGGTCAGGATGATTTGCTCATCGGCACTCCTATCGCCAATCGCACGCATGCGGACCTTGAAGCTCTTATTGGCTGCTTCGTCAATACGCTCGTCCTGCGAGCCGACCTGACTGGCAACCCGCAGCTACAGGAACTACTCGCTCGCATCCGTCAGCGCTGTCTGGATGCCTATGCCCATCAGGATTTTCCCTTTGAACGACTGGTCGAGGCCCTGCATCCTCGGCGCGATCTGAGCCATTCACCACTCTTCCAGGCCTTCTTCATCCTGCAAAATGCTCCCGTCGAGGCTCTGACCCTGCCTGATCTGCATCTGACACCGCTGCCTATCGCCCGCACTACGGCCAGTTTCGAGATCAGTCTGAGCATGCAACCCTCGCCAAACGGCCTGCTAGGTGTGCTGGAATATAACCGTGACCTCTTCGACCCGTCCACTATCGCAGCCATGGCCTCTCAATTGCAAACCCTGCTCACAGCTATGGTCAGCACTCCTCACCTGCCCATTTCCGAGCTTCCCATGCTCTCCTCACAGGAACGCCTGCACCTTCTGCAACTGGCGATCACTCCCACTCCTGCTAAGCCTGCCGACATGCGCTCCATCTCGGAACGCATTGAAGAGATGACCCATAGTCGTCCCGATGCCATTGCAGTTGTCTGCGAGGACGAACAGCTCACCTATCACGAACTAGACCAGAGGTCTACCCATCTTGCGTATCTCTTGCGAACCCAGGGCGTCGGCCCCGAGGTACTCGTCGGCCTCTGCCTTGAGCGTTCGCCTCTCCTGCTTATTGGACTGCTCGCCATCCTCAAAGCTGGCGGCGCGTTTGTGCCTCTTGATCCCTCAGCTCCTCCCGCTCGTCTCCAGCAAATCCTGCAACAGAGCGACACGCACTTTCTGCTCTCCACCCCGACGCTCGCGCCCCTGTGCGCCTCGCTCTCGGCTGCTCTGCCTGATCTCTCGCTGCTCTGGCTACCTGCGCTGCTTCAACAGCCTCTTCCTGCTCCCGCGCTACTGCCTCAACTCCTCCCTCAGAATCTCTTCTGCGTCCTCTTCACCTCTGGCTCGACCGGTCAGCCCAAAGGCGTCATGCTCTCTCACGCTGGCGTCCTCAACCATCTCTCCGCCAAAATCGAGGCCCTCCATCTTTCTCCCGCCGACACGCTCGCTCAGACGGCCTCTCAAAGCTTTGTCATCTCGCTCTGGCAATTTCTGGCTCCTCTGCTCTCAGGCGCTCGTTTGCTCATCCTGCCCACGCCAACGGTTCAGGACCCCTCGCTGCTGCTCGCCTCACTCGCACTCGCTCGCGTCTCTGTCCTCGAACTCGTGCCCTCGCTCCTGCGCGTCCTGCTCGATCTGCCGACCATGCACCAGGGTCTTCCTCTGCCTGACCTGCGCTGGCTGATCCTGACCGGTGAGGCTCTGCCTCCCGAACTCGTCCAACGGCTGCGTCAACGCGCCCCCTCACTGCATCTGCTCAATGCCTATGGACCCACCGAGGCCTCCGATGATGTCGCTCACGCCCTGCTCTCAGCCTCCGACGAGGCCACAGGACGCTCCACACCCATTGGTCGGCCCATAGCTAACATACGGCTACTCATCCTGGATCGCTTCGGTCAGCTTGCACCTCCTGGCGTTCCTGGCTCCCTGCACATCGCTGGTCTGGGCCTCAGTCGTGGCTATCTCGCTGATCCGGCACAGACCGCCGAGGTCTTCCTGCCCGATCCCTTCAGCTCTCTGCCTGGGACTCGTCTCTATCGCACCGGTGACCTCGCTCGCTGGCGTCCCGATGGTCAGTTAGAGTACCTGGGACGAGTGGATCAGCAGGTCAAAGTGCGTGGAGTGCGGCTCGAACTGGGGGAAATCGAGTCACTCCTGCGTCAGCATCCCGCCATTCTGAATGCCGCAGCACGCCTGTGGGAACCCCCTGACGCTGCTCCCCGGCTACTGGCCTACCTGGTCTGGCGTCAACAGCCCGCCACAGCTTCGCTCTCAGAGATCCGTCTCTTCCTGCAAGAGCGCCTGCCTGAGTCCATGCTACCTGAGCTTTTCCTCACCCTGCCGAAACTGCCACTCAATGCCAATGGCAAGCTCGACCGCCAGGCCTTGCCCGCCCCAGAGCGCATACGACCCGAAGAGATCGCGAAATATATCGCACCTCGCACGAAAACGGAACGAACAATTGCGCACATCTGGCAAGAGGTACTGCAACTGGAGAAAGTAGGGACACACGATAACTTCTTTGACCTGGGTGGCCACTCGTTACTCATGGTCCCCATTCATCAGAAGCTCAAAGAGGCCTTCGGCACCACTATCGCCTTGCTCGATCTGTTTAAATACCCAAGCATCGATGCGCTGACAACCTATATCAGCCAGGGAGAAGATACCAGCGCCACAGGCAGACAAAACGACAGCCTGGGAGAGAAGTTACAGGCAGGAAAAAGTCGCGTTAAACAACGGTTCAATCAAAGACAACAGGCAAGCAGAGAACAAAGGAGCAGGCAGGTATGAACGATACAATCCAGCCTGAGCATACTACTACTGGCCTGGAAATAGCCATTACGGGCATGGCTTTTCGTTTACCAGGAGCCAGCAGCGTTGAGCAATTCTGGCACAATCTCTGTGCGGGAGTGGAATCCATTGCCTCATTCACGGACGAAGAGCTACTGGCCAGCGGGCTAGATCCCAGGTTGATCAATGACCCTCGTTATGTCAAAGCCAGCGGCATCGTAGAGGATATAGAGTTATTTGACGCCGCCTTCTTCGGCTTCAATGCCAGAGAGGCTGAAATCATGGACCCTCAGCAACGCCTCTTCCTGGAATGTGCCTGGGAGGCTCTTGAGAATGCCGGTTATGACAGCACAACCTATCAGGGTTCAATCGGTGTCTACGCTGGCGCAGGCATGAACACCTATCTCCTCAACAACCTCTGCTCAAACCGGGATTTTCTCGCGGCGGTAGGTGGCATTCAAGCAATGCTCGGCAATGAGAAAGATTATCTGACCACACGTGTCTCTTACAAGCTGGATTTACGAGGACCGGGCGTCACAGTCCAGACCGCCTGTTCCACCTCATTGGTTGCCATTCACCTGGCCTGCCAGAGTCTCCTCCTTGGCGAATCCGATATGGTTCTGGCCGGGGGCGTATCTATCGGCGTACCGCAAAAGGCTGGCTATCTCTATCGCGAGGGGAGCATCTTCTCGCCCGATGGCCACTGTCGGGCCTTTGACGCGCAAGCACAGGGAACCGTTTCCGGTAGCGGCGCAGGTATCGTCGTCTTAAAACGACTGGAGGATGCCCTGGCCGCTGGCGATTGCATTCATGCCGTCATCAAGGGATCGGCAATGAATAATGACGGGGCCGCAAAGATTGGCTACACCGCGCCAGGGATCAAAGGTCAGACACAGGTTATCAGGGCCGCCCTGATGACGGCAGAGGTTGAACCTGAAAGTATTACCTATGTTGAAACGCATGGCACCGGCACTGTGATGGGCGATCCCATCGAGATTGCCGCACTCACTCAGGCCTTTGAAACCACGACCGGAGCAAAGGGTTTCTGCGCACTCGGGTCAGTGAAAACAAATATCGGACACCTGGATACGGTAGCAGGTGTAGCGGGACTCATCAAGACGGTCCTGGCACTCAAGCACAGGATGCTCCCTCCCAGTTTGCACTTCACAGCACCCAACCCTGAGATCGATTTTGCCAACAGTCCCTTCTATGTTCAGACGACCCTTTCAGAGTGGAAACGGAACGAGGGACCTCTGCGAGCCGGTGTGAGTTCCTTTGGCTTTGGGGGTACAAACGCACACATCATACTCGAAGAAGCTCCTCTTATAGAAGCCTCGCAGTCAAGCAGACCCTGGCATCTGCTCCTGCTTTCCGCCAGAACCATGACGGCCCTTGAGACCGCGAGCATGCATCTGGAAACATATGTCCAGCAACATCCTGAACTACCTCTGGCTGATATCGCTTATACTTTACAGGTTGGCAGAAAAGCCTTCGACTACCGCAGGATGCTGCTTTGCCGGGACCACGAAGAAGCCGTCTATCTGCTGGAAACGCATGATCCCCAAAGGGTCTTCACGCATGTAAGGGAGCATGGAGAGCGAACGGTGGTCTTTCTCTTTCCTGGCCAGGGAACCCAATATGTTCATATGATGGCCGATCTTTATCAGAACGAGCCAACGTTTCAGCAACAGGTTGACCGCTGCGCGGACCTGCTCAGGCCCTATCTCAAACGCGATCTACGCGAGGTGCTCTACCCATCTGCCGAGCGGGTGGATGAGGCAGAGCAGCTATTGCAACAGACAGAACTGGCTCAACCCGCCCTCTTTGTGGTTGAATACGCACTGGCACAACTCTGGCAAGAATGGGGCATTCAACCGCAGGCGATGCTTGGTCACAGCCTGGGCGAATATGTGGCGGCCTGCCTGGCCAATGTCTTCTCCCTGGAAGAAGGTCTGGCACTGGTGGCGACCCGGGGAAAGCTCATGCAAGCTCTGCCCGCAGGAGCCATGCTCAGTATCGCCGCCCCCTCGCAGACAGTGACATCTCTGTTGAGTTCTGAACTTTCTCTGGCGGCAATCAACAGTCAGGCACTCTGCGTTGTTTCTGGCCCCCTGGCAGCTATCATGAACTTGCAGAACCAGCTTACCGGACAGGGTATCTCCAGTCACAGGTTACAAACCTCCCATGCCTTTCATTCTGCCATGCTTGACCCCATGCTGGAAGCGTTTCTCAGCGCGGTCAGCAAGATTGAACTGAAGCCGCCCACACTCCCGTTTCTCTCCAATCTCACCGGCACATGGATTACCAATAGCGAAGCCACGGACCCACACTATTGGGTCAGCCAGTTACGTCAGCCTGTGCGTTTCGCGGACGGAGTACATGAGTTAAGGGCAGAGTCAGCCCGGATTCTGCTTGAAGTCGGACCCGGACAGGTTCTGAGTACGCTGGTTAGAAGCGAACAAACGGCAGAAGTTCTGGCGCTCCCTTCGCTGCCACGTCCAAAGGATGGAGGTTCCGAGCAGTTTTCCCTGCAAACGACGCTTGGCAGACTCTGGCTCGCCGGGGTTCAGGTAGATTGGCGGGGCTTACACTCCCAGGAACAGTTACATCGAGTGCCTCTGCCAACCTATCCATTTGAGAGGCAACGCTACTGGGTTGAGCCACAAACACCTGTGCTTCAGAGCAGAAGTTACCCGTCAGAGGTACCCGAAAAAGCGGTTGAGGCAGGGACGCACCAGGAGAAAGGCTCTACTCTCACCCTGCATACACGTCCGCCACTACTTACTGCATATGTGGCACCCGAAAATGAGATTGAGGAGAGCATCGTGGGCATCTGGCAGGAACTTCTCGGAGTGGAGCCGATTGGAACGCACGACGATTATTTGGAACTGGGAGGTCACTCCCTGCTCGCAACGCAGATTATTGCACGTTTGCGCGACACCTTCCAGGTAGAGTTGTCTCTGACCAGCTTCTTTGAGGCAGCGACAATTGCAGAGCTGGCGGGCACTATTGAAGAATTGCTGATTGAGAAAGTTGAGGCCCTATCTGAAGACGAAATCCAGAGATTCTTCTAAAATACCTGCGGTATCTTTGTCTTTGACTTTCAGCAGGATAATACGCGTCGTTCTCTATCCAGCAATTCGCACATGGAATCTGAATATAGCCCTGCTACTTCTTTTTGGAGGCACATATGTCTGAATCAGAGAGCCTTTCAGAACGTCGATCCCGTCTCTCACCAGAGAGACGCGCAATTCTTGAGAAATTGACGCAAGGCAAGGCGACAGGAAAGACAGGAGCGCCACGTATTCCTGTACGTCCGACGCCTGGACCTGGTAGCCTGTCCTTTGGTCAGCAGCGGCTCTGGTTTCTCGATCAGTTGGTCCCTGGTAGCGCTGCTTATAACATTACCGAGGGCTTGCTCTTACAGGGACAGCTTCAGATTACGACCCTGGAGCGGAGTCTCAATGAGATCGTGCGGCGGCATGAAGCGCTACGCACTCTTTTTATCGCCCCTGAAGGCTCGGATGAGCTGCCATTGCAAAGCGTGATACCGGCGTTACATCTCTCGCTGCCAGTGCTTGACCTGAGAACGGTGCGTGAGGATCAGCGCAGCGCACTTGTTCGGGACCTGCTCGCGGAGGAGGCGCAGCGCACGTTCGATCTGGCGCATGGTCCATTGCTGCGTACTACATTGCTGCGGTTACGTGAGGAAGAGCATGTGCTGCTGCTGAGTATGCATCATATTGTCTCTGATAGCTGGTCTCTAGGCATATTTATCCGCGAATTGATTGCGTTATACACGGCCTATGCCGCTGGACAACCTTCTCCGTTGCCAGAGCTACCCATTCAATATGCCGACTATGCTCACTGGCAACGCGAATGGCTCCAAAACGAGGTCCTGGAACGCTTAGCGACGTACTGGAAACAGCGTCTTAGCGCGATGCCAAGCATGCTTGAACTCCCTACCGATCGGCCACGACCAGCCATCCAGACCTTTCAAGGAGCGCGACAGACCTTCAGGTTGTCCAAAACTCTTTCTGAGGGACTCAATGCCTTGAGTCGGCAGGAAGGCGCGACGCTCTTTATGACCCTGCTGGCAGCCTTCCAGACCTTGCTCTCGCGCTACACTGGCCAGGATGATTTCGCGGTGGGCACACCCATTGCCAATCGAACCCTTTCGCAAACCGAAGGGCTGATTGGATTTTTCGCCAATACGCTTGTCTTGCGCAGTACACTCGCCAATAACCCCTCTTTGCGAGAACTCTTACGGAGAACACGCGAAAAAGCCCTGGAAGCGTACGCATATCAGGACATGCCCTTTGAGCAGCTTGTAGTCATTCTGGACGCTGAAAGAGCCTTAAGTCACAACCCACTCTTTCAGGCCATGCTTGTCCTACAAAATGCCCCTCAGGAAACGCAGGGACTGCCAGGTCTGACCGTAAAGCTCTTGAATGTAGAGAGTGCGACAGCTAAATTCGATCTCTGGCTATCGATGATGGAGGGTTCCGAGGGACTGTTCGGTATTCTGGAATATAACACTGACCTGTTTGACGAAGCCACCATCACACGCCTGCTGGTACATTTTCGTACCCTGCTGGAAGGTATCGTGGCCGATCCCGCACAGCGCATCTCAGATCTCCCACTCATGACGGAGGATGAGCGGTTGCAACTGCTGACAGAGTGGAACGCGACTCAGACCGCCTATCCACTGTATCATGGCTTGCATCATCTGCTGGCAGAACAGGCTGAACGCACACCAGACGCTATTGCACTCGTCTTTGAGGATGAGCATCTGTCCTATCGAGAATTGCATCAACGGGCAAACCAGCTTGCGAACTATCTGCGAGAGCTTGGCGTAGGAACGGAAACGCTGGTCGGCGTCTGTATGGAGAGGTCGCCAGAGCTGGTCGTAGTGCTGTCAGGCATCCTCAAGGCTGGCGCAGCCTATCTGCCTTTAGATCCAACATACCCAAAGGACCGCCTGGAGTTCATGCTTGCCGATGCCGGGGTATCTGTACTCTTGACCCATGAAAAGTTACGCGATCTACTCGTCACAGAGACATGCATCTGCCTGGATAGCTGCTGGGAAGAGATTGCGCGGCAGAGTGGCGATAAACCAGAAGGGCAAACGGATGGAGCAAACGCGGCCTATGTGATCTATACCTCCGGTTCCACCGGCAAGCCCAAGGGCGTCCTGAATACCCATCGCGGCATCATCAATCGCTTGCAATGGATGCAGCAAACCTATCAATTAAACGTCACAGACCGGGTGTTGCAAAAAACACCTATCAGCTTTGATGTCTCGGTCTGGGAGTTCTTCTGGCCGCTGCTGAACGGTGCCAGCCTGATCCTGGCTCGTCCTGAGGGACACCGGGACAGCAATTACCTGATTACACTGATCCACGAGCAGCAGATCACAACCCTCCACTTTGTACCGTCGATGCTCCATGTGTTTTTAGAAGAGCAAGGACTGGAGCGCTGTCAGAGTCTTAAACGCGTCATCTGTAGCGGAGAAGCACTGACTACCGACCTGCAAACACGCTTCTTCGCACGTCTGCCAGCCGAATTACATAACCTGTACGGTCCCACAGAGGCGGCTATCGATGTGACCAGTTGGGCCTGTACTCCTGAACGGCAAGCGCACACCGTACCTATCGGGCGTCCAATCGCCAACACCCAGATCTATCTGCTGGACCAGTATGGTCAACCTGTGCCGGTCGGGGTAGCAGGAGAACTACATATTGGGGGAACTGGCCTGGCCAGAGGCTATCTAAATCGTCCACAATTGACCTCCGAGCGCTTTGTGCCAGATCCATTCAGTGATGTCGAGGGCATGAGACTCTACAAGACGGGTGACCTGGCACGTTACCGCGCTGATGGACGAATTGAATTTCTTGGCCGCCTGGATGAACAGGTCAAGCTGCGGGGATTGCGCATTGAACTCGGAGAGATCGAATCAGTGCTGGCGGGACAGCCAGAAGTGCGGGAGTGTGTCGCTGCGATCCGTGAAGATGTCTCTGGCAATCAACAACTGGTGGCTTACGTAGTTCCTCATGCTCTCAGCTCGCATGCATCGGAACACGAAATAGAGGCCAGTCTCTCCACAGAACAGATCTCCGGCTGGCGTGAGGTCTTCGATGACGCGTATGAGCATCCCGCAGCGCAATCCGCTGCAACCTTCAATATCGCAGGTTGGAACAGCAGCTATACAGGCCTGCCTCTTTCTAACGAAGAGATGCATGCATGGGTCAATCAAACGGTCGAACGGATTCTCCTTTTACAACCCCATCGTGTGCTGGAGATCGGCTGTGGCACAGGATTGCTGCTGTTTCCCCTGGCTCCCCACTGTGACCACTATAGAGGCACAGACTTCTCTCCATACGTTCTGGAGCTTCTCCAGCAACAACTAGAAAAGTCTTCAGCACATGTGCAACTGGAACTGCGAACTGCGGACGACTTCACCGGGATAGAGACAGCAAGCTTTGATACGGTCATCCTCAATTCGGTCGTTCAGTACTTTCCCGGCATCGACTACCTGCTCCAGGTACTGGAACAGGCTGTGCAACTGCTCACGCCCGATGGCTCGCTTTTTATAGGCGACATACGTAGCCTCCCCCTGCTGGAAACCTTTTATAACTCGATCGAACTGCTCCAGGCCTCGGAAACGCTCTCCATTGAGCAGCTTCAGCAACGAGTACGTAAACGGATAGAACAAGAGAACGAGCTTGTGATTGATCCAGCATTTTTTATAGCTCTCCAGCACCACCTGCCACAGATCAGCCGGGTAGAAATCCAGTTGAAGCGTGGTCATCATACCAATGAACTTACCCTCTTCCGTTACGATGTAGTGCTGCACCTCGGCGCTGCCAGATCGTCAGTTGCTGGAATAGAGAAACTGGATTGGCAAGAGCACATGCTCACAGTGTCAGCCGTGCGCCAGTTGCTCATAGAGACAAGACCAGAGCGGCTCTGTCTGACTGGGATTCCCAATGCCCGCCTTGCGCGAGAAGTGCACGCTCTAACTCTCCTTAAAAGCTTCCCGCACTCCGCTACAGTGGGTGAACTGCGTCAGACTCTCCACGATCACCCATTGCACGACGACGATGCAGGTGTCGATCCTGAAGACCTCTGGACCATATGCGACGAACTCCCTTATACTCTTGAACTGCGCTGGTCAGAAGGCAGACGTGATGGCAGCTACACGGCCATCTTGCAGCAAAGGAACGCGGGACAAAGTCAGACGCAGACAATAGAACAGTCCACCATCGACCAGAAACACACAGGCCCTCATTCCTGGCACAGTTATGTCAACAATCCATTACAAGCAAGAATGACTTATGAACTGATCGCCCGGTTGCGTAGCTCGCTCAAGAGATGGCTGCCCGATTACATGATACCAGGAAACTTCGTTATGCTAGAGGCATTGCCCCTGACGCCGAATGGAAAATTGGATCGGCAGGGACTGCCAGCGCCCATTATCATACCAGAGCTGGAAGAGAACTTTGTAGCGCCACGCACAAAGATCGAAGAAAGACTGGCTGAAATCTGGGCGGGCGTCCTTGGTCTGGACCGGATAGGAGTCTCTAACAATTTCTTTGAAGCGGGTGGAGATTCTATTCGGAGCATCCTGATCATTGCAAAGGCCCGGCAGGCGGGTCTCCAACTCACGCCTCAGCAGATGTTTCAATATCAGACCATCGCCGAGCTGGCAGGCGTCGTTCAACTTTCTTCGACGCTGCCAGAAGGGTCGGAAACAGCAACCCCGACGACACCACAGCCATTCTCGCTGGCAAATCTTGCGCCGCAGGAGCTTGAGCATCTGATAGGCTCCAAGCAGCAGATAGAAGATATCTATCCTCTTTCACCTCTCCAAGAACACATGTTAGCGCGTTATCTCGCAGAGCCAGAAATTGGACTCTACTCCATGCAAAGGGTCATGCTCATAGAGGGAAAATTCCATGCACCGGCCTTCGAGCGTGCATGGCAACAGGTAGTGGCGCAACATCCCCTGATGAGAACCTCTTTCGTCTGGGAAGGACTGCATGAGCCGCTCCAACTGGTTCACAAGGAGAGCACCGTTTCCCTGGAACAGCGAGATTGGCGGCACCTCTCTCCCACAGAACAAACGACGCGCCTGGAGCGTTACTTACAAAGTGTGCGAGCGCGTGGTCTGGAACTCACAAAACCAACGGCACTCTATCTACTGGTTGCTCAGGTAACTGAGAACCGCTATCAATTCGTCCTGAGTAACCGGTACATAAACACAGATGGTTGGAGCTTTATGCTTCTTATCAACGAGGCATTTACTTTCTACAACGCGTTCTCTCAAGGGAAAGAATTGCAACGGGAGCGAAGCCGTCCGTATCAAGACTACATTGCCTGGCTGCGGCGGCAGGATATGGTATCCGCAGAGGCATTCTGGCGACGAGAATTACAGGACTTTAAAGTGACGCCATTGATAGATCGTGCATCTGCAAGCAGTCAGGAAACGGAAAAGGACTCGCGCTTTGCCAGCCAGGCCTTCTCACTGGATAGCGCACAGACCAGGGCACTACAGGCGCTGTCCCGGCAGCACCATCTCACGCCGAATACGATACTGCAAGGTGTCTGGGCACTACTTTTGAGCCATTACAGCGGCGAAGAGGAGATCACCTTTGGAGTCTCCGTCTCAGGACGTCCGGCGGAACTGCCCGGCGTCGAGTCCATCGTAGGAGTTCTGATGAATACATTGCCAGCACGCATTCGCGTGTCACCGGATGACTTCCTCTTGCCATGGCTCACAAAGCTCCAGGAGCGGCAAGTAGAGTTACGGCAATACGAATATACACCCTTGCGCAAGATCTATGAGTGGAGCGGGATCAACCGACAACAACCGCTGTTTGAGAGCTATCTCGTTTTTCAGAACTTCGAGGGGCTTGCCTCTACACTGGAAAAACCTTTTTCCCGCGCGAATGAGCATGTACTGTTCTTCCCCAAAATGCCCACATTTTTCTTTGCCAGGCAAGAATACCCCCTCAGAATCGATGTTTTTCCTGGACAAGAGCTGGAACTGGTTATATCTTATTATCAGCGCTACTTCGATCAGTTTGCAATTGCGCGGATACTAAGCCATCTCCGCAAATTACTGATGCAGATTGTGACAAACCCGGAGCAACATATGCGCGATTTGATGATCTGGATTGAAAAGGAGTCCTTTGTATGAATGAACTCGTTCAACGCCTGGCCGAAGGCGACCATCCCGTGATCGTCGGAGGGCCTCAGCCATCCCTTGCAGAGTTGCGGCAGCGTGTCGAAGAAATGGGATATGTCTTTATCAAATTCACCGATACGCACGGCGGCACTGATCTGGGCGTCAGAGTTGATAAAGCGGCAACTAATACAAGCCAGGCAAATTTTGAGACAGAGCAGGGGACGGTCCATATAGAGGGCACCCTGACGCTGAACTACGTAAAAATACGCTGCATCGCCGACATCGATCTGGCGACGTTGCAGGGTACAGGACATCTCGTCATTTTAGAGGAGGTCAAACCATAATATGAGTAGCAGAGACGAACAGGAAGATACCACAATCTACAAAGTCGTTGTCAACCACGAAGAACAGTATTCGATCTGGCCCGCCGACCGCGAGAATGCAATCGGTTGGAAGGATGCAGGGAAAAGCGGTTTAAAGGCTGAATGTCTGACCTATATCAAAGAGGTCTGGACTGATATGCGCCCACTCAGCCTGCGCAAGAAAATGGAGGAGAACGCCAACCAGTCGTAATCCATACAACCAGGCAGCGCGACTATTTGACGCTCAAGCACCGGGAAAAGGCTGGAGAATAGTATAAGTCATCCTGCTTTTACAAAAGCAAGACAAAAGGCTTTCGGCCTCTTATGCAGGCCGCCCCACCCCATTTCCTAAGAAGAAGCGAGCCTGTGTGGATGAGCAAATGCCCAGCCACACAGGCTCGCTCTTCTTACCAAAATTCACCCTTTAAATCACCTGCGAGGGTGATACATAGCATCTGCATTGAAAGTATACTCTAAAAACAAGAACATGATGGAATACTTTTATAAACACAAGTATCAAAAATAAATACAGGTTCTTGATTTATTCGGCGTTAGTCTTAACGCAGCATCTGATTTCTCGAAAGGAGTGTGCATATGATTAAGCGGTCTTTTCATGTCTTGATTATTGGTGGTGGTCTTGGTGGCCTTTGTCTGGCTCAGGGACTCAAAAAAGCCGGGATCAGCGTTGCTCTTTATGAGCGCGACCAGAATCGGAATGAACGTTTGCAGGGGTATCGTATTCACATAGAAGCGATGGGCAACCAGGCATTACACGATTGTCTGCCCCCTCGTCTCTTTGAGATATACATCAAGACAACCGGAGGTGATGGTAAAGGTCTGCTGATGAGAGATGAGCAACTCAATCGCCTGGTGGCATTTTCCGTGGAGCCATCCAAACAGCATGATCCACTTGAGTCATCCCGCTCAGTCAGCCGTATTACCTTGCGCCAGGTATTACTGGCAGAGATGGATGAGATCGTCCATTTCAACAAAACCTACTCTCATTATCAAGAAAACCCCGATGGGTCTATAACCGCTTTTTTTGAGGATGGCACAAGCGTGATCGGTGATTTGTTGGTCGCAGCCGATGGAGGCCATTCCCGCATTCGCCAACAATTCATACCCCAGGCCAGCCGTGTTGAGACTGGGAACATAGCTGTCATCGGCAAAGTGCCTCTGACCCCTGAAATCCACTCGCTACTTGTTGCTAACCAGTTTGACTGGGCAAATGTTGTGCTTGGTCCAAAGGGTCGTAGTCTCTTCTCTGCTGTTCACAACCTCAGCGGCAAGGCAGAAGAGCGAACTCAGGGTACAATTGGCATCAACGAAGAAGCATTGCTTGAAGAGTCAAGTGCCCTTTTCGAGAATACTAACGATTACTACTTCTGGGCGTTCATCACCAGGAAAAAGAACTACCCGAGGCAAGAAGAACTACAACATATGGCGGGATTAGAGCTGCTCCAGATTGCGCAGGATATGGTCAAAGACTGGCATCCTACACTGCGACATGTTGTTCGTCTGACCGATCCAGACTCGGTCATTACGACTCCTTTGCGAATCGCCACTCGGGTTGCACCCTGGGAGAGCCAGAATATCACCCTGCTTGGAGACGCTATTCATAGTATGCCGCCGACGCGTGGGATAGGTGGCAATACCGCTCTCAGGGACGCTCAACTCCTCTGCCGGAAGCTGATCTCTGCCGCAAAACAAGAGCAGACGCTCTCTGAAGCACTCAAGGAGTATGTTACAGAAATGCTCCAGTACAGCTTTGCTGCTGTCAAAAGTTCAAAGCAATCGATGGACCTTTTAGTAATGGAAAACCCTGCCAGACGCGCACTCGCAAAAACCGCCCTACGAGCTACTAATCTCTTCATATCACGAAAAAAGAGTGCATAAGAAGGATATATGAGTCATTCCTGCTTTTGCAAAAGCAGGACAAAAGGCTTTCGGCCTGCACAGCAGGCCGCCCCGCCCATAGACACGAAGTTAGCAGAAGGACGCCCTCTGCACTCCCTTCTATTTTACCGTTAAAGCGGCGAAATAGAAGGAAAGGGGTTTTTGGGGACACCCCAAACCCCGGCAGGGAGGATCCTGCACCCCTTTTTTGGCTTAACTTCATGTCTATAGCTGTGCAGGCCACCCCGCCACACAGGCTCTTCGCCTCTTCTTTTTTCGAGGAGGAGGAGGGGTTTTGCAAGCCTCAGCAAAGTGGAGGGATAACTCACATTTATAGTAAGCGCTTCGCGCAATCTATAAGAAGGGGAATAGCATGCTCAAAAAAACGCCAGATGGAGGGGTGACGCAAAGCGTCAAGGTGACGCAAAATTTCCGCCGCTGCTTGAAAAGCTCCCTAAAAAGCAAGTTTCAAGCCAAAAAAACAGCGTCAATAAGCCCAAAAATGATGCAATTTGAGCCAAAAAGCGGTGTAATCAGACTAAAAAGTGGTGCAAATCGGGCAAAAAAACAGTGCAAACGAGCCAAAAAAGGTGACGCAAATCGCTCAAAAGGTGACGCAAATCGCCAAAATAACACAAATTGACTCCTCCCTACATTTTGCGTCACCTGGATGAGGGCGCTTCCCAGTTAGTGCGAATGGATGAGGTGACGCAAATGACGCAAAATGGCCCCTTCTTTTTTAGAATCTATCTTTAAAAAAGAAGAAAGAGAAGAAGAAGAGAGAAAAGGGTAGGAATATTTGCGCCTTTGCGTCATTCGCGTCACAGGTTTCCCTTCGTGCGGCCTACAGAGCCGCTGCAACAGAATGACGCAAAAGGATGCCCCCTCTCCTGTGTGCGTCACATCTTTTATTTGCGTCATCTGTTGTTCAGCTTGTTCAGATCTTCCTGCCTGACCGAACTATTGGACTGACATACCTCCATTGCCAAACGGAAAGGCAACAGGGTGAGGGCGATAAACTTGCAAGAAGAGACTTCTCGCTCCTTCCTCTGTCATCTGCGGCGACAGAGCAGAAAAAGAGCAGAGGGGGTGTCTGGTGAGGCAAACTCTCCCTCTGCTCTTTTGTGAATGGGTTGGGACGGCCTGCCAGGCCGATGTTGACAATCGACAAGACGCTTACACTTGTAAGGGGGGGGTGACAAAAAGTAAAAAATATGGGATAATAGAAACGTGCCGCCATTCGTAGACTTGTTCACTTTAGCGAAGATTTCTGTTACCACTCTGACCTTCAGGGTGTCCGTCCTATCTAGGAAAACGGAAGGATTTCATCGTGCCAGCTCGCCCCACATCTACTTCCACCCCTGCGACCAGACTTAGTGGTGATTTTTGGAAGTTTTGGACAGGACAGGCTGTATCCAGTTTTGGCAGTTCGTTTACACTATTTGCTCTTCCATTGCTGACTTATAAGTTAACTAATTCTGCCTTGAACCTGGCACTGACTTCGGCCATCGGTTTCCTCCCCTATTTGCTCTTCGGCCTGATTATTGGTGCCTGGGTTGATCGTGTCGATCGCAAACGACTCATGATTATGACAGATGTTGCTCGTGCTCTCTTGATTGCCTCTATTCCGGTGCTGAGCATCTTCCATCTCCTGGTGATCTGGTGGATCTATGGCGTCGCTTTCTGTACAACGACGCTCTCTATTGGCTTCAATGCCGCTCAGTTCGCGGCTATTCCCAGTCTTGTCGATCGTGATAACCTGGTAACTGCCAATGGTCGCATCCAGGCCAGCTTCTCCGCGACCACTGTGCTGGGTCCCTTCCTGGCCGGTCTCCTTGTGGCTGTCATTCCAACGGCATCGTTGCTCTTTTTTGATGCGCTCTCGTTTCTGCTATCAGCGGGATCGCTCGTGCTGGTGAAAGCAAGTTTCAATCCAGTTCGCAAAAAACAGGATGCAGACGAGCCACAGACAACTATCTGGCAGGATATCAACGAAGGTCTCCACTATGTGCTCGGCCATCCAATCTTGCGTGCGATTGCGATCATGATGGCTCTGGTTAATCTGGTTGCGACAACCACAGGGGCACAACTGGTCCTTTTCGCCAAAAGCCAGTTGCAGGCGAGTGATACACAGGTCGCGCTACTCTATACAGCCGGCGCAGTCGGCATTACCTGTATCTCTTTGACGGCAGGGTTCCTGCGCAAACGTGGGTCATTTAGCATGGTGGCGCTGGGTGCTCTGTTGCTTGAGGGAGTGCTGATAGTCGCCTTTTCGTTCACCCGGCAGCTCTGGCTGGCCCTTTTTCTCTGGGGACTGATCGCGGGAGTATCCATACTTTTCAACATTAACACCAACAGTTTACGTCAGACAATCGCTCCCAGCCATATGCTGGGACGTGTCATGACTGTGGCCTCCGTCTTTGCCTGGTCCGCGATTCCTATCGGGACCATCATAGGCGGAACGATCATTGACCGTGTCAAAAATGTTGCTCTGGTCTACAGTGTCATAGGAGTCATTATGATCCTGCTTCCTCTAACCTTCGCTTTTACTGCTCTGGGTCATGCTCAACGCTATCTGCCAGAAACCAGAACTTCCCAGGTGGTTGAGTGAGAGGTACCTTCTCACAACAGGAGCAATTCAGGTCAAGCTGACCAGTAGTGACAGGGCGATGAATGATATCATGGAACAAGATTTTTCTAGGGCAAGCAGAACTCTTTTTCAGCCTCTTTCAAATGCTGATCATATTTTAAAAGATGCGAGTATTCACCAGCTTTTTCAAGCTCAGGTTGAACGCACTCCTGACGCGGTAGCACTCATGCATGGAGAGGCGTTGCTGACGTACCGCGAACTGGATCAACAGTCTACGCGCCTGGCACAACAATTGGGTCGCATGGGGGTGAAACCAGAGGTGCTGGTCGGACTCTGCCTGGAACGCTCGCTTAGTATGATTGTAGGCGTCCTGGCAGTTTTCAAGGCGGGTGGCGCGTATGTACCGCTTGATCCACTCTATCCTCAGGCCAGACTTTCCTGGATGCTGCGGGACAGTCAGGCCTCCCTTCTCCTGACCCAGCAGAGTCTCCAGGAGAAGCTTGTTGATGCACACTTGCAGACCCCTCTTCTGTACGTGCAAGCCGATCAACCCGTGTTGCCGCAAGAAGACGAGATTACCAGAATTGCTTCTCCGGTCACAGATCACACGCTTGCAGCGGAGAATCTGGCCTATGTGATCTATACCTCTGGCTCTACAGGCACTCCCAAGGGCGTTGCTATCACTCATCGCAGTGCTGTCGCTATGCTGCATTGGGCGGGTGAGCTGTTTGGCCCGGTACAGCGCAGGAGTGTCCTGGCTTCGACCTCTCTGTGCTTTGATCTTTCTGTCTTTGAGATCTGGCTGCCACTTTGCCACGGCGGCCAGGTGATCCTGGTGGACAATGCTCTACAGCTTCCCTCCCTGCCTGCCGCAGAATATGTTTCTCTTCTCAATACTGTTCCATCGGTCATGACTGAACTGTTGCGGACAGGAGCACTCCCCCGGTCGATCAAAACGGTCAATCTGGCTGGCGAACCCTTACCGGCTCACCTTGCGCAGCAACTCTATGCATTGGAGAGTATTGAACAGCTTTACAATCTCTATGGCCCGTCCGAGGATACGACCTATTCAACCTGGGCACTGGTGGAGCGGCAGCCGGGAAAGTCCGTTCCCATTGGACGGCCCATTACAGGGTCGCAGGCCTATGTCCTCGATACGGCGTTACAGCCAGTCGCAGTTGACATGCCAGGGGAGCTTTACCTGGGTGGCGCGGGATTGGCACGAGGCTATCTGGGTCGCCCAGATCTGACCGCTGAACGTTTCATACCGAATCCCTTTAGCGGTGAGCCGGGGACGCGCATGTATGGCACAGGCGATATTGTACGTCTGCGTTCAGACGACTCGCTGGAGTTTGTCGGACGACGAGATGAGCAGATAAAAATACGTGGCTTTCGGGTGGAAACTGGTGAGATAGACGCTGTACTACACGAACACGCCCTGGTATGGCAGGCGGTGACAATCCTGCGCGAAGATAGACCCGGCGATAAACGTCTCGTCGCTTATGTGGAAACAGCGCGGGATCATGCGCTGACGACCAGAGATCTACGCTCCTGGCTGGAAACAAGATTGCCCGATTATATGCTCCCCTCTGCTTTTGTGCTTATGGAGCACTTACCACTGACCCCCAATGGCAAAATTGATCGTCAGGCATTGCCTGCGCCTGAGGAGAGTAGAGAGGCGCTTGAGGTGGAGTTTGTTCCACCGCGCAATGCGCTGGAGGAAACGCTGGTGGGCATCTGGTGTCAGGTGCTGGGCAGAAAGCAGATAGGCATTGATGATAATTTCTTCGCGCTCGGTGGACACTCGCTGCTGGCGACACAGATTATCACACGTGTAAGAACACAGCTTCAGACAGAGTTACCGCTGTTATGTCTTTTTGAAGCTCCAACGGTGGCTGAACTGGCCGACCTGTTCACAAAAGTCCATGGTCGCGAGCAGGAGCTAGAGCCAATGCTACTGCAACCTTCTACATCGAACGAACCGGCACCCCTCTCTTTTCCTCAGGAACGCATCTGGTTTATCCAGCAACTCCATACAGATGCACGTGCCTATCATTTCCAGGCCACGCTGAGGTTACGCGGCACCCTCGATTTCAAGGCCTTAGAAAAGAGCCTGAACGAGATCATTCGCCGCCATGAGATTATGCGTACCACCTTCCCCGCTCATGAGGGAAAACCGGTACAGCGAGTCCATCCATCATATGAGGTGAGTCTGCCGCTGCTTGATCTCGCTGATCTTCCGATCGAGGCTCAGACACTTGAAGAACGGCTCTTAGTTGATGAGGCATTTCATCAGACATTCGATCTGACACAGCTCCCGCTGCTACGCTGGGTGTTGCTGCGTCTGAACGCTGAGGAGCATGTGCTGGTCCACATTGAACATCACCTGATTCACGACGGCTGGTCCTTCAATGTTTTTCTGCGCGAACTGTTTGAACTCTACCGGGCTTTCTCTGCCGACAGACCATCGCCACTCCCAGAGTTACCTGTGCAATTTTCTGACTTTGTACGCTGGCAACGTCTATGGATGCAGGGCGCAAAAGCTGAGGCGCAGTTCGCGTACTGGCGCGATAAACTTGCCGCTGGCACTTCAACGCTTCAACTACCAACGGATCGTCCCCGACCGGCAGTGCAAAGTCTGCGCGGCGCTGCCCTGAGAATTGAGCTACCAGTTGATCTCTGTGAAGATATGCGTGTCATGAGCCGTCGTGAGGGTACAACGCTGTTTATGACCATGCTGAGCATCTTCTTTACGCTCCTCTGGCGCTATAGCGGCCAGGACGATATAAGCGTGGGCACCGGGATTGCGAATAGACGATGGCGTGAAGCGGAAGGGCTGATTGGGATGCTTATCAATACACTGGTCCTGCGCGATCACCTCTCCGGTGAGCAGACCTTTCGTCAACTACTTCACAATGTACGTGAGATTTGTCTGGCAGCCTACGCACATCAGGATCTCCCTTTTGAGCGCGTGGTAGAGGCCGTACAGCCTGAGCGCAATCTGAGCCATAATCCACTCTTCCAGGTGGTCTTTGCCTTCCATGATTCGCCGTTGCCCGCGTTAACGCTGCCTGGACTGGAGGTCGAGTTGCTGGAGGCGCTCAACAATGGCTCGGCCAAATTTGACCTGAATGTGACCGTTATTCCTCGCTCTGAGCAACGCATGGGACAGGACGTTGCATCATCACAGCCAGGTGGCATTACGATGATCTGGGAGTACAGTACCGATCTGTTCGAGGAGACGACCATTGCACGCATGGTTGAGCATTATCAGACGCTGGCACGACATGCTGTTGCTGATGCTGGCAGGCAGATAGGGGAATTGTCGCTACTACCTCCCGCTGAACTGGCCCTACTTTCGAGCTGGAACCCTCCTGTACAGCCCTTCCAGGCTCCTCTGGGCGTCCACAATCTCTTCACTCAACAGGCGCAACGTACTCCTGACGCCATCGCTGTCTCCTGGAATGACCAGCAGCTTACCTATCAGCAACTCGATCTCCTCTCCTCACGGGTCGCGCTCCACTTGCGCTCACTCGCGCTACCTTCGGAGGCACTCGTCGCTATCTTGCTTGAGCGCTCTCCACTGCTGCTCATTGCCCTGCTCGCCTCGCTCAAAGCTGGCGCGGCCTATCTTCCGCTGAGTCCGGCGCTGCCGACTACACGCCTGCTCTCTCTGCTGGACCAGGCTCACCCGCACGTCCTGCTCTCTCAGCACGCGTTGCTCTCCTCTCTCTCAGATGATCTCTCGCTGCTCGTTCCTGCTCTCGCCCTGGATACCCTGCTCTCGGATCTCCCACTCTCGGCTGATCCTCCTCTACCAGGTGCCATTCCCTTTCACGCTGAGCAACTGGCCTATGTCATCTTCACCTCTGGCTCGACTGGCGCTCCCAAAGGCGTCATGCTCAGCCATCGCAACCTGCTTCATCTGATCGACTGGCATCAGCATGCCTTCACTCTCACTCCCTCCGATCACATTAGCCAGGTTGCCGATCTCAGCTTCGATGCCATGGGCTGGGAACTCTGGCCCTGTCTGCTCTCCGGTGCTCGTCTCTGTCTGCCCGCTGATCCCTCGTTCGTGTTGCCGCCTCTTTTGCAACGCTGGATGCAACAAGAGGCTCTGACCCTCTGCTTCCTGCCGACTCCGCTGGCCGAGCTTGTGCTGCGTCAGCCTGACACCCTGTCCACAGTCACCTCCCTGCGCTTCCTGCTCACCGGCGGCGACCGCCTCCACGCCCTACCTCTGGACGCTCTGTCCTGTCAACTAATCAATAACTATGGTCCCACCGAAACGACCGTCGTTGCCACCAGTGGATCGGTCTCTTCTTCTCTGGCTGCCAGCGATCCGGCCCCTGACATCGGCTCTGCCCTGACACGCATGCGGGCCTATGTCCTTGACGAGCAGATGCAACAGGTTCCCATCGGCGTGCCCGGCGAACTCTATCTAGGTGGCACCGGCCTGGCTCGCGGCTATCTACAACGACCCGACCTGACCGCCGAACGTTTCCTGCCCCATCCCTTCAGCGAGCAGCCTGGGGCGCGTCTCTATCGTAGCGGGGACTTTGTGCGCTGGCGAGTCGATGGCACCCTGGACTTCGTCGGGCGGCGCGATGAGCAGGTCAAGATCCGTGGCTTTCGGGTCGAACTGGCGGAGATCGCCGCCGTGCTACAAGCCCATCCAGCCGTCCAGCAGGCGGTCGTGCTCCCGGCGTATAAGTCTCAGGAAGAGACAAACGATACGCGGCTGATTGCTTATGTGGTTCCGCTGACCTCACAAAGCGGTTTGGAACAAGCGTTGCGCGAGTGGATGACCCGGCGCTTACCTGGCTATATGATCCCTGGTGACCTGATAGTTCTCTCGGACTTGCCACTCACCGCCCAGGGTAAGCTGGATCGACGTGCCTTGCCCATGCCCGTGACTCCCTCCTGGGAAGCTCCCAGTTCCGGGGAAAGTGCGACCCCGCTCGAACAGATCCTCAGCGAGATCTGGCAGGAGACGCTGGGACGTTCGGTGGTCGGCATCCATGACAACTTCTTCTCCCTCGGTGGTCACTCTCTCCTGTTCACCCAGGTTGCGGCACGCGTCCACGATACATTCCAGATAGAGTTGCCCTTACGGAGCATGTTTGAAAAACCTACTGTCAGTGAGCAGGCGTTCCTGTTGCTCCATAATAGTGAAGAAAGTGCTCGCATTGAAAAAACCGCCCAACTCCTGCTCATGCTCGCGCAGATGTCTGATGACGAGGTAGATGAGATGTCGCAGGATAGTCTCTACTCTTCTCAAGAAGGATAATGTCACATGGATCAGGGATCTCAACATACATTCGCACTTTCACAAAAAAAGCGTGCACTTCTTGAGAAGCTGCTTCAGCAAGATAAGATTGCTGTGGCAACGCCACAGCATACATTAACACGCAGAGAGAGAAGCGGACCACCGCCAGCCTCGTTTACACAGCAACGCTTCTGGTTTCTCCATCAGTTCGAGCCTGATAATCCTGTTTATACCATTGCACGCCAGATTGCTCTCAACGGTCATCTTGAAGAGAGAGTACTGGAACAGAGTCTGAGCGAAATCGTGCAGCGACACGAGGCCTTGCGCACCACCTTTGCACTTGTCGATGAACAACTGGTCCAGGTCATCGCGCCTGCATATCCCATACAACCTCTCCGCGTGGATCTGACAGATCTCTCCGTGACTGAACAGAATAGCCAGATCGAAAAACTGGCGGCTGTCACGGCTCACCAGCCCTTCGACCTGGCCGAGGGACCACTCCTGCGCGTTCGTCTGTTACGTCTTGCTCATGACAGACATATACTCTTGCTGGCAGTCCACCATAGTGTGTGCGACGGCTGGTCACTGACGCTGTTGTTGCGTGAGCTTGCTACCCTCTATACAGCTTTCACCGCGAAACAACCGTCCCCATTACCATCGCTACCATTACAGTATGCCGACTTCACACTCTGGCAACGCGAGCGGTTGCAAGGAGATGTTTTGCAACTTCAGCTCACCTACTGGAAACGCCAGTTGGCGGACGCACCTACCCTGCTGAACCTTCCAACCGACCATCTGAGGCCTGCCGTTCAAAGCTATCGAGGCGCTCACTATCATTTCGAGATCCCTGTTGATCTCAGAAACAAGCTTGCCACATTGAGTCAGGCCCACAATGCCACGCTCTTTATGACACTGTTGGGAGCCTTCGCAGTGATGCTCTCTCGCTACAGTGGGCAGCAGGATATAGTTATTGGCACGCCCATTGCGAATCGTCAGCAGAGCGAGTTGACTGGCTTGATTGGCTCTTTCGCCAACACGCTGGCCTTGCGTCTGCCACTTGCTCACACATCTGGCTTCTCTCAGTTTCTACAACAGGTGCGAGAGATCTGCCTTGAGGCCTACGCCCACCAGGATCTCCCTTTCGAGAAACTGGTCGAAGAGCTGGCTCCTGAACGCAACGTGAGCCACTCGCCCCTTTTCCAGGTGATGTTCGCCTTGCAACGTGCCTCAACCGATCCGGTACTACTGCCCAACCTGATTATGGATAGCCCACGCCAGATCAGTACCGGAACGGCCAGGATGGATCTGATGCTGACTCTAACCGAGACGGAACGAACGCTGGAGGCAAGCTTTGAGTACAGTACCGATCTCTTCGAGCAGGCAACGATCCAGCAATTAGCCAATCACTATCAACACCTGTTGAGAAGCATCGCCGCCACGCCCACACAATCACTCGCTACCCTGGATCTCTTGAGTGAGCAGGAACGCACCTCTATCCTGACGACCCTGAACACGACGCGACTCCCCTACGAGAGAAGCACGCTCCTTCATGAACTGTTTGAGGCCCAGGTGACACGCACGCCGGACGCGCCCGCGCTTGTTGTGGGTGAGCATGTTCTGACCTACCACGAGCTAGATCAACGTGCGAACCAGTACGCTGCCTACCTCCGCTATCTGGGCGTAGGACCGGAGATACTCGTGGGCTTATGCCTGGAACGTTCGCCTGAAATGGTCATCGGGATGCTGGCGATCTTTAAGGCGGGCGGCGCGTATGTTCCACTTGATCCCGACTATCCCCAGGCCCGTCTTCAGTGGATGATAGAGGACAGTCACCTCACAATTGTGCTGACTCAGCAGTCGCAGCAGGCACGGCTGATGGAGGCACAATCGCAGATCAAGGCCATTGCGCTTGATCGGCCACTCCCCACCTTTCAAGAGTACACCTGCGAGCTATCTTCTCATGAAACAACGCTACGCTCAGATCGTCTGGCCTATGTGATCTACACCTCTGGCTCGACCGGCAGGCCAAAGGGCGTTGCTATCGCTCATCGAAACGCGGTGGCGATGCTGGCCTGGGCAGGCAGTGTGTTCACGTATGAGCACTATCGTGGAGTTCTGGCCTCGACCTCCATTTGCTTTGACTTGTCGATCTTTGAACTCTGGTTGCCGCTCAGTCACGGCGGCGCAGTCATTCTAGCTACCAATGCCCTACAGTTGCCAGAGCTGCCGGCTGCCGGTCAGATCACTCTGATCAACACGGTACCCTCGCTGCTCACGGAACTGTTGCGCACTGGTAACACGCTGCCCGCGTCGATCAAAACGGTAAATCTGGCGGGCGAAGCATTGTCCGCTCAACTGGTCCGGCAGGTCTATGCACTGGCACATGTTGAGCAGGTCTACAATTTGTACGGACCCTCCGAGGACACAACATACTCTACCTGGGCACTGGTGGCGCATGAACCCGGCAATACTGTTCCCATTGGACGACCCATCGCCAATACACAGACCTACATCCTCGATGAAAACCTGTCACCCGTTCCCATGGGAGTCTATGGTGAGCTTTTCCTGGGTGGCGATGGACTGGCACGCGGCTATCTATCCCGACCTGAGCTGACTGCCGAACGCTTCATCCCCAATCCCTTCAGTAGTGAGCCAGGCACACGCCTTTATGCAACCGGTGATATGGCTCGCTATCTTCCTGATGGCACGATTGAATTCGCGGGAAGACGCGATGGACAGGTGAAGTTGCGCGGGTTCCGCATCGAACAGGGTGAAGTTGAGGCTATCTTGCGCACTCATCCACTGGTACGCGAGGCGGTCCTTCTCTTACGCGAAGATCGACCCAACGATCAACGTCTGGTTGCCTATGTCGTCCTTCATGCTCCCCAGCCCTGGCAAACTGTCAGCCGCGAGTTACGAAGCTGGTTACAATCCCGTCTGCCCAACTATATGCTACCCGCAGCCATTCTCCAGCTTGAGCAGTTCCCTCACACCCCTAATGGCAAAATAGACCGGCTCGTCTTACCAATGCCACAGTATGAGCAGAGTACACCCGTGTCAGAAGAATTCGCTCCCCGCACACCTGTTGAGGAGTTGTTGCTGAGTATCTGGCAGACCGTCCTGGGAAACGCACAGATCGGTGTTCAGGATAATTTCTTCGAGTTGGGCGGCCATTCGCTGCTGGCGACACGCGTTGTCGCACGCATACGGGCGGCTACCCAGGTAGATTTACCACTGCGCACACTCTTTGAGGCCCCTTCAATCGAGAGTCTTGCCAGATTTATCGAAGTAGCAGAGCGCGATGGACTGGCAGACCAGCTTCCTCCACTCCTTGCGGAGAATAGACATGATGGCTATCTCCCACTCTCTTTTGCTCAGCAGCGTCTCTGGTTTCTCGATCAACTGGTGCCTGAAAGCTCCTTTTACAATCTCTCTACCTCGCTACGCTTGACGGAAAGCGTTTCTGTAGAGGCCATTGAAGAGAGTCTCAGCGAAATACTGCGCCGCCACGAGATCCTCAGAACGGTCTTTCATCAGATTGATGGACAGGTCGAACAAGTTATTCTACCAGAACATCCTGCTTCACTTACCGTAATCGATCTGAGTCAGTTCGCTATAGAGAGGCGTGAGCAGCTCATCCAACAATTGACGAGCGAGGAGGTTCACCGCCCATTCAAGCTGGCACAGGGACCACTGCTACGCGCACGATTGTTCTATCGCAGTGATGTTGACGCGACGCTGCTGCTGACCATCCATCATATCGTCTGCGATGGCTGGTCCCTGGATATTTTGCGCCATGAACTCAGCACGCTCTATACAGCGTTCTCTCAGAAACAACCTTCGCCTCTTACACCGCCACCGATACAGTATGCTGACTTTGCTCGCTGGCAACGCTCATGGTTGCAGGGAGAGGTATTAGAGCGTCAGCTCGCTTACTGGAAACAGCAGTTAGTGGGCGCGAACTCGTTGCTGGACCTGCCCACTGATTATGTACGACCGGCTATCCAGAGCTTCGAGGGCAGACGCCATCATTTCGCCTTACCGATGAAGTTGACCACAGCTCTGGTCGCTTTGAGTAGACGCGAAGATAGTACGCTTTTTATGACTCTGCTGGCCTCATTTGCCTGTCTGCTCTTCCGCTACAGCAGTCAGGATGATTTAGTCATTGGCACACCTATCGCGAATCGTCAGCAGACCGAGATGGAGCAGATTGTTGGTATCTTCGCCAATACGCTGGCCCTGCGGATCAAGCCTGCGGGTACGCTACGTTTTCAGCAACTATTGCGACAGGTACGCGAGGTCTGCCTGGGAGCCTATGCACATCAAGACCTGCCCTTCGAGAAACTGGTCGAAGAACTCGCGCCCGAACGCAGCCTGACCCATACGCCTCTTTTTCAGGTGGTCTTTATGCTGCAAAACGCGCATACCCCCTGGTCGGCTCAGTCACAGGAGATAGATAGCCATATTACCAAGTTTGATCTGACGCTGGCGATGACAGAAACAGAACACGGACTCAAGGGACTGTTAGAATATAATACAACGCTGTTTAAGCCTGAGACTATCCAACATCTGGCAGAACACTGGCAACATCTCCTGGCAGAAATTGTCGCTAACTCTGACAGGCAGATAGGGGAACTGGCTCTGCTGCCTCCCACCGAACTGGCCTTACTCTCGACCTGGAACCCTTCTGTGCAACCCTTCCAGGCTCCCCTGGGCGTCCATGACCTCTTCACGCAACAGGCGCAACGCACTCCCGATGCCATCGCGGTCTCCTGGGATGACCAGCAGCTTACCTATCAACAACTCGATCTCCTCTCCTCCTGTATCGCGCTGCACTTGCGTTCTCTGCCTTTGCCTCCTGAGTCCCTTGTCGCTATCTTGCTTGAGCGCTCTCCACTGCTGCTCATTGCCCTGCTCGCCTCGCTCAAAGCTGGCGCGGCCTATCTCCCTCTGAGTCCGGCCCTGCCAACTGCTCGTCTGATCTCACTGCTTGACCAGGCGCACCCACACGTCCTGCTCTCTCAGCACTCGCTGCTCTCCTCTCTCTCGGCTGATCTCTCGCTGCCCTGTCTCGCGCTGGATACCTTGCTCTCGGATCTCCCCCATACCTCCGACCTGCTGGATGCTTCGATCCCTTTCCACGCCGGGCAACTGGCCTATGTGATCTTCACCTCTGGCTCGACTGGCTCACCCAAGGGCGTCATGCTCAGCCATCGCAACCTGCTCCATCTCATCGACTGGCATCAGCAGACCTTCTCCCTGGCTCCCACCGATCATATCAGCCAGCTCGCAGACCTCAGCTTTGATGCCATGGGCTGGGAACTCTGGCCCTGCCTGCTCTCCGGTGCCCGCCTCTGTCTGCCTGCTGACCCCTCTTTCGTGCTACCGCCCCTGCTCCAACGCTGGATGCAACAGCAGTCCCTCACACTCTGCTTCCTCCCGACCCCACTGGCTGAACTTGTACTGCGTCAGCCTGATACGCTGTCCGCAGTCACATCCCTGCGCTTCTTGCTCACCGGAGGCGATCGACTACACACACTACCCCTGGACACCCTGTCCTTTCAACTGATCAATAACTATGGTCCCACTGAAACGACCGTCGTTGCCACCAGCGGCCCTGTGAACTCGCTGGATACCAGCGATCCTGCTCCCGACATCGGTGCTCCTCTGACACGTATGCAAGCCTATGTTCTTGATGAACACATGCAACAGGTTCCCATCGGTGTTCCTGGCGAACTCTATCTGGGTGGCGCTGGTCTGGCTCGCGGCTATCTACAGCGACCCGACCTGACCGCCGAACGCTTCCTACCCCATCCCTTCAGCGACCAGCCTGGGGCGCGTCTCTATCGCAGCGGCGATTTCGTGCGCTGGCGAGTCGATGGCACCCTGGACTTTGTCGGACGACGCGATGAGCAGGTCAAGATCCGTGGCTTTCGGGTCGAACTGGCGGAGGTCGCCGCGCTGCTGCAAGCTCATCCAGCCGTTCAACAGGCGGTCGTACTCCCATCGTATGGATCTCAGGAAGAGACACACGACACACGGCTGATTGCCTACGTGGTCCCACTGACCTCGCAGAGTGGAAACGATCTGGCACCAGTGCTGCACGAGTGGATGACGCGACGCTTACCCGTCTATATGATACCTGGTGACCTGATCCTTCTTGAAGACCTGCCACTCACCGCCCAGGGCAAGTTGGATCGACGTGCCCTGCCCATGCCCACAGCGCCCTCCCGGGAGGCTCCCAGTACCGAGGAGGTTGGTACCCCACTTGAACAGATCCTCAGCGAGATCTGGCAGGAGACGCTAGGACGTTCGGCGGTTGGCATCCATGACAACTTCTTCGCCCTCGGCGGTCACTCTCTACTTGCGATCGGGTTGATCGGGCGCATCCAGGCTGTCATCCACGTAGACCTGCCTCTACGTCATCTCTTTGAAGCGCCTACAATCCATGAAATCGCTGAACGCATCATCCAACTGCAACAGGCTGGCGACTCTCAAGCGATACCGCCTATCCAGCCCAGAGGGCAGGATGGTCCTTTCCCGCTCTCCTTCACGCAACAACGACTCTGGTTCCTGGAACAATGGGACACAAACGTTCCTCTATACAGTATTCCTGCCATGCTTTCACTGAAAGGCTCGCTCAACATTGCGGCCCTCAAAGGGAGCCTCAACGCCATTGTTCAGCGACACGAAGCCTTGCGTACACGCTATGTACTGATCGAGGGTCAACCAATGCAGATCGTCGATGACCAGCAAGAGATAACGTTGGAACCTGTAGACCTGCGTACATCGGCATCTGAAAATCGTATGCTAGAGGTGCAACGTCTGAGCCAGGCAGTCATTAGCGAACCCTTTCATCTGGCTGAGGGACCTCTACTACATGCGCACCTGCTGCTTTTGAGCGACACGGAACAACTGCTGCTTTTGAATATCCACCATATCGCCTGCGATGGCTGGTCGCTGGATATTCTGCTCGATGAACTTGGCACACTCTATCAAGCGTATCTAGAGGATCAGCCCTCGCCCCTGCCCGACCTTTCTTTACAGTATATCGATTTCGCCCTCTGGCAACAGCAATGGCTCCAGGGCGAGACCCTGGAACAACACCTGACTTACTGGAAACGCCAGTTGGCAGGCGCACCAGCCCTGTTAGAGTTGCCGATCGATCACGCTCGGCCTCCAATCCAAACCTTTCGAGGCGCTCACTACAGCTTCACACTACCTCAAGCACTCGTCGATGAACTACGCGCATTGGGCAAGCAAGAGCATGCAACACCGTTCATGACCTTCCTGGCTACCTTTACGCTCCTGTTACTGCGTTATAGCGGACAGGAAGATATTGTTATCGGAACCCCGATTGCGAACCGGACGCGCCCGGAACTTGCCAGGCTGGTAGGCTGCTTCATCAATACCCTGGTCCTGCGCACTGATCTGGCTGGCGATCCCGATTTCCGCGAACTATTGCGACGCACACGCGACGTGGCGCTGGAAGCCTACGCCCACCAGGATCTCCCGTTTGAAAAGCTGGTCGAAGTGCTCCAACCGGAACGCAATCTCAGCCACTCACCCATTTTTCAGGTCCTGTTCGCGCTCCAAAACGCCTCGATGGAAGAGCGCACGATGACAGAGACGCTTACCTTGCAACCCCTGGCAATTGAAAGTCACATCGCCCGGTTTGACCTGATCCTGACAACCGCAGAGACAGCTCATGGGTTAAGGGCAACCTTTGAGTACAATACAGATCTGTTTGAAGAGTCAACCATCAGCAGAATGGCAGAACACTGGCAGGGCCTGATTGCAGACATTCTTGCCAATCCCGCCAGGCCTATCACCCAACTAAACCTGCTGAGCCAGCGTGAGCAGACACAAGTATTGAACGCCTGGAGTAACGGAGGTCCGGCCCTGCCCGAACCTCTTTGCCTGCATCAACTGTTCGAGTCACAGGTCGAGGTAACGCCCGATGCCATCGCCGTTGTCTACCTGGATGGACAGGTAACCTATAGAGAACTGAATCAACGCGCCAACCAACTGGCTCACTATCTGCAAAAACTGGGGGTAAGACCGGGCGTGCTGGTCGGGATCTGTCAGGAACCCTCCCTGGAAATGGTCATCGATGTGCTGGCTATTCTCAAGGCTGGCGGGGCCTTCCTCTCTCTCGATCCCGGTTACCCCCAGGAACGTCTGGCATTCATGGCTCGTGATGCGCGGATAGCAAGTGTACTGACCAGTCACACGTTAGCGGATAGGTTGGCGCTGGAACACACACCCATCCTTTCACACGAAACCCTTGAGGATGTGCTTAACCTGGAAAGTACGTTGAATCCATTGAGTCCGGTGGGCTTTGAAGATCTGGCGTGCGCAATTTACACGTCTGGCTCAACTGGCAGGCCAAAGGGTGTTCTGATCCCACATCGCGCCATGGGTAACCGCCTGCGCTGGGGTGCGCTCGATGCCAGACTCACGGCCTCCGATCATCTGCCACTGATCGCATCGCTCAGCTTCGACATTGCTATCTGGGAACTCTTCGGACCCTGGCTGGTCGGTGGACGTTTGATTGTAGCGCCCGCAGGAACGTACAAGCAGGCAGGCTCATTGCTCTCACTGCTTATCGAGCAACAGGTGACCGTGGCCCATCTCGTTCCAGGCGTGCTACAACTCCTGCTGCAAGAGCCCGACATCACAAAGTGCCATGATCTGCACTGTGTGCTCTATGGAGGAGAAGCCTCATCTGGCGAACTCGCGAACCTTGCCCTTGCCCGCCTGAACGTAGAATTGCACCACTTCTACGGTCCTACCGAAGCCTCAATTAACGCCACAAGCTGGCTGTGCCAGCGAACCCAACCAGGGCAAAAGGTACCCATAGGCACACCTATCCTGGGCATGCAGGTCTACCTCCTGAACGCTCATCTTCAGCCAGTACCCACAGGGATAGCTGGTGAACTCTATATTGGTGGAACTGGTCTGGCCTGGGGCTACCTGCATCGACCAGAACTGACAGCCGAGCGTTTTGTTCCGCACCCCTTTAGTAGCGAACCGGGTGCGCGTCTCTATCGGACGGGCGACCTGGCTCGCTGGCTGCCCGATGGCAACATCGAATTTATTGGCAGAGGCGATGAGCAGGTCAAGCTCCATGGCTATCGTATCGAACTCGGTGAAATCGAAGCCGTACTGCAAGCGCACCCACAGATCCAGGAAACTATAGTCATCGTGCGCGAAGACGTACCAGGAGATAAGCGCCTGGTAGCTTACATGGTCGCAAAACCACAGACGTTACCTCCCGCTTACCAGGAAGTACGCCGCTTTATGGCAGAAAAGCTGCCTGAGTATATGCTCCCTTCAGCGATTATCTGGCTGGAACGTCTGCCACTCACGCCCAATGCCAAACTCGATCGCAAGGCCCTACCGAAACCAGAGGGCTTGCGTCCGTCACTGGATACACCTTATATGCAGCCACAAACAAGGCTTGAGCAGAAAATTGCCACCGTCTGGCAAGAGGTTCTGGGACTGGAAAAAGTAGGTCTGCATGACAACTTCTTTGATCTGGGCGGCTATTCACTACTGATGGTTCGTGCCCAAAACGGTTTACGCAACACCCTGACACAGGATGTTCCAATCGTGACGCTCTTCCAATATCCAACCGTCAGCGCCCTGGCGGACCATCTGAGCAAACAGCACCAGGACGAGCAAAGTACGCTCCCTGATGAACGCAGTGAGAAACTCAAGGCAGGTAAGGATCACATGAAAGCCCTTCTTAAGCGTACACAACGAGGTGCCAGAAATGGAAAATAAGGAGGTTCGTACTATGAAGACCTCGGAGACCTCGGAGACCTCGCCAACGGTCGAAGAGACAAACGGTCTGGAAATAGCCATTGTCGGCATGGCAGGCCGTTTCCCAGGAGCCAGGAACGTTGATGAGTTCTGGCTCAACCTGCGTGATGGTATAAGCTCGCTCACAACATTTTCCGAAAAAGAGCTACAGGACGCCGGTGTATCTGTCGATGAGTTACAGCAGGATCATTATGTCAGGACAAAAGGTGTCTTGCGCGATATCGACTATTTTGCTGCCCCCTTCTTTGGGTATAGTCCAAGAGAAGCAGAAATTATGGACCCTCAACAGCGTTTCTTTCTGGAAACCGCTTATGAGGCGCTTGAACACGCGGGCTACGATCCCGATGCCTACAACGACCTGATTGGCATCTACGCTGGTACAAGCTTCAATAGCTATCTACTCTCAAATCTCGTCACTCGTCCCGACCTGCTGGCCTCCATCGGCGGACTACAACTGGTCGTGGGCAGTGACAAAGATCATCTGACCACACGCGTTTCTTACAAGCTCAATCTCAAAGGACCCAGCCTGGACATCAATACCTCCTGCTCAACCTCGCTGGTAGCTGTACATGTGGCCTGCCGGAGCCTGCTCAATGGAGAATGCGATATCGCGCTGGCGGGAGGCGTCTCGATCAGCGTACCTCACCTGACCGGCTATCTCTATCAGGAGGGCGGCATCACCTCGCCCGATGGTCATTGTCGCGCCTTTGACGCACACGCCGAAGGAACCGTACCAGGTAGTGGAGTCGGTGTTGTCGTGCTCAAACGTCTGCAAGATGCACTGCTGGATAACGATACGATTCACGCCATCATCAAAGGTTCAGCTATCAATAATGACGGTGCGCAGAAGGTTGGATATACAGCACCCGGCCTGAATGGTCAATCACGGGTTATTCGTGCGGCCCATCTGTTCGCGGAGGTGGAACCGGAGACAATTACCTATATAGAGGCGCATGGCACTGGCACACCGCTGGGAGATCCCATCGAAGTTGCGGCACTCACCCAGGCCTTTCGTGTCGCGACCACCGCCAACCATTTCTGTGCCATCGGCTCACTCAAAACCAATCTTGGACACCTGGATGCCGCAGCCGGGATAGCTGGTCTGATCAAAACTGTCATGGCGCTGAAGCATGGTTTGCTCCCGCCAAGCCTGAATTTCGAGCAGCCCAATCCGAGTATCGATTTTGAGCATAGCCCATTTTATGTCAATAACAGGCTCACCGAATGGAAGAGAGACAAAACGCCGCGACGTGCGGGAATCAGCGCCTTTGGCATTGGCGGCACAAACGCCCATGTCCTGCTCGAAGAAGCGCCTGAGCATCGACAAGCACGAATGGACTTGAGACCATGGCATTTGCTGGTTCTCTCGGCAAAGACGGTGGGCGCTCTGGCGGCAGTGACCACGAATCTGGCGCAGCATCTTGAACAGCAGAGCGAACTGGATCTCGCTGATGTAGCCTACACATGTCAGGTCGGACGGAAAGCTCTGCGTCATCGACGGATACTCGTCTGTCATGATCGTCAGGAGGCCCTGACACTCCTGCGTTCTCCATCCTCAGAACAGGTTCTCGACTCCACAGACGAGATACCTGAAGAACGTTCTGTGAGCTTTCTGTTTCCTGGACAGGGCACCCAATATGTACACATGGCAGCCGAGATCTACCAGGAAGAAGACGTTTTTCGGCAAGAGCTGGATCGCTGCGCACGCCTTCTTTTGCCTCATCTAGGCTATGATCTGCGCCATGTGCTCTACCCGGCAACGGATCAGGTCGCCTTTGCAACGAGTCAAATCCAGCAGACCGCGTGCGCACAACCAGCAATCTTCTCAGTTGAGTACGCACTGGCACGCCTGTGGCAGCACCGTGGGATCACCCCTCAAGCGCTCATCGGCCACAGCATTGGCGAATATACCGCCGCCTGCATCGCTGAAACGCTCTCGCTGGAAGATGCCCTGGCACTGGTTGCCTTACGCGGAAAGTTGATGCAAGCCTTGCCAGAGGGAGCAATGCTCAGTCTGCCACTCTCAGCCGAGGCACTCACACCCTTGCTTGAGAATAGCGAATGCTCATTGGCCGCGATCAATGGTCCCGCGCTTTGCGTCGTCTCTGGTCCACCACATGCGATCGAAACCCTGCGCAACACCCTTGCGCAGCAGAATATAGAGTCTCGTTCACTCCATGTTACCCGCGCCTTTCATTCATCCATGATGGACTCTATACTCCAGTCCTTCGCAGTCTATTTGCAGCAGGTTCATCTGAGTACTCCGCGCATCCCCTTTATCTCGAATGTTACCGGCACATGGATCACCACTGCCGAGGCCACCGACCCGGCATATTGGGTCAGACAACTGCGTCAGACTGTGCGTTTCGCGGAGGGTGTGCAAACGCTGCTAAAAGATCCCAATCTCATCCTGCTGGAATGCGGTCCTGGACATACATTGACAACCCTGGCCAAGCAGCAGCCGGGAGCCAGAGGGAGCCTGATACTCTCCTCGCTACCCGGCTACCAGGAACGCGAGTCAGAAAGCAGACACGCCCTGACAGCCCTGGGGAAGCTCTGGCTGGCGGGTGTTCCTGTACGCTGGGAGAGTCTCTATGGTGATGAGCAACCGGCTCGCATTCCCTTACCAACCTACCCATTTGAGCGTCAACGCTACTGGATAGAGCCGCTGCGTCAGTTGAGTCAGCATAACGGCACCGCTTCTCATGATCCGGACGCCACTGGATTGACGCTCCTCGCTCACACAGAGATCGACGAGGCGACCAGTACGCTCTATGCAAGACCTGAGGGGCTGCCTACCTATATCCCTCCTGAGAATGAGCTTGAACGAACGATTGCCGAGATCTGGCAAGAGTTACTCGGTATCGAGCTTATCGGCATCCACGACAACTTCTTTGAACTGGGAGGACATTCTTTGCTCGCAACCCAATTGATGTCACGACTACGTACCCTTTTCGAGATCCAGATCGAGGTACGGGCACTTTTCACAGCACCCACCGTAATAGAATTTGCCGAGGCCGTAGCACAACACCTTGCCGAACAGATTGATAGCGATTTGCTGGCAGAACTGGAACAACTCACAGATGAGGAGGTGCGGGCAACACTTGCTCGCGAATCATAATAGTACCGAGGAACGGAAAACTGCATCAGGATAGTGCTCCGTCAAGCTTAGATTGATATGCGGGAATGCAAGGGGGTGCAACCCCTTGACTGGGGTCTGGGGCTGTGCCCCAACGCTTTCCCCCCCACTGGCGAGAGGGGCGTGATCTCTCAAGTGAAGCTGGACAGAGCTATAGCCATCGATCAAAGAAAGAGGAAGGATACCACAGTGAGTGAGACGGCCAAACGGATTACACATCTCTCTTCAGAGAAGCTTGATCTGCTCGTGCGGCGCAAGCGCGGCAAAAGTGAAGCCTCGCTGATCCCATCTCAAACGCGGTCAGACAAGCAGGCCTTTCCTCTCTCCTTTGCGCAGCAACGTCTCTGGTTTCTCGATCAATGGGAACCTGGCAGCCCACTCTATAACATCCCTCTGGTGGTAAGGTTGCATGGAGAGCTACAGATGGAGCTGCTGGAGCAGGCACTTACTAATCTTGTAGAGCGCCATGAAAGCTTGCGTACCATCTTTGCCACTCGCGATGGACAGCCGGTACAGATCGTTCTCCCAACACAATCCACTGTTATTGCTATTGAAACGATCAACGGTGAAAGCGAGATCGAACGCGAGGCAGTGATCCAGCAGATTGCGCGAGCGGAGGCCAGGCAATCTTTTGATCTCACCAGTGGACCCCTCTTGCGCGTGCGCCTTCTCCGTCAGGCAGCAAACGACTCGACGCTATTGGTAACGATGCATCATATCATCTCGGATGGCTGGTCACTGAGCCTCTTTGTACGTGAACTCTTCACGCTCTACAAAGCCTTCGTGATGGGACAAACACCGTCACTGCCTGTCTTGCCGCTCCAATATATTGACTATACCCTCTGGCAAAACAGCAGGCTACGTGATGAAGCACTGGACGCACAGTTACGCTACTGGCGACAACAGTTAGCAGGCATCGATTCCTCATTGGAGCTGCCCGTCGATCATCCACGTCCCACAATAGCCACGCCGCAGGGAGCACGTTTCGACTTTACCCTGCCAGCAACGCTGACCAGGGAACTAAAAACGCTGAGCGATAGGGAAAACGTAACGCTCTTTATGACCACGCTGGCCGCCTTTCAGGTGCTTCTGTTTCGCTATACGCATCAGGAAGATATTCTTGTAGGGACGCCCATAGCTAACCGCACACGTAGCGAGATTGAGGGCCTTGTTGGTTGCTTCATTAACATGCTGGTCTTGCGCGGCTCGCTCTCTGGTGATCCAACGTTTCTAGAGTTTCTACAGAGCTTGCGCAAAACGACCCTGGAAGCCTATACCTATCAGGAACTACCCTTTGAGAAGCTGGTAGAGGATCTTCAACCAGAGCGGAATCTTGCACACGCGCCTCTCTTCCAGGTCATGTTCATTCTGCGCAACGCGTCACACGCTGAGATAACGCTTCCAGAGCTGACGATCGAAACCCAGGAGATCGATAATGGAACGGCCAAGTTTGATATAACGCTAACGCTCATAGAGAGTAGCGACGGACTGCATGGAACCATTGAGTATCGCACAGATCTCTTTGAACGAGCCACGATCGAACGGATGGCGGGACACTATCAGCAACTTCTCACGGATGCGGTGGCGCAGCCCGATCGGCGTATCTCGCGTCTCTCATTACTTACCGGGTCCGAACAAAGGCAGATCCTGGTTGACTGGAACACAACCACAGCATCCTATCCCGGTCAGGAGTGTCTTCATCACCTCTTTGAGGATCAGGTAGAGCGCTCTCCCGCTGCTATCGCCGCTACCTGTCAGGATGCATCGCTTACCTATGACGAACTGAATCGACATGCGAATAAGCTGGCCCGTTATCTGCAACGTCTGGGGATTGGACCAGAGAAGACCGTAGGCTTGTGCGTCGATCGTTCGCTGGAGGCAATGATTAGTATTCTTGGCGTTTTGAAGGCTGGAGGAGCGTTTGTACCCCTTGACTCTTCCTTGCCCAGAGAACGTCTGAGCTTTATGCAAGAAAACGCTGACGTTTCTTTACTCATAACCCACCATGGACGATGGAATCAAGAGTCAGCAGCCCGGCATATGCCGCCTGTCATCGAGCTTGAACACATCTGGCAAACGATCGACCAGGAGCACGAGAAGAACCTTGAGCACCTGGCCACATCTCGCAATCTGGCATATATCATTTACACATCAGGTTCCACAGGTACGCCCAAAGGAGTGATGATTACTCATCAGAGCCTTGTGAATTATCTGCACTGGGGACGCCAGACATATGAAACGAGTGGCAGCCAGGGTTCCCTGGTACATTCATCTCTCGGCTTTGATTTGACGATCACCAGCCTCTTTCTGCCGCTCCTTCATGGGCAGACAGTTACCTTGCTGCCTGAAGATCAGCAGGCAATAACCCTGAGCGACGCGCTACCCGCTCAGCGCAATCTCAACTTTTTGAAGCTCACACCTACACACCTGAAGCTACTGAACGAGACACTCTCAGGCGAGGATATGAACGGCTGTACCGGTGTCCTGATCCTCGGAGGTGAGGCCCTTCATGGCGAAACGCTCTCTTGCTGGCAAGCACACGCCCCTGCAACACGTCTGATTAACGAATACGGACCCACAGAGGCCACGGTTGGCTGTTGCGTCTATGAGCTTCCCCGCACATCGTTGCCAATGGCAAATGTGCCGATTGGACGGCCAATCGCTAACACCAGTCTCTATGTGCTCGATCCGCACTTTCAACCAGTGCCAGCAGGCGTCACGGGCGAATTATATATTGGCGGCGATGGACTGGCCCGTGGCTATGCTTTGCGTCCAGACCTGACGGCGGAACGTTTTCTACCTGATCCGTTTAGCTCTAAACCTGGTCAAACTCTTTACAAGACGGGAGATGTCGTCCGTTACTTGCCCGATGGTATCCTTACCTACCTTGGTCGAAACGACGAGCAGATCAAGTTGCGGGGATACCGTATTGAACCCGGAGAAATAGAAACCCTTTTGACGCAGCACCAGATGGTCAGCCATGCCGTAGTGCTGGCACGAGACGATGGTCCCGGTGACCAACGACTCGTCGCATATGTCGTTCCAGCACTACATCAGGTAGTCGCTGGCGACGAGTTGTCCAGCTATCTCAAAAGGCTGCTCCCCGCGTACAGCGTGCCCACGCTCTTTATGATCGTCGAAACCTTGCCATTGACGACGAACGGCAAGATCGATCGTCTGGCGTTGCTGGCGTTAGAGAGCATTCAGCCACAGGTTGAAGAGATCACGCTCAGAAAAGAGCCACGTAGCCACGTAGAGGAGCGCTTAGCTGGCGTCTGGCGCGAAGTTCTGAAACGCGAACAGGTTGGCAGCAACAAAAGTTTCTTTGAGCTGGGCGGGCATTCACTTCTGGCGATCCAATTGATGCATAGACTGCGTGAGGAGTTCCAGGTTGAACTGCCACTGCGCAGCCTCTTTGAGGCCCCAACGATTGCTGAACAGGCTCAGGTCATCGCTCAATCTAAAACCACTGCCGCTGAAACCGTGCCAACGTCTCTCTCCTGGCCAGTAATCACGCCACAACCGGATGAGGTTACCGAGCCTTTTCCTCTGACCGATGTCCAGCAGGCGTACTGGATTGGGAGAACTGGCGCATTTGAACTGGGAAATGTGGCCACCCATCTCTATGCCGAACTGGAAAGTATCGCGCTGGATGTGGAACGTCTGAATCGGGTCTGGCAACGTTTGATCGAGCGACACGCGATGTTACGCACGATCGTTCTGCCAGACGGACAACAGAGCACACTGGCACATGTTCCATCCTACAAGATCGCCACGCTGGACTTGCGAGACAGGTCACCGCAGGAAGTTGAAGACGCCCTGGCAAGGGTACGTCAGGAGATGTCCCATCAAATGCTGGCAACCGATCACTGGCCGCTTTTCGATATGCGTGCCACATATCTCGATCAGCAGCGCGTGCGTCTGCATCTGAGCGCTGATGCTCTGATGATCGATGCCGGAAGCTGGCAGATCTTAGGGCATGAGCTTTCTCTGCTTTATCGCGCTCCTGAAACTGAACTGCCAGCACTGCATCTCTCTTTCCGCGACTATGTGATGGCGGAGAGAGCCTTTCGCGAGTCAGAGATATATCGACGTTCTCAAAACTACTGGTGGCAACGCCTTGATACGCTACCACTGGCCCCAGAGTTACCGCTCATTCAAGAGCCTGCCGACCTCAAAGAGCCACATTTCACACGTCGCGCAGCACATCTGGAACCCGCTGTCTGGTCACAACTGAAAGACCGTGCGGCCAGGAGAGGCTTGACGCCCTCGGCGCTCTTGCTTGCTGTCTTCGCGGAGACACTTACAAGCTGGAGCAAGAGTGCACGCTTTACGATCAATCTGACCCTTTTCAATCGTCTCCCTCTGCACCCTGAAGTAAACGCGCTTATCGGCGACTTCACTTCACTCACGCTATTAGAGGTTGATCATACACAGCCGGGAACGTTTGAGGAACGTGCCAGGGATTTGCAGGCACAGCTCTGGCAAGACCTGGACCATCGCTATGTCAGTGGTGTACGCGTGCTGCGCGAACTCCAACGTGTCCGCAAGGGTCCATTGCGTGCCGTCATGCCGATCGTCTTTACCAGCACGCTCACTCAGAAAGCTCCTGAAGCCAGCGCGGAACCTTCTCCTCTGGGCAAAATGGTCTACGGCATCAGTCAGACGCCGCAGGTCTGGCTGGATCATCAAGTGGGAGAGCAGAACGGCAGACTGATCTTCAATTGGGATGTCATCGACGAACTCTTTCCAGCAGGTCTGCTAGACGATATGTTTGCTGCCTATCAACATTTCTTACAACGCCTGGCAAACTCGGAGGACGCCTGGCAGACTCTCACGCGTCAGATGCTACCACCAGCGCAGCTTGAGCAACGCGCAAGAGTCAATGATACTCACGCACCCGTCCCACAGGGTCTTCTGCATCAGGCGTTTGAACAGCAGGTTGCCACGTCCCTCAAGCAGCCAGCGATCATTACTCCCACGCTTACGCTGACATATGAAACGTTGCACTCCGCCTCCAATCGCGTTGGGCGACTGTTGCGCGAGGCTGGTGCTGTCCCCAACACGCTGGTCGCGGTTGTCATGGAGAAGGGTTGGGAGCAGGTTGTGGCGGTGCTTGGCATCCTTAAAGCCGGGGCAGCCTACCTGCCCATAGACGCGGACCTGCCAGAGGAACGCTTGCGGTACCTGCTCCATCATGGCGAGGTACATTTTGTACTGACCCAGTCCTGGCTGGTGGAAACACTGTCATGGCCTGAACAGGTTCAGGTCTACTGTGTTGATAGCGAGTCTCTGATTGTTACAGAGGCTGACATGCTGTCCTTAGAGCCAGTACAAGAACCGGAAGATCTCGCGTATGTCATCTATACCTCTGGCTCGACAGGTCAGCCCAAGGGCGTTATGATCGATCATCGGGGAGCACTGAATACCATCGTTGACATCAATCAACGCTTCAACGTAGGTCCTGACGATCGCGTGCTGGCCCTTTCCATGCTCAGCTTCGACCTGTCGGTCTACGATATCTTTGGCCTGCTGGCGGTGGGAGGCGCAATCGTTTTCCCGGAAGCCGCGAGGAGACGCGAGCCTGCTCATTGGACCGAGTTACTGCTCCAGCAGCGTATCACGCTCTGGAACTCGGTACCCGCGCTGCAAGGGATGCTGGTGGAATATCTGCAACTGCATCCCGCTAAAAGACCTGAAGCATTGCGCCTGATCATGCTCAGCGGCGATTGGATACCACTGACCCTGCCAGAGCAGATTAAAGCATATAGCAAAGATACACAGGTGGTCAGTCTTGGTGGAGCTACCGAGGCCTCTATCTGGTCCATCCTCTATCCAATCACAACCATCGATCCCACCTGGCACAGCATTCCCTACGGACGACCTATGTATAATCAACAGTTTCATGTCCTCAATGAAACGCTGGAACCGTGCCCTGTCTGGGTGCCAGGAAAGCTATACATAGGCGGCATCGGCCTGGCAAAGGGATACTGGCGCGACGAAGAACGCACACATGCCAGCTTCATGACACATCCACACACCGGAGAACAGCTCTATCTGACCGGCGACCTTGGCCGCTATCTGCCTGACGGCACGATCGAGTTCCTTGGCCGTGAAGATTTCCAGGTCAAGATCCAGGGCTACCGAATCGAGATAGGCGAAATCGAGTCCACGCTTCTGCAACATCCCGCCATTCAGGGAACCGTAGTAACCGTCGCGGGCACAGCACCGTTCAACCGGCGTCTACTGGCTTACGTCGTTCCAACTCCAGGCATGGCTCTCAATCCCGACGAACTGCGCTCCTTTGTACGCTCAAAGCTGCCCGCCTACATGCTGCCAACCAGCTTCACAATCATGGACCGGCTGCCAATGACGGCCAATGGCAAAATTGATCGCAAAGCACTCCCAGAACCCGAACTGCCAGCCGCCGCCGACCTCGACAGATCAGTACACGAGACTGAAGAAGCGTCCCTGGTCAGCAAACAGATTGCCAGCGTAGTCACCAGAGTGCTGGGCATGGAGATCCTGGACACAGAAGAAAGCCTGCTCGACCTTGGCGCAAACTCAATCGATATAATCAGAATTATGAACCAACTCGAAAGCGAGCTCAATACCAGGCCAGATATTGCTGAAGTGTTTCGCACACCTACTATAGCTGGCCTCGCCCGCTCATATGAACACGCGCAACAACAAACACGAACGACGGCGTCTTTATCCCATGAAATGAGAGCTGCATCCGATGATTATGAAGAGGGAGAACTATGACCACAAACGCATTACTTGAGTACGTGCAAAGTCTGGGAGTAGAACTCTGGGCAGAGGGGAACCGCCTGCGCTATACCAGTCCGAAGGGAGTTCTCACACCCGACCTGCGTGCCGAACTGGTGGCCAGAAAGGCGGAGCTTGTCGAGCTTTTACAGCAGGCAAATGCCCGAACGGTACCCCAGGCGCAGCCATTGCTGTTACCGCCACCCATCAGTCGAGACGCTCACCTGGCTCCTGGCGAGGCGTATCCACTCTCCTTTGCGCAACAACGCCTCTGGTTTCTCGATCGTCTGGAACCTGGCAACCCCTTCTATACGATCTCGCTCTCACTCAAACTGAACGGACCCTTACGTATCAACGCCCTCCTGCAAAGTCTCAATGAATGCGTGCGACGACACGAGGTTTTGCGCACATCCTACACGGTTACTCATGGAGAACCGGGTCAGCACATCGCTCCCGAAATGGCACTGCATGTTCCTATAATAGACATGAGTGACCTGCCTCACGAACAACAGGCAAGAGAAGCTCAGACACTCATCAAAGAGGAAACGCTGTGTCCCTTCAATCTTGCTCAGGGATCGCTGATCCGCGCAATGGTCTTTATTTTAAATCCGGCGGAACATCTGTTACACCTGAGCCTTCACCACATTGTTTGCGATGGCTGGTCGCTAAGCCTGCTCATACGCGAACTTTCAGCTCTCTATACGGCATTCGCGGCTGAGCAACCCTCTCCACTACCGGAACCGGCACTTCAGTACAGTGATTTCGCACGCTGGCAACGGGAATGGTTACAGGGAGCGGCTCTGGAACAACAGCTTGCCTTCTGGCAAAGCCGGCTCGCGGGTGCGCCTGCCTTGCTAGAATTGCCCACTGATCATCCTCGTCCAGCCATCCAAACCTTTCGCGGTGCTCACGTGCCCTTTGTTCTCTCAGCTCAGCTCAGTGAAGCGCTCACGACTCTGAGCAGGAACAACGGAGCAACCCTTTTTATGACCCTGCTGGCAACCCTCACGGTTCTGCTAAGTCGTTTGAGCGCACAAAACGACCTGGTCATCGGCACTCCAATTGCCGGTCGGACACACCGCGATCTGGAAGAATTGATCGGCTGCTTTGTGAATACGCTTGCACTGCGCTTCGACGTTTCCGACAATCCTCCCTTCTCCACTTTGTTAGAACGTGTACGCACACTGGCCTTACAGGCCTTTCGTCAGCAGGATATTCCCTTCGAGAAAGTTGTTGAAGCACTCGCCCCGGAACGCAATCTGGGACATGCGCCACTCTTTCAGGTACTCTTTGTCATGCAAAATGTGCCACTCGCTCCACGCGCCATCTCAGATCTGACGCTTCAGGTACGTGAGGTCGTTGACAATGGGACAGCACGTGTGGACCTGGCTCTGGTAGTCGTTGAAACGCCGGAGGGATTGCGCGGCCATTGGGAATATACGACTGACCTTTTTGAACAGGCCACCATTCAGCGCATAAATAACTATTGGCAACGTCTTCTCGCGGGAATTGTGAGCAATCCTGAGACTCGTCTCTCGGACCTGTCGTTGCTGGATAACGCTGAGCGTGCGATGCTCTTACAAGACTGGAGCAAAACACAACCCGCCTATTCTGAGCTTCCTTGCCTGCACGAGTTTTTTGAAGCGCAGGCAGTCCGTACGCCTGACGCTATCGCGGTTGTCTTTGAAGATGAGCACCTGACCTATGGTGAGTTAGATCGGCAAGCCAATCGTCTGGCCCATTACCTGATCCGACGAGGAGTCAAGCCGGAGGTGCTGGTGGGTGTCTTTCTGGAACGTTCCCCAATCCTGACCGTAGCGCTGCTGGCGATTGGCAAGGCAGGTGGGGCCTTCCTCCCTCTTGATACCCATTTGCCGCGTGAACGCGTGGCCTTTATGATCCGCGATGCTCAGGCCGCGCCTGTCCTTACCCAACAAAGATTGGATGAGTACCTGCCATTAGAGGATACAAACGTCGTGTATCTGGATAGGGACCAGGAACAGATCAATCGCGAAGCAGAGCACACGCCTGGAAAACGCGCAAGGTCTGAGAACCTTGCCTGTCTCATCTATACCTCTGGCTCGACGGGCACTCCCAAAGGAACGATGCTGCCCCATAGTGCTATCAGCAATCGTTTACAATGGGGCATTGAGGATCTCCAACTGACCGCCCATGACAACGCCTTACAGATTGCGGCCCTCAGCTTCGATGTCGCTCTATGGGAGATGTTCGGACCCTGGCTCGTTGGTGCACGTCTGATACTTGCACCACCTGATACGTACCAGCAAAGTTCACAGCTAGTTGAGCTGCTGATTCAGCAAAACATTACGGTCGCGCACCTGGTCACCAGCATGTTGCTCCGTGTTGTTGAAGAACCCGCGCTGGAACGCTGTTCCCATCTGCGCAGTCTGCTCTTTGGGGGAGAAGCCGCACCGGCAAACCTGTTACAACGCACTTTTGCTCGTCTGAAAACAGCACAACTGCACCACTTCTATGGTCCAACTGAGTCCACAATCAATGCGACCAGTTGGACATTCACTTCTGAGCAGCAGGGAGAGTCCATCCCGATTGGACGGCCTATCAAGGGCGTCCAGGTCTATCTACTTGACGCGTCTATGCAGCCAGTTCCCCCTGGCAGTATCGGAGAACTGTATATCGGCGGCAGCGGATTAGCGTGGGGATATTTGTATCGTCCTGAGTTGACTGCCGAGCGTTTCATGCCTCATCCCTTTAGCGAACAGCCCGGTGCGCGTCTCTATCGCACCGGTGACCGTGCTCGCTTTCAGCCAGATGGCAAACTGATCTTTGTAGGACGCACCGATTCGCAGGTGAAGATGCGTGGACATCGCATCGAACTGGGCGAAATCGCAGCGGTACTACGCAACCATCCACAGGTACGCGAGGTAGCAGTCCAGTTGCGCGAAGATCGACCAGGAGAGCAGGTGCTGGTCGCGTATATTGTTCCACAGGGAGCAGAGCAACCGCGAGCGGATACATTGCGCACCTGGCTGGCGGCTAAACTGCCCGACTATATGCTCCCCTCGGCATTTGTGTCGCTTGATCTGCTCCCACTCACAACGCATCATAAGATTGATTATCGAGCCCTGCCTGCCCCTGACACGAGCAGACCAGAACTGGAAACCCTTTATAACACGCCTCATACGCCCGTTGAGGAATTGCTGGTCGCTATCTGGAGTCAGATTTTACCTATCAAGCGCATCGGTATTGATGATGATTTCTTTGCGCTGGGAGGTCACTCTCTGCTAGCCACACAGGTCATAGCCAGGATACGCGACATGCTCCAGGTAGAACTGCCACTGCGAACAGTCTTCGAGGCACCCACGATTGCACGTATGGCCGGGCGCATCAACCAGGTAACCACCAGTGAGAATGAGTTTTCTATCACCACGCGTGCAAGCAACGATGATTTACCACTTTCCTTCGCGCAGCAACGCCTGTGGTTTCTCAGCCAACTGGAAGGTGACTCGTCAACCTACAATATGCCCGCCGCGCTGCGCCTGAGTGGCGCACTCAAACAAGAGGCCTTGCAGGCCAGTCTGAATGAGATAGTGCAACGCCATGAGACCCTGCGAACGACATTTGCATCTGTAGACGGTAAACCGCTACAAGTCATTGCGCCCCTTCTACAGCTACCTCTCCCGCTCATTGACCTGGCGGGACTCTCGGTCGAGCAGCAAGAAAGCGAGGTACAGCGAATGACATTTGCAGAGGGGGTGCAGCCCTTCGACCTGCTGCACGGTCCCTTACTACGTACAACGCTTCTCCGCCTGACCTCTACAGAACATGTGTTGCTGCTCAACATCCATCATATTATCTCCGATGGCTGGTCCCTGGGAGTGCTGGTACGCGAACTCTCCACACTGTATACCGCCATTGCTGATGGACAGCACGCCTCGCTCCCAACTTTGCCTGTCCAGTATGCCGATTTTGCCCTCTGGCAGCGGACGTGGCTGCAAGGACAAAACCTGGAACATCAGCTTCAGTACTGGCGCGAACACCTGGCCGGGGCTGCCAGGGTATTAGAACTGCCCATGGATCATCCAAGGCCAGCGGTCCAGACCTATCAAGGCGCTCGTCTGACCTTCCAGCTATCCCCAGAGCTTGCTCAAAACATCCTTATCCTGAGCCAGCGCGAAGGAGTGACGCTCTTTATGACCCTGCTGGCGGCCTTCGCCACGTTATTACTGCGCTATAGTGGACAAAGCGATATCGTCATTGGCACACCCATCGCCAACCGCCGCTCGACTGAGCTTGAAGGATTGATTGGCTTCTTCGCCAATACCCTGGCGTTACGCACAGATCTCGCGGGCGATCCCAGTTTCCAGCAACTCCTGAAACGTGTGCGTACACTCTGCTTGCAGGCATACGCCCATCAGGATCTCCCCTTCGAGAAACTGGTCGAAGAACTGGCCCCGGAGCGCAGCCTGAGTCATGCGCCACTCTTTCAGGTACTCTTTGTACTTCAGAACGCCAACGATGCAATCTTAAGCCTGCCTGGCCTGAAGCTGCAACAGTTCGATGTTGATAATGGAACCTCTAAATTTGATCTAACGCTTTTTGTACAGGAAAGCACACAGGGGTTTCGTGGGGTGTTTGAGTACAATAACGCCATTTTTGACGAGAGCACAATCCAACGCATGGTTGAACACCTTCAGCAACTCCTGACAGGAGTGATCTCTGATCCCACACAGAAATTGAGCAGGCTACCACTTTTGGGAAGCGCAGAAGAGCAACTCACGCTGGTCACCTGGAATGCAACTCAGATCGAGTACGCTGACAACACCTGCATCCAGCACCTGTTTGAACGTCAGGTAGAGCGCACACCTGATACTATCGCACTCGTCTATGGCGATGAGCAGCTAACCTACCGCGAACTGAACCGACTGGCAAATAATCTGGCGCATCGCCTTCAGGCGTTGGGGGTAGGACCTGATGTGCTGGTTGGACTCTATCTGGAACGCTCATTAGATATGGCGATGGCGCTGCTGGCAGTCCTCAAAGCCGGTGGGGCCTATGTTCCGCTTGATCCAGGCTATCCTCAGCAGCGCATCGCGATGATGCTGGAAGATACACATGCACCTGTGATCGTGACCTGGCAGCGTCTATCCACACGTCTGCCCGTCCACCACGCGCACGTTGTTTGTCTGGACTCTCAGGAAACGCAGAATGAGCAGAGTCAAAACAGCAAGAATCCGGCAAGTCCCGTACAGCCGGATAATCTGATCTATATCATCTACACATCGGGATCAACAGGCAGACCCAAAGGGATCTGCCTGACCCACAAGATCCTGAGCAATCTGCTGTGCTGGCACTATACCGCGCATCTGGGAGGTTGTAGAACCCTCCAGTTTGCCTCACTGAGCTTTGACGCCAGCATCCATGAGATGTTCGCGGCCTGGGGTTCAGGTGGCACGCTGATCCTGCTCTCCGAGGAGCTACGTCGGGATATCGCTGGCCTGGCGCACTTACTGATCGAGATGGAGCTTGAGAAAATGATCCTCCCGGTTGTTGTCCTGCAACAACTGGCTGAGGAGTATCTTTCACACCCATATCCACGTTCGCACTTCCGCGAGATCACGACGACCGGGGAACAAATGCACCTCACCATGCCTGTCAAAAACTGGTTTCAGCATCCAGGGGAACAGTGCACTCTGAATAATCACTATGGTCCCTCAGAGACACACGTGGTCACAGCCCTGCCACTGACGCCGCCCAGCAAGAACTGGCCGTCACATCCCTCGATTGGTCACCCAATCGCCAATACACAGACCTATATTCTTGACGCGCATCTGTATCCGCAACCGATCGGAGTCATCGGAGAATTGTACATTGGAGGGATATCCCTGGCTCGTGGCTATTTCGATCGGCCAGAGTTAACTGCCGCCGCCTTCATTCCCGATCCCTTCTCAACTGTGCCTGGAGAACGCCTCTACAAAACTGGCGACCTGGCGCGTCTCCTCCTGGATGGAGCCATCGAATATCTCGGACGTCGCGATCACCAGGTGAAGTTGCGCGGCTATCGGATTGAATTGGAAGAGATCGAGTCTGTCCTGGGAAGTCTCCCCCAGGTACGTGAAACCGTCGTACTGGCCCGCGAAGATCTTCCTGGCGATAAACGCCTCGTTGCTTACATTGTGCCTGACCACGAACACTCTGAAGAGAGTCATCAGGCGCTGACCAGCACCGAGTTACGCCGTCATCTACAGGCGCAGATGCCTGACTATATGATACCATCCGCGTTTGAACTGCTCACAACCCTGCCACTGACGCCGAATGGCAAGGTAGATCGAAACGCCTTGCCCGCACCAACGCAGCTCAGGCCAGGGTTGGACGCGGCATTTGTGGCTCCGCACACCCCTGCCGAAATGCTCCTCGCCGCTATCTGGGCTGATATTCTCAAGGTAAAGCAGGTGGGAACTGATGATGATTTCTTTGCGCTTGGTGGACATTCACTCCTGGCCACGCAGATCGTAGCACGTGTACGCGATGCGTTCCAGGTAGAGTTTCCCTTAAGACAGCTCTTTGAAAGACCAACCATCGAGGGTCAACTAGACGAACTCACCCAACTCTGGGGTGACCGTGAGATTGTCGAAGAGATTGCCCGTACATTACAGGAATTGATACTCGTCGGTGAGCAGGAAGCAGAGGTATAAGTAGAATATGCATACGAAAGGGAAGCTCTTGCTAGAGGTCGAAACGGAAAGCCTGACCGGCGCGGCTGATTATAAAGTGAGTCAGCGATTATGAGCGATTCTACCTCCCGATCAGTGGCACTCTCAGCCAGACAACTTGAGCAGTTAAAAGCTCGGCTCAAGCAGAAAGGTATTACCCTTCCTGCTCAGACCCAGACAATTCCACGTCGTCAGGGGCATGGTCCGCTGCCGCTCTCCTTCGCGCAACAGCGGCTCTGGTTCCTTGATCAGTTAGAACCTGGCATGTCAACGTACAATATGCCTGCCGCTATCAGACTCACCGGCACGCTGGACAAAGCGGCTCTTGAGCGGAGCATAAACGAGATTGTCCAGCGACACGAAATTCTGCGCACAACCTTTGCGATCGTTGATGGACAGCCAGTACAGGTAATTGCTCCTCAATTGACGCTGCCCCTTCCACTCAAAGATTTGCGTTCCCTCCCATTCACACAGCGAGAGCCAGAGGTCTGGAGCATGGCTCAGGAAGATGGCACCGCACCATTCAACCTCGCGCAAGGACCACTCCTGCGGGTCCAGCTACTCCAAATAGCTGATGACGAACATGTGCTGCTGCTCAATATCCATCATATTGTCTCCGATGGCTGGTCCCTTGGCATACTCATACGCGAACTTTCCACACTGTACGCTGCCTTTGTCGCACATCAGCTTCCTCAACTGCCTGAACCGCCATTGCAGTACGCCGACTTTGCGCTCTGGCAACGCTCGTGGCTACAAGGTGAGGTACTGGCACAACAACTTGCTTACTGGCGTGAGCAACTGACTGGCGCACCCGCCATGCTAGAACTGCCCACCGATCACTCGCGTCCCGCAACCCAGACGTACCGGGGTGGTCACTATACCTTCCAGGTTCCACCAGCCCTGCTCCAAAAACTGACCGCCCTGAGCCAGCGTGAAGGATCGACGCTCTTCATGACCCTGTTAAGCGCCTTCGCCGCGCTACTCAGCCGCTATAGCGGACAGGATGATATTCTTATCGGCACGCCCATCGCTAACCGCCGTCAGACTGAACTCGAAGGAGTCTTCGGATGCTTCGTCAATACGTTGATCATCCGTACGGACCTCGCGCATAACCCCAGTTTTCGTCAGGTAGTGGCTCGTGTACGCGAGGCGTGCTTGCGTGCTTACGCTCACCAGGATCTGCCCTTTGAAAAACTGGTCGATGAACTGGCTCCAGAGCGCAATCTCAGTCATGCGCCACTCTTCCAGGTAATGTTTGTTTTGCAGAATGCGTCTTCCACGCTGCTGGAATTGCCTGGTCTCCGTTTACAACAACTGGACATCGATACCCGAACGGCCAAATTCGATCTACTCCTCTCACTGGCGGAAACCGAGCAGGGGTTACGTGGTGTGCTGGAATATGCGACCGATCTCTTTGAGGCGTCAAGCATTGCGTCCATAGCCAGTCATCTGCAACGACTACTTCTCGCCATGACGACCAGCTTTGATGACAGGATTGAGACCCTCTCATTGCTCGATCGTCTTGAGCGCGAGCAGATCCTTGTAACCTGGAATGCCAGTCAACGGTCCTACCCACGCGAACAAAGCTTCCAACAACTGTTCGAGGCGCAGGTGGCACGTTCACCTGAAGCACTCGCGGTTGTTTGTGAGGAACAACGCCTGACATATCGAGAATTGAACCAGCAAGCCGATCAGCTTGCCCGGCGACTACGAGAACTGGGAGTTGGACCGGAGACGCTTGTTGCACTCCTGGACGAACGCGGGATCAATCTATTGCTGGCGATACTGGCGGTCTTCAAAGCCGGTGGGGCCTACCTTCCCCTTGATCCCAGACATCCTCCCACACGTCTGCGCCAGATCTTACAATTGAGCCGTAGTCCGCTGGTATTACGCGCAGATCAGTTCTCTGAGATCATCGAAACGGCCCTCAACGACGAGGGAACATGGCAAGACCAACCTCGCATCCTAAGCCTGGAGGACTGCCTGCAAGCGCGGAGCACTACAGGACTGATAGCTCCCTCTGAATGGCTTGAACCAGCACAGCTCGCCTATGTGATCTACACGTCGGGCACAACGGGTACCCCGAAAGGGGCGATGGTCGAGCAGCAGGGCATGATCAATCATCTGTATGCCAAGATCAATGACCTCGATCTCACCAGCGCAGATATTGTCGCGCAAACCGCGTCCCAATGCTTTGACATTTCCGTCTGGCAATTTCTGGCGGCTCTGCTCATCGGAGGCTCTGTGACCATCTACGCCGAGACCATTGCCCACGATCCGTTACAACTCCTGCCGCATATCCAGCGCGATCGCGTGACTATCCTTGAAACGGTCCCTTCCTTCCTGCGTGTCATGCTTGAAACAGCAGAAATAGGAACTACCTCTAAGCGTGCCCTCACAAGTCTGCGCTGGCTCGTTCCGACCGGGGAAGCACTACCACCAGAACTTTGTGAGCGCTGGCTACACATGTATCCACATATTCCCCTGCTAAACGCCTACGGACCCACCGAGTGTTCCGACGATGTGACGCACTTCCCGCTTACGCAACCGCTGCCAGCGAACACGTTACATACACCCATTGGTCGCCCGATCAACAATATGCAGATCTATATTCTTGATCGCACACTGCAACCATTGCCGGTTGGTATACCAGGCGAACTTTACGTTGGCGGCGTGGGCGTTGGACGCGGCTACCTGCTTGCTCCTCAGCTCACGGCGCAGACCTTTATTCCTGATCCGTTCGCTTCTCAAGCTGGTGAACGTCTCTACAAAACGGGAGATCGCGCTCGCTATCGAGAAGATGGCTCCATTGAGTTTCTTGGACGACTGGACTACCAGGTAAAGGTACGCGGTTATCGCATCGAGTTGGGAGAGATTGAAGTAGCGCTCAGTCAGCATCCAGCTCTACGAGAAGCTATAGCCTGGGTCTATGAGGAACCATCTGGCGATAAAGTGCTGGTCGCCTATGTGGTACTTCAACCAGATCACACACTGAATAGCGAAAGCCTGCGCCAGTTTCTGCAACAGAGCCTGCCCGGCTATATGGTCCCTTCTGCCTTTGTCGCCCTGCCAACACTTCCGCTCACGTCAAATGGCAAGATCAATCATCGCGCCCTCCCCAGGCCAACCTACAACGCAAACACGTCGGGAGGAGTTGACGACGAGCCACGCACTCCTGCTGAAAAAACGTTAGCGCGTATCTGGGCAGAAGTTCTCAGAAAAGAGCGTGTCGGACTGAGAGACAATTTCTTCGCACTGGGAGGCGACTCCATTCTCAGCATTCAGATTATCTCTCGCGCCTACCAGGTCGGACTGCACCTGACACCCAGGCAGGTCTTCCAGCATCAGACCATTGCTGACCTGGCCGCAGTCGTTGAGAGGACGCCCACCTCTGCTCTCTCAGAAAGTGAGCAGACAGACATTGTTGGTCTGGTGGAACTGACGCCAATTCAACACTGGTTCTTTGAACAGAACTTCACCGATCCACAGCACTTTAACCAGGCGGTCATCCTCGCACTCGATCCTTCGCTCAAGCGAACCGCCCTGGAGCAGGCTGTACTGGCAGTGCAAAGGCATCACGACATCCTGCGCACACGCTTTGTACTCAGTACAACAGGCTGGCAACAGGAGATCAGAGGATCAGAAACGCTGGAAACACTGGCTTACCATGATCTCTCACATCTCACGCCAGAGGAACAACGCCTGAGCATCGAAACCAGTGCCGCTACCTATCAGGGAAGCCTCAACTTGAGCGAGGGACCGCTGCTACGCGTGATTTTCTTTGACACGGGTCCGCAACGTACCGCTCGCCTGCTACTGATCATCCATCATCTGCTCATCGATGCCGTTTCGTGGCGTGTCCTGCTGGCAGACCTGCAAACAGCCTATCAACAATTGGAACGCGGGGAAACACTCTCCTTGCCACGCAAAACGACTTCGTTTCGTCAGTGGGCCACACATCTTCATACATATGCACACTCGTCCACGCTTCAGCAAGAGCTTCCCCACTGGCTGGCTCAGGCACGTAAAGATGTCGATCGTTTACCCCTTGATCTGACTGGTGGTAAGAATACGCAGCATTCAGCACACACCATCATATGTACACTTGATACAATCAAAACGCGCTCGCTCTTACAGGAGACACCGGCAACCTATCATACAAACATCAACGACTTACTGTTAACGGCGTTGGTTCAGGCATATACACGTTGGACAGGCTCATCTCGGATGCTCTTTGATATAGAGGCTCATGGACGCGAAGAAGTTGTCACCCAGGAAAACCTCTCGCGCACCATAGGCTGGTTCACCACGCTCGCGCCTGTTCTGCTGGAACTGGAAGGAATTGTAGATCCTGGAGCAGCGCTTAAAGCGATCAAAGAGCAGTTGCGAGCCATTCCAAACCGGGGCATCGGCTATGGTGTTCTGCGATATCTCAGCGAGGATTCTACCCTGAGGGAAAGTCTGGGTGGGCAACCACAGCCAGAGATTAGCTTCAACTATCTGGGTCAGTTTGAAAATGTCGCCAGTGCGGCAACCCTTTTCCAGGCTGCGACGGAATCAACTGGCTTGGCCGTCAGCCAGCAAGCCAGGCGCAGCTATCTGCTGGATATCAACTGTCTGGTAGTCAACGAGCAGTTACGAGTCGAATGGACGTATAGCGAGGCACTCCATCATTCCGCAACCATTGAACGTCTGGCACAAGACTTCCTGGCAGCATTGAGCACCCTGATTGCACATTGCACCTCACCAGAAGCTGGTGGCTATACGCCCTCCGATTTTCCACAGGCCAGGCTTAGCCAGAGTTCACTCGATAAGATCATCTCAAAAATGGGGCAGAAGAACAGGAGGCAAGTTTGATGAATCCAGGGGATAATCTTGAAGATATCTACGAACTCTCGCCACTTCAGCAGGGGATGCTGTTCCATACGCTCTACGCGCCAGAGTCAGGCGCATACATGGAACAGATCCATTGCACTCTGAAAGGCGTGCTACACATCCCTGCCTTCAAGGCAGCGTGGCAACGTGTGATACTCCGACACCCCATTTTACGCACTGCCGTCTACTGGGAAGATCTGGAAACCGGGGTTCAGGTCGTCTACAGCGAAGCTGAACTCCCCTGGCAGCAACTCGACTGGCGGGCATATACGCCGACAGAACAGCATGAACGCTTCAAAGCTTATCAGCAAGCCGATAGGGCCAGAGGACTTGATCTCACCAGTGCCCCCATTATGCGCATGGCCTTGATCCAGACAGCCGATGACGCCTGCTCTTTCACCTGGAGCTATCATCATCTTCTCCTTGATGGGTGGTCCCTCTTTCACGTATTGCGAGAGGTCTTCACTTCCTACGAAGCCTCACTCCAGGGGCGCGAAGCTGTCCTTGAGTATCGTCGTCCCTATAAGGACTACATCGCCTGGCTGCAAGCGCAGAGTCTCACGCAGGCCGAACACTTCTGGCGTCAGGCTCTCGCGGATTTCACAGAGCAAACACCTCTAAGTATCGGGCAGAGCAGGGATGAGCTTGCCGTTGAAGGTCCTCAGACCTACGATGGACAACAACTGCGTCTCTCAGCAGAGATGACTGTAGCCCTGCGTACGCTGGCTCGGCACAATCAGTTGACGCTCAATACGCTGGTACAGGGTGCCTGGGCCATAGTGTTGCATCGCTACAGCGGCCACGATGATATCGTGTTTGGCGCAACCGTTTCGGGCCGACCCGCTACGCTGGCAGGAGCGGAGGCGATGATTGGGCTTTTCATCAACACTCTACCTGTACGCGTGCGCATAGATCACACGGCATCGCTCATCCCCTGGCTTCAACGCTTACAGGAACGGCAGGCAGAGTTCAGTCAGTATGAATATAGCCCTCTGGCCCTGGTGCAGGGATGGAGTGGTATCCCTGGCGGTACGCCACTTTTTGAGAGCATCATCGTGTTTGAAAACTATCCCGTCAATACTTCACGTGCAGAGTGGAGCGGCAGCCTGGAAATAGGTCCATTCCTGGCAATTGAACGCACCAACTATCCGCTGACGCTGGCCGTTGCACCGTCCTCGGATCTCGTGTTTCAACTCAACTATGATAGCCGCCGCTTTGACAGAGCATCTATAACGAGGATGCTCGACCATCTCCAAAATCTGCTGGCAGGCATGCTTGCCAATCCACTGCAACACGTTGACAATCTTTCACTTCTCTCAACAAAGGAACGTCAGCAGATACTTGTGGACTGGAACGCCACGACCGTTGAGTACGCGGAATTGCCAGAGAGTCTCTCGCAGGGCTTTGAAAGACAGGTAGAGTTCACCCCAGGGTCCACCGCGCTGACCGCTGAGCAAGAAAGCCTGACCTACCAGGAATTGAACCGACGCGCTAACCGGCTGGCACATGCTTTGCGAGCACGCGGAGTCGGACCCGATGTACCGGTTGGCATCTGTCTGGAACGCTCTACGCTCCTGGTTATTGGTCTGCTGGCGATCCTCAAAGCAGGTGGCGCGTATGTCCCTCTTGATCCTGGCTATCCACGTGAACGCCTGGCCGCCATCGTCAAAGATGCACATATGCCTATCGTCTTGACGCAGGAGAAATTGCGCTCACTTCTTCCCACTCAGGAGGGAGTACGAAGCATGCACCTGGATAGCGAGTGGTCAGAGATTGAGCGGGCAAGCGCGGAAAATCCACAGGTCCAGATATCGCCCGATAACCTGGCCTATATCATCTATACCTCTGGTTCAACTGGCACTCCCAGGGGCGTGATGATTCAGCATGCAGCCGCCTGCAACCATATGGCATGGATGAAGAGCACCTTTGCCTTTACAGCGCAGGACAGAATTTTACAAAAAACGCCGATGGGTTTCGATGCCTCGATCTGGGAATTTTTCGCGCCACTGCTGGCTGGATCACAAATTGTCCTGGCCCGACCGGGAGGGCACATGGACAGCAGGTATCTGACCGAGTGCATCCAAAAGTATGAAATCACACTCATCCAGGTTGTGCCCTCTTTGTTGCGCCTCCTGCTGGATGAACCAGCCTGGGAGTCCTGCACAAGTCTACGCACTGTCTTTTGCGGCGGCGAGGAACTGACCCCGGAACTGCAAACTCGTTTCATGGCCCGCTCGCAGGCAACCCTGTGCAATCTCTACGGTCCCACCGAAGCAACCATCGACACACTCTCCTGGATCAGTGAGGAGGCGGACAGTACACACCGGAAGGTTCCTATTGGACGCCCCATCGCCAATGGAGAAGCCTATCTGCTTGATCGAGAGCACAGGCCGGTTCCTGTTGGGGTGATCGGTGAACTCTTCCTGAGCGGCAAACCTCT
>DAOTTL010000165.1:0-5891 GCA_034438135.1 Ktedonobacteraceae bacterium | reverse complement strand
CATGTAGTCAGTGTCGAATGAACAGCGAAATGGCTCTGGACCAAGGTTCAGAGCCATTTCGCTGTTCATTCGACTTTTTATTTGCTTCACTCTGGCTAAGAGCGACGAAGCATAACACGATGATAGACCCAGGCATCGAGTATGCCGCGCAAGAAACCAACCAGTCCGAGTAACACACCCATAATGAGCGTCGCTAGCAGGCCACTCTGAGGAAATTGCTCAGAAAAAAGTGACCGACCATGAAGCAACCAGCCTCCACCAGCCACAAGAGTGTACGCAATTACAAACATAAAGAGTCCTGCCATGGCACTGGTACGCACTAAAATGGGAAAAGACATTTTCTGAGATAGCCAGACGGCCATCATAGAACCAGGTGTGGGCGAGCCAATGAAAGCAATGAGCATAATCCCGAGCAAAGGTAGCATCAACGAACTACCGCTGATCGAGGACAGGAGCACGGCCATAGCAAACACCAGAATAATAGTCAAAGGTAGCAGACCAGTCAATGCACCAACAAGAGCCGCCCGCCATTGAATCGGCGCAACTTCAACCTGTTCATGGGCCGCGTCAACTTGACCCAATCCATAGACCGAGTAGATATTAGTGACTACAAGAATAGCAAAGGAGGCCAGTGGCAAGTACAACGAGGGTTTACCCGAAGAACTGCCGTAGGAGATAAAAAAACCACTCAAAATTAATGTCACCACCTGCACCCAGATGACGCGATTGAAAATTCCAAAGTGATTTTTCTGGCGAACAACGCTGGTAAAGCTAATGGCAGCCAGAGAAAGCAGATTTATCGCATTCCCCAGCAGAACACCCAACACAACTGAAGGTAGCTCTTTTCTAGCCCCTAACGTCAGTCCCAGGACTAACACCTCGGCCACAAGCGAGATCAGCGCGATCACATAGAAGAGGATGCGGCGGCCAGGGCGATAGGTCTTCGCCTGGTCGCTCTCAGCTTCCTCTTTGGTAGCAGGTGCATATTGTTGCACCTGCCAGCCTGGAGCTACTTGAGTCACGTTCAGAGGAGTCTGAGCAGAAAGAGCAGGGGTAAATGGAGTTGCCTGAGCTACGACAGCATCGGAGGGAAAACGGGGCATGGGAGTCGTGATACCTCGTCCCGACGAGACTGGTGGTTGCCAGGAACCTTCTGCGATGGTCAAATCGGCATTGTTGTTATAGCCGCCCAGGTGCAGTCCGATCGGAACCGCCACCGCTGCCGCCAGTTCAGTAGCCAGATCGGTCACCTTTTGATAGCGGGCACGCGGATCTTTGGCCAGAGCCTTCTGTACAACGGACTCGATTGCAGGTGAGAGGTCGGCACGTACAGAGCGTATAGGAGGCACGGGATCATGTAGTAGTTTGGACATGACGACAAAAGGTGTCGGGCCTGTAAACGGCACCGTCCCAGTGAGTAGTTCGTAGAGAATGACGCCCAGGGAGTAGATATCCGAGCGAGAATCTACTTCAGTTGAATTCACTTGCTCAGGAGATGCATACTCAACGGTGCCAATAAAGCTACCTACCATAGTTAGCGAGGGCATAGCATTCATACGCGCAATACCGAAATCGGTCAGGAGAAGCCGTCCGTCACTATGAAAAAGGAGATTGCCCGGTTTGATATCTCGGTGAATAACGCCCAGACTATGTGCATAGCTGAGAGCATCGGCAACCTGATTAATATAATCAGAAACAGTCGCCAGATCAAACTTCTGTCCACTACGTCTCATCTCATCGATGCGTTGACGCAGCGTTCCACCACGGATATAGGGCATTACCAGATAGGCCAGATGTTGCCCTTTGATCATTGCCTCTTCATACTCATAAATAGACAAAATGTTTTTATGTTCTAATTTTGCAACGGTATCGGCCTCACGACGGAAACGTTCCAGAAAGACTCGCTGCTCATCCAGGTCATTTTGTACGGAGGTCGGTAGGAGCACTTTCACGGCGACTGTTCGCGCTGGACGCGCCTGCTGAGCAAGAAAAACAATTGCCATGCCTCCCTTGCCTATTACACGTTCCAGGGTGGAATTGCCGAGCGTCATACCTACCAATTCTTTTTCATTCATTACATTATTTCCCATAGATTGTTTTGACTGGTCTCTGGTGAAGTGCGCCTTTGCTTGCTCAAACGCCGCTCACGCAAACCCTTTTTAGGAGAGGAAGCTAGCTGTTTGTCTGCGACCGGGATGTCCTCTTTTCCTCTAAGATGCACACTCTCTCTGTGAGCCGCCACCAGAAGCCTGGATTCAAAAATGGAACTATGCTGAATCTCTACCTCCGGCCAGAAACTGATGAGTATCTCCAGTAAGGTATCATCATATATAGCCAGTTCTGGTAGATGAAATTTCCATGCCTGTAGGATATCGGACAAAGATAGTTCGTATTCATATTTTGCCTCTATCCATTCTACGAACGATTCATGCAGACGTTTTAGCCAGTTTAGCACATAGAGGCCAAAACCCGACCGGTAAGCCATTTCTGATGTAAGTACGTGTTGCGCTGCACGAGAAAGCTCCGAACGTCGGTAGCAATGAAGTAACTCATAGCAGGACTGTTCGGGAATAAATGCTTTCTCTCGCACCTCAGCACGAATGTGCTCAACATCCAGCTTGAGCAAGCGCTCCTCAAAATCGTCATAACGCGCCTGCACACTATTCAATATATCGGTAGCCGAGAGTTGACCATGATACTCCACCAGCGGAAAGTCTGGCGCAAGGATAGAGAAGGTCTGGCGTGACTCGGCGGGAAAAGCCAGGACCAGGTCTGCTCGTCCCTTAAGCTGTTGCAATTTCTGAAGCTTGCGCTCCCGATAGGAGGGGGTCCAAAAACCAAGGATCTCTATATAGATACGACGAGTTTCGCGAGTCAAAGCAAAATCTGGAATAAAGATACCCTGAGAAGACCCTGTTTCTCCGGTCGAAAACAAAAGGGGTTCCGGCTCACGCTCCAACTGCCAGCCTGATGTCCCATGGCTTCTCTGGAGCGAAGCAAACGCTTCAGCAAAAGATTGTTCAATCGTGCTATCATAGAGGACTGAATTCTCGACCATCTGCATCTCTTTTTGTGCTTGCGCAGGAACCGGCAAACGGGTGAGCAATTCGCCATCCATTGAAAAATGATAGACATTCTGAAAAACATGCACAGTGGCCTCCGCACGACGAATAGCACTGCTGAAAGCGGTTGCTGTTCGTCTGCGCGTATGGGTATGAGCCTTCGATATGCCATAGCTTAGCAGTAATCGAGAGAGACGAGCCAGACGTTGACCATACTGCTGTGGTGCGCCAGTCATTTCCTGAGGTCCATAAAGGGTTAAATGCAGAAGCGTGGTAGACGTGTTCGATGGAACAGACTCATAGGCCAGATCATAGTAGACACCCAGTTTGCGTGCCAGAAAACACAGACGCTTGATGACGGTGCCCAGACCGCTCAATGTGGTCGCATGCTCAGCACTTTGACCCTCACGTTGACTCTCCAGAAACGCCTCACAATCGATGACAAAATGAACCTCCGAGGCACTACATAGCGCGGCCTCAAAAACCCACTGATTATAGAGTGCAGCTACGGCATCGGCAGATGGAGGTTCAACTGTAAGACGCGTGAGGATAGACTCATCCTCAGCATCTAAGGTCAGCAGATACTCCAGTAAATCTCTACCCAGGTGATAGCGAGAGGCAAAAGAGGTTAGAGCGGTAGAACGTTCTTCGGATCCCAGAAAGCCCGCGTATTGGACATTCACGTAGTCAAAGAGGGTCAGACGAAGTTGTACAGAAGAGGTTATGTTAGCCTCTGCCAGCGCACGACACCCTTCCTCGCCGCTGGCAGTGAGAACCTCAGTCCACGCAGGTGACTTCCATGTATACCAGTTGCTAAGGGTCGCGCTCAGGCAATTCGCCAGACGATAATCGCCTACATACGAGCCAATCTCATCCAGCGGGAAGCTTTTGCGTGGACTGGCACACTGGCTCTCATAAAGGGCAACCAGAGCAGTAATCTCGGAGTGAAGCTCAGCGGAACGTAAAAAGTGTAGAGAAATGGCCAATTCTCCCTCATGGCGACGAATCTGTTTTTTTACGTCCTGTAAGCTGAAACGCACGATTTCACTCCTTGCAAAGGCACCTCCAGTTAGCAACCGATGGGTTCAGTGATAGCTCTATTGGGAGGTGACATGTCTGGCCCGTTGTGTTTCACCCATGCAGTATAACACAATAAAGCCGCCTCTGGCTTCTTAAGCAGGCGAGCGCCGTCGCTTTGCGATATCTTCCTCGGTGGTACCACTGGTAACCAGTTCGTAGAGAAGTGCTTCGCCATCTTTGGGGCGTAGAATGCGACCCAGCCGCTGAATGTATTCGCGGCGCGTGCTATTTCCGCTGACAACTATCGCTACCCGACAGTCCGGCACGTCTACACCTTCGTTGAGCACGCGTCCTGTCACCAGTTTCGTATACTGTCCCGCGCGAAAGCGTTCAAGAATAGCGCGGCGCTCCTCGGTGGGTGTTTTATAGGTAATACTGGGCAGACAGAAACGTCGGCTAATTTCGTCAACGACCAGGTTGACCTCGGAGAAGAGGATCACATGATCTGTCGCATGTTTATGCAGCAGGCGTTCTATCTCGGCATATTTGAGCGGTGCATTCATAGCGATGTTGCGCGACTCCCGCCAGGCCAGCAGGGCGATACGAGCCTCAGGATCACGCGCACTCAGATAGACAACTTTGCGCTGAAAGTCTTCCGGCGAGCCGATGATGATACGACGACGCTGTAAAAATGCGCGGTAAAGCTTACGTTGTTCATTGTAGCGAGCCTCATCCTCAGGTGAGAGGGCAATAGCGACACGCTCCTCGCGGTATTGGGCCAGATAGTGCTCGCTGGTCAATTCAGAGGGCGAGCGGCGGTAGACCTCGGGTCCGATCAGCGTAAGAAGATCTTCATGAGCCATATCGGTACGTTCAGGTGTGGCACTCAGCCCGAGGCGTAATGGAGTAAAGGAGCGTTCGGCGATCTGACGATAGGTAGCAGCTGGCAGATGATGACACTCGTCAAAAATGAGTAGACCGAAACGGCGCAGTTCGTAAGGATAGAGGACAGCAGAATCATACGTAATAACTGTGATCGGCTGGAGTTCTTTCTCTCCTCCGCCAAAGATACCAATCTGCGCGGGATCAAGCGTCAGAGTTGCGGCCAGCGAGGCCCGCCACTGAGCCAATAGATCAAGGGTTGGAACGATGGCTAAAGTTTCCACTCCCATGGCGTGAATAGCCATAGCGGCTACCAACGTTTTTCCAGCCCCCGTAGGCAACACTACAACCCCGGCACCTCCAACTGAACACCATTTTGCCAGAGCCTCGTTCTGGTAGGGGCGAGGCTCGATGCTGAGCCTGGTTGCGAAAGAGAGGACGGGATGTTCCTGAAACGCGACCTCAAAAAGCGTTCCTTGAGCCAATAATGCTCGTTTGATGGCGCTAAAATGGAACGGTTTGGCACGCAAAAAGTGAGCACGTTTATCACGTGCAAATGAACCTCGCAATTCGGGAGGCAGATGTGAACCACAGAGTTGCTTTACAAGTTCTGGAGTTGCTAACGCCGTCAATTCAGTTGGCGGGATCAGGACCAGATCTCGTCCACGAAAATCGAGGATAGTTTTGGACATAATGGCGATTAGTATTCCTTATAGACTGTTCTGGATAGACTGTTCTGGATAGACTGTTCTGGTAGACTACCACAAATAACCACCCTAAACAAGCATGTTCTATGCAGTTGGCAAGCTACCCTTCCCCCCACTCTTAAGAAGAGAGAGATGAGTCATCCCTCATTTGGCAAAATGAGCAAATGCCTTTCTCGGGCGGCTGCGCCGCCCTATTTTCAGAAGAAAAGGCTGAGATTGC
>DAOTTL010000164.1:0-4802 GCA_034438135.1 Ktedonobacteraceae bacterium | reverse complement strand
CGTTAAAGGTCGGTGTAAAGCCTGGAAGACGGATGAGACCACCAGTTGAACCCGATACTCTGGCACTTGAGCTTCCCTCTGCCAGAATATTTTCTTCTTGCAGTGCCAGAAAGATATCTGTCGCCATACGCTGGGGAAGTCCTATACGGACGCGCCATTCCTCTCTTGGGAGACCACTGCGCAGCGGATACTGGCGATGGTGCTCACTTAGTAAGCGTGTCGTCTCGATACTGAGTGCATCCCAAACGGTCCTGGCGAACCACCATACTCCCACCTTTCGCACTCGTCTTTCTTTTAACAACGTCTCCAGGGTTGTGAGCGTCACATTATATGACAAATTACTCTCTGAGGCTAGCTCATTTAGTTCATACCCTGTGAACTTTCGTCCTGCTTTGCTTGACGCTCGTGTTTTACTCCTTGCTGAAGAAGACGTTACAGAGCCTTCTTTTTGGGTACTCGATTCTCGACGGTGGTCGAGGGCTGCAAGGAGCAGTTCGTCCGGTGAGCCTTTTTCAAGGATTGCCAGGGCTGAGAGAACGGGTGCCTGAAGACGTCGATGGTAGCGCGGATGAGTATCGATGACCTCTCCACCGCCAATAGTGGCACCTGGTGAGGAGATGCGCAGGATAAATCGGTCGCGCCTGGCCAGGACAGCAGGCTGGTTGAGTCGTAGTTGCACCCAGCCTTGCTGTCCTGGTTCGATTGACTCTGCATCGAGCAGGCGTAGACGCGCTGAGACCTCCTGTGAGCCGCTGTAGAAATCGACCTGCATGTTATGGGTTAATGGACGTGTCGCGCTAGCCAGAACCTGGACACGGGCATCGAGTAATACGGTTGGTTGGAACTGGTCGGGCAGGACGACGACATTGCCACGTGCCAGGTTAGTGCGAGCGACGCTGGCAAGGTTGAGGGCGACGCGGCTTCCTGGATGTGCGAGTTCAACCTGATGTTTATGGGTTTGCAGGGTACGGATGCGCGTCCGAAGAGCTGCTGGAAGGATTTCCACCTCCTGACCTGTCCTGAGGGAGCCGTCGAGGAGCGTACCAGTAACGATGGTTCCAAAGCCGGTGATGGTGAAGACACGGTCGATAGGGAGACGTGGACGTGCGATATCTTGACGTAGTTCATCTTGTTCTAGCATATGCTCTAGCTCGACCAGGAGTTCGGGAAGTCCCTCATGAGTATGGGCTGAAACAGGAATAATGCTGGCTCCGGCCAGAGTAGTGGGCTTAAGGAGTTCATAGACCTCTTCGCGTACCAGTTCTAGCCATTCTTCGTCTACCAGATCGGCTTTTGTGATGGCTACTACGCCCCGTTTGACGCCCAAAAGATCGAGAATAGCCAGATGCTCGCGCGTTTGAGGCATGACACTCTCATCTGCCGCGACAACCAGTAGGGCGGCATCAATGCCCCCTACCCCTGCGAGCATATTTTTAATGAAACTTTCATGGCCAGGCACATCAACAATGCTGACTTCACGACCGTTGGGCAGAGTGAGCCAGGCGAAGCCTAGATCGATGGTCATACCACGCGCCTTTTCCTCGGCCAGACGGTCGGGATCGATGCCGGTCAGAGCTTCTACCAGGGTTGATTTGCCGTGGTCAATATGCCCGGCAGTTCCGATACAACTCATAGCGTGCTTCTATTTGTTGTCTCACTTTTCTCAAAAAGTGGAAAACAACACCCCATATAGTAATTTCGTCAGATTATATCATGCTTGTACAAGATTGAACATAGCCATAGATGCTCTCAGAAAAATCAGAGATGACTCATACAAAAGAAAGGTTGCAGTCTGAGATACAATGGTCTCTATGAGTGTGTGCATAGTAACAGTAGTCCCTAAAATAAGAAAGATTTTGCTATGATACCTATTAGTGAAAGAAAACTATCTTGGTCGATCGTTCGACGACTCAAAATGATCTCGTTGGTTGTACAGGGATGCCTGTATATCTTTGCTTCTGTTTTCCACTTTGTGAATGATGCAGAGTTGGTGATTATCCCCCCCTTTCTACCATGGAGACGGGCAGCTCTCTATCTTACAGGTATCTTTGAATTTTTAGGCGGCCTGGGACTGTTCATCCCAAGGTTTCGAGTGTTTTCAGCACGCGGTCTGGCGCTTCTGCTGGTGGCGATCTGGCCAGCCAATCTCTATCATGCAGTCGTCGATAAAAGGGCGGGCCGCTGGCAAAAAAGTCGTGTATATCATATACTCAGGTTCCCATTACAAATGGTTTTGATTGTATGGGTGCTCTGGACAGTAGAACGAGCTAAATAATTGCAATAACGCATTCGGGTGATTCGGAGCTTATGAACGAAAAAATCCAATCGGTCCTACAATCGCTGCCCCACAAGCCTGGTATCTATTTAATGAAAGATGCGCAGGGTACAATTATCTATGTGGGGAAAGCTATCTCGCTTTTTAACCGCGTGAGATCATACTTTCAGGAATCGACCGATCTCAGTCCCAAGAACCGTAGCATGGTTGCCAAAATTGAGGACATTGAGTTTCTGGTAGTCAAAAACGAGATTGAGGCTCTGGTCCTTGAGAGCAATTATATTAAGCAGTATCGGCCCAAATACAATGTATTGCTGCGCGACGATAAGAGCTATCCCTATATTAAGGTTTCTCTGACCGAAGATTTTCCGCGTGTCTACCGCGTGCGCAACTTTCAGCGTGATGGCAATCGCTATTTTGGACCCTATACAAATTCCGGTGCGGTGGATGCAACGCTTGACCTGTTAAATAAACTGTTCGCTTTTCGAACATGTCGCTATGATGCCAGTGTATGGGCTCCGCCAGCCGATGGGGAACCTTCTGCCGGTTGGAAGCAGAAGTTGCTGGCCCGTCCCTGTACCCAGTACTATATTCACCGCTGTATTGCTCCCTGTGTGGCATATACCACCCGTGAGGAGTACGCTGTTGTGATCAAGCAGGTGATCAATTTTTTAGAGGGTAAGCACGATGAGGTTGTGAAGAATCTTCAGGGTCAGATGGAGAAGGCAGCCCAGGACCTTAATTTTGAGGAAGCGGCACGAGTGCGGGATCGTATTAAGTCGGTGGAGCGCATCCTGGAGAAGCAGCGTATCATTTCGACTGAGGGTCAGGACGACCAGGATGTTGTGGCCCTGGCGAGTCTGGACGATGAGACTTGCGCTCAGGTTTTCTTCTTTCGCAGTGGGAAGCTGGTAGGACGCGAATTCTTTATTTTGCAGGGAACCCGTGAGAGCAGTTCCGGGGAGATCATGCGTTCGTTCTTTCAGCAGTTTTATGAGAGCGTTCCGCATATTCCTGTCGAAATTGTGGTGGAGTTTGAGCCAGAGGATAAGGCAACTTTGCAAGCCTGGCTGAAAGAGAAAAGGCATGGCGCTGTAACGATCATAGAGCCGAAACGTGGCGAAAAAATGCGGCTTGTTGAGATGGTTCGCCAGAACGCTCAAGAGGTGCTGGAGCAGCAGCGTATCAAGTGGCTGAGCGATAGTCAGAAGACGCAGATGGCTCTGGAGGAGTTGCAGGAGGCGCTAAACATGGTCACGCCTCCCAGACGTATTGAGTGCTATGATATCTCGAATACTCAGGGAACAAATTCGGTGGGCGCGATGGTGGTCTTTGAGGGAGGGCGACCAAAGAATAGTGAGTACAGGCGTTTCAAGATTAAAACGGTTGAGGGTCCAAACGACTTTGCCAGTCACCAGGAGGTTTTGCGCAGACGTTTCCGCAAGGCGACGGAGGAGCAGGAGGCTGAAATTGAGAACGAAGCGCAGGAAATGGTGGAGGGGCAGGAGGGTGGCAGGTCGATGCAGCATAACTGGTCCTTGCCTGATCTGGTCATTATTGACGGTGGGAAGGGACAGTTGAATGCAGCTTTGGAGGTTATGCGCGAACTGGATCTGTCTATTCCGACAATCGGTGTGGCGAAGGAAGAGGGCTCACATTCTCGCCTGACGACCGCTGAGGAGATTTATATCCCTGGTGCAGTCGAGCCGATTCTCTTGCCGCGCAGTTCGCAGGGACTTTATCTGCTACAGCGTATCCGAGACGAAGCACACCGCTTTAGTATTACGTATCATCGCAAATTGCGCTCCGATAAGACCTTTAAGTCGCTGCTGGATGAGGTACCTGGTATTGGCCCCAAGCGTAAAAAGGCGCTTATGCAGCACTTTGGCTCGGTGAAAGCCATCGGCGCTGCCAGTCTTGACGAACTGGCGGCTATTGAGGGCATGACTCGTGATGCTGCGGAAAAAGTTAAAGAACATATCTCTTCCATTAGCCCCGAAAATCATCTGACCTCTTCTTAAAAACTTGTTGCCGAAGGCGATTCGTGGGCCGAATGGCTCTAACCTTCTTTTTGAGGTATTTCGGGCAGGGCGTGCAACTCCCTGCCCGAAATACCTCTTTTCTCCTTTTGGGGAGGGGTGATTTCGATAGGCAGTGTCTTTCTCCAACAAAGTCTTAAGAAGAGTGAAGGAAAGAGGCAGATGAGGATGGAATAGAGCACGTCAATGAAGATGTTCTGATAAGTAAGAGAGAAACGAGCGCCACTGCGTCTAGCACTCTCGGTATCTGATTGACAACACGACTTTAGAGCGTTACTATTATCATCATAAAGATGAAGGTCTCACTGCCGCGATTTGGGATAGCTTCGAAAAATCTCTTTTCTTTACTTTTGCTGATTTTGCGGTAAAAGTGTAGAAGAAGTGAGTATCTTCTCTCATACACTTCAGTTTTCCCTGTAGAACAGGGACAGTGTAAGCATAACTATCCAGGGGTGAATTAATTCTATGCCAACGTATGAGTATCAATG
>DAOTTL010000163.1:0-9528 GCA_034438135.1 Ktedonobacteraceae bacterium | reverse complement strand
CCGAAAGCCTTTTGTTCTGCTTTTGCAAAAGCAGGGATGACTCATCTACTATTCAACGCCTGTTGAAACTACTCCCATCTGTTCAAGTGGCGTGCCAGCACCTTCGACTCCACGGAAGTACCAGGGGATCATGGCGACGGCTCCGACCAGCCAGAGAATTCCCATGGCGGTCAGCGCCCCGGTAATCCCTCCCGGACCCTGGGCAATCCAGATCAAGAGTGGACCACTCGCGATAGCCCCGATACGACCAACTGCCACCGAAAGACCGATGCCAGTCGAACGCAGATGGGTTGGAAATATCTCCGAGAAGGTCGGGTAGGCACTGGTCCAGGCTCCCGTGGCAAAAAAGTTTGCCAGCATAAAGGCCAGGAGAACCAGCAAGCCGCTGTGAGTGAATGTCGCAGGAGCCAGCAGAAGCGCACTGAACGCAGCCAGCGTATAAAAGGCTGGAACGGTGATCTTGCGTCCCAGTCGGTCAATCACCAGAACCATCGCCAACCCACCCGCCAGCGCTCCAACATTGCCCAGGAAATAGAACCACGGAACCTGGAGCGTGGGAATATTCACCGCCGGTAGTACTGCCAGCGTGAGAAACGTAAACATCCCGTAGTAGCCAAAGGCCTCCGAGAGATCCAGGATACAGCCCAGGAGGAGACGCCAGGGATGACGGGTGATCAATTCGACAATTTGACTGAAAAATGGTTGCGGCGCTGCCCCATCTATCCCGATAGGTTGAACCTCTTCACCCCCTGGTTGACCGGCCCTGACCTCTATCTCATGCATCACCTCTTCAGCCTCCGCAGTGCGTCCCTTTGCCAGCAACCAGCGCGGCGACTCCGGTAAAGATCGACGCATCCAGACGACGAAGATTGCGGCGATGGCTCCCACGGCAAAGCCAATGCGCCATCCAATACTCGCCACAAACAAATTGATGAAGAAGAGGTTGACAAGCGCCGCCAGCATCGCACCCACCGGCCAGAAATTCATAACCAGTGCGTTGATGCGGCCCCGATTTCGGGCAGGTACAAATTCACTAATGGCCGAATTAATCGCTGAATACTCGGCCCCCACACCAATGGCGGTGAGGAAGCGGAAGAGCAGCAGAAAAACGTAGTTGGGAGAGAACGCGGTCAAGATAGTACAGGTTGAATAAAGAAGCAGCGTTATGATAAAAAGGCGCTTGCGTCCAAAACGGTCCGTAAGATAGCCAAATCCAAACGCGCCAACCATAATACCAATGAGCCAGATGCTCACCACCCACGCAGCTTCGTTGTCCGTCAAGTGAAAAACGCCCTGAATGACCCCCAGAACACTGCCTACAATATTCACCTCAAACGCATCGAGCAACCAGCCAACACCCAGAACAGCAACTATCGTCGTATGAAAACGGCTCCAGTGCAGCCGATCAAGCCTGCGAGTGACATCTGTGCTGATCGTTTCAATGGCCATAGGGTATCCTCTCTCTGAAAAATGTATACGATATGTGCAGCTGAAACTAAACTGAACTAAAAAGGGTCGCTTAAGAGAGTCAGATTTTATTCGGAGCCGTCAGCACATCCAGAACTGTTGCGGGCGAGCTTACGTCGTTGGCGAAACGGGCGCTTTAGAACGACGTGTGGGTAGTGGCACAAATGCCTGCTCTGTGGCGTGTGGTTGTGCTGGACGCATACGTGCGTTGAGTGCGCAAAACGACATCACTCCACGAGGGGATGCGTTGTGAAAACAGCACCGCTCGATGCGGCTCATATCAATATCGCTCTCATCCATAAACGGTTTCACGAAAAGTGTCAGCGTCTTATGGTTTGTCCACAGAGAGGGATCAGTTCCAATATGTGGCCAGAGGATTTTAACCAGTTTAAGGCTGCCGCCGATATTGGTCACTATCTGCGGGAGAATCGCCGCACGTCCTCGCGTCAACATTCTCAGGGTCATATTCGGACGTGCTCCCATGACGTTCAGAAATTCGTTCAGAGTAAAGTTAGGGGCAATTGGCTTGTAGCCCTCTTTGGTATACTTCAGGAGGGTGAACGCATTGCACAGAGGAGACCCCTCGCCGACCGGAAAGAAGAGTTTCTGGGAAACCCCGGTCTGCTCCTCAATCAGAGAGAGAATCTCTGGCATGCGCAGCTTGCGTGGAGCGGAGGACGGTGTATTTTCGGTATCCCCATTGACCTCGAAACGGCCAAAGGGTGTGGCAGCCTGGAACGCAATGGCACACACGGTATCAGGATGTTGCCAGGCAAAGTGAACAATCTCCTGAATCTGATCGCTATTCAGTCCGTCGTAGAGCGCGACCGCCAGGGTCGAGGGCAATTTGGCTCGCTCCAGGGCCGCGATGGCTTTGACACGTACCTCCCAGAGGTCCTCGCCGCGCAGTTTGACGATATCTTCTGGTCGTGTGCTATCAAACTGCAAATAAACAGAGGTAAAGCCCCATTGCACCAGTTTCTCCGCGAAATCAGGTTCACGAGCCAGGCGTATCCCATTACTGACCATCTCCAACTGGGCAAACCCCTTACGTTTGACCATGGCCGCAATCTGATCCAGATCTTTGCGCACCGAAGGTTCACCGCCCGATATCTGGAGAGAAATCCCCTTGCCCTCAACCTCAATCAATTGGTCCAGTCGCAACTCAATCTCTTCCAGAGAATAGTCGCGCTCCGAGGGACTCGAATAAGCATAGCACATTGGACACGTCAGGTTACACCGCTCGGTTACTTCTAGAATGGCCAAACCGGCTGGTTTGCGCAGTGGAAAGGGGGAAAGACCATGTGAGATATCGGTATCACCACCATCTCCATAGCGGGCCAGCATTACGCGTTCTACCTCAAATGAACGTCGATAAAAAGCGGCATGCAAGCCCAGATCGGTTGCGCTGCTGCCATGAGTGGGACAGGTTCTGGTGAAAAAAACCTGTTCCCCTGTCTGCACTTCGTAAGTTGCAGGTACAACCTCTCCACATTCCGAACAAATACTGCGTGTTTCCTTCAGTATTTCAGCCAATTCGCGTTCCTTTCCTGAATAGTTGTCGCGCTTGAAGGAGTGAATCAGAGATCTGGAAGAACTCATGCTCTTTTCAGAGAATGCTCTCTATGGAATTATACAATATGCCCTACACCATGTTATGTATGAGGCATCCCTCACAGGAAGAGGTTTTTTGACGATCTGCTGCATTAGCCTGGCAGGCCACTCCACCCCATTTAGAAAAAGAGCAGATGGCCACTGAGGGAAAGGCGAGAAAAACCTCTCACTGTGAGAAAACCGCCCCTCCCCGAGAATAAAGGGAGAATTGATGAGCTTTGAGTGGCATGCCACTCAAAGCTCATCAATTCTCCCTGTGAATGATAGCGGCCCAGCAGCCAGAAAAGGATGACTATTTCAAAGTAGCAGCGAGGACTTGCAGTACACCACCAATGATGGCGAAGAGTGCGATAAAGGCTACCCACTTGCCACCATGACGTTTACGTGCCTCTGCTACTGTGACGGTTTTAAACCAGCGAGTAGTTGCAGGACGAGTCATGCGCCAGACGATCAAGGGTGAAATAATAATCAAGATGATCTCTGTGATGATGGGCCAGAAATTGCCTTTACTGATACTTTGATAGAGGCTGATGAGCGCGAAAAGGCCACCCAACGTAAGGAGCACGTTGAAAATAATCTGTATAAGGCGTGTCCAATTGTGGCCGCGTCGCACCATCTCCCCGAACCATACAAAAACAACGCTCGACAGAAGTGATGGAATTAATATAATGGTCCCCGTGATGGATGTACCGGTGACAGAAGGGTGTCTCAATGAGATGATCGGAAGCAGGATCATCTGTACTGCCAATCCCCAGTCAATGGAGACCGCCATGCCGATACCTTGAGGTCCTGGCAGTTCTTTCTCTGTTGTCTCGTTTACTTCAGATGTCTGTGTCTCATTCAAGGCAGGATATCCTTTCGGGTAGCAAGTTGTCTATATTGGATTATAGGGCGTGTGACAACCCTGTGTCTCATGCACTGGCAATTGGAGCGAGGATTAACAAAAGGAAGCTGGCAACGTGCGAGTAGCCCTTTGCCAGGTTTGAGGTGTTTTGACAAAACCTCTTTTCTGCTGAAATATGCGCCCTTTTGAGTAAGCAATACTGATCAAAGTAGCATAGGAAAGCCACTTTTTGCGCTTATGAAAAATATTTTCGGCCAGATTGTGCGACAATAAGAGCAGCAAAAAGATGATCCCACATGTCAATACGTGAAGAGGAAACACCTCTCACAGGAACATTGTCAATGCAACAAAACACGGAGCAGGCGTTTGTCGTTGACCTGCTGACAACTCTCCGGCAGGAGGGCTTTAGTGTACGTGCCTGGGGCAATTTCTTGCGGCGCTCCTGGCTGATGTCCTGTCAAACGGCTCGTACTCATCCTGCGCTCAAACGATCGTGGCAACGAGTGACGGTCCTGGTCGCGTTTCTGACTCTACTTACGCTGATTATCAACAGTCTATGCGCGGGCCTGACCGATACGCTGCGCCTGTTACCCGGTTTTCTCTTTTGTGTGGCCTGGCAACAGAGTGATCTGTTCTGGCATCTTGGCCTCAATCGGTCAACCCGGAATGGCGCACTTTTGCCACATGTTGGCGTAGCCAGTGCGCTTACCTGGTTGCGTGGATTGGGCGCATCCTATTTACTCGGCAGACTCGTCGTCGGACTGACAATCCCCTCAGCGTTAGCTCTAACCATCTTCCTCTATGGTATCATAACCGACATCCTGGATGGTCAAATCGCTCGTCGCACTGGAACACAAAGCAAACTGGGTCAGATCGCCGATGCCGAGGCTGATTTCTGTCTCTATCTAGCCCTGACCATTATTCTACTCCACAATAGTGTTCTGCCGCTCTGGGTCGCATGTGTGATGCTCCTGCGCTTCGTGATTCCACTGGTGGCCGCGCTGCTCAGCTATCTGGCATTTGCCCATCCCTTGCATTTTGGCTCTACCCTGTGGGGCAAGTGTGCCGGCCTGGCCCAATGTCTCTACTTTCTTGTCCTGCTCGCTCCTCCAGCTTTTCTGCCCGTCACGCATTTTTTGACTCCTCCCCTGCTCATCATTACCATTATTTTGTTGATTGCCGCGCCCATTGCTCAGTTTGCCGCGAATATACAGGGGGCTTCTTAGAAAGGTACTTTTGCTATGGCTGATCGTGTAACAAACAGGACATAAAACACACAAAATCCTTATCGGGGTAAGCTAGAAGTTGGAAAGATACATCTATGACTCAGAAAAATTACGACCTGACCATCCTGGGAGGTGGGTCTGGAGGATTGACAGCTGCCAGAATCGCTGCATCGCTTGGCGCTCGGGTATTGTTAGTTGACAAAGAACGTCTGGGTGGAGATTGTCTCTATACTGGCTGCGTGCCCAGTAAGAGCCTGATCCACGTCGCTCGTATAGTCCAACAGACCCGCGCCACCGCTCGTTTCGTTTCTGTCCCATCAGGCGCAGCGCGATCCACCCAGACGCCTACAGGATCACCTGGCAATACGGCCACGTTGACATTTACAAATGCCGATATAGACATAGTTCAGGTTGCCAGCTACATCCAGGAGGTCATCGCACAGGTACAGGAAACTGAGCGAGTATACACAACCGATGTGACGGTTAAATTTGGGAAAGTCTTTTTTAAGTCACCCACAACCTTGCAGGTTAATGAGGAACAGATTACCAGTCGGGCAACAATCATCGCAACGGGATCGCATCCATCATCCTCGCAGATCGAAGGGTTAGCAGAGATTGGCTATATGACAAGTGAAGATGTCTTTCAACTGACAGAACTGCCAGCTTCCCTTGTGATCGTGGGGGCTGGACCCATTGGCGTTGAGCTTGGACAGGCCCTGGCAAGACTTGGGGTTCAGGTGACGCTTGTGCAGAGACCAGAGCGCATTCTGCCGAAAGAAGAACCGGAGGTCTCGGATGCCCTTGCTAAGGTGCTCCAGGCTGAAGGTGTGAAGATAGTAACAAACGCTCAAGTGTTGAAGGCTGAGCGCGTCGGTAATAAGAAGCGTATCACGGTGAAGCAGGGCGAGCATGCAAGTATATTTGAAGTGGACGAGATACTGTTAGCGGCAGGTCGTCAGCCCAACATCGACGGACTTCACCTCGAAGCTGCTGGTGTCGTTAGCACTGCACGTGGTATCACCGTTAATGAATATCTTCAGACCTCTACAGCCAGCATCTTCGCCCTTGGCGACGTGATTGGAGGGTATCTCTTTACGCACGTTGCGGCCTATCAAGCGGGGATAGCGGCGAGAAACGCTCTACTGCCATCCATAGCCAGGAAAAAAGTCGATTACCGGGTCCTTCCCTGGTGTACGTTTACCGATCCAGAGGTAGCACGTGTAGGCATGACCTATAGTGAAGCGCAGCAGAAGCATACTCAAGTACGCGTGGTTACCTTACCTTGGTCAGATATCGATCGTGCCCAGACCGAGCACGAGCCAACGGGCTTTATCAAACTGGTTCTGGCGGGCAAGAAAGAGCAGATCGTCGGAGCACATATGTTCGGTGCGCACGCAGGAGAATTGCTTGGAGAGGTCGCACTGGCAATGCAGCAGCATCTGAGCATCTCTGACATCCTCGCCGCCATTCATCCCTATCCAACGTTGCATACCGGTCTGCAACAGGCGGTTTTCGAGGCATATCTCTCAGGGAAGACAGCACAAAGCAATCGACGCATTGTCAAAACATTTCTGCGTCTCCAAAAGTGAAGATAGTACTGCTCTGTCAAACGAAGTTTGACACGCCTCCTCCCCACCTGGCTACAAATAGAGGTTTCTTGCCGATCTGCTGCATCGTCCTGACAGGCCGACCCACCCCCTTTAAAAAAGAGCAGATGGTGTGTTTTGTGGCGCGAATGCGTCACAAAACACACCATCTGCTCTTTTTCTTCTCTGGCGGCTGCGCCGCCAGGTTTTCATGAGTCATCCCTGGTAACTAGTCAGGTGCCCTCTGTTCGCCGCTGCAGGCGGCGAACAGAGGGCACCTGACTAGTTACCATCCCTACCTTTGCAAGTCGCAGAAAATGTTCCGAGGTGCATGTATATATGTGAAAGATATGTAAAAACTTGACAAGAAGCTTTTTGCTACATATACTTAGCGTCATATGAAACGATTCGTTCGGTATACGGAACAGGGATCTTTGAACGCCGAGAGATGTGCAGTGGATGAGGGGTGATAGATCCCATAGCGAAGCGTCTCTTTCATCGATGTTAATGGATTCTACAAAGTGATCTACAATCATCCATCAGTGTGGATGATTGTTTTTTGTATGGATACAATCATTCCTGTCTGCCCATGGATGTATGCTCTTTCTCAATGCATAGCCGCAGAGAAGGAAAGAGATGTGTCGGGATAAGTTGTTGGAAACATGGCGAGAAGACAGTACAGCGCTTGTTAGAGCAAGGGTTGATCTAGCAAAAGTTGTTTCTCGGTTGAACCCAACATATGGAATGTTGGTTGATGAGCTCTCTTTGGTTGATGTCGCCTCACTTTCTTTTTTCCCGAAAGGAGACTTTTTATGGCATCCGAAGCAAGTGGCATATCCCAACCAGCGGCAAGCAGCAGTGGGGCTGCAATTATTGCCAGGCAGGACCGGATTCCGATCTGGTCGCTTTCTTATCTTTTTATTGGTATCATCGGCATCGGTTTTCTCTTTACGTTCTTTGATATCTTTGATATCAACGTCTCATTTATTCAGACCTCTGTACGCAGATCGTGACCGGGTGTTTGCCTGGACCCCCCCGGATTGACGGCTGCCCCTCCCGGACTGGCGCTGGCGTCCGATAAGCTCGGCCTACCAGTGTTGTTGAACCTCGCTGGCTACATCGTCGGGGCGCTGATCCTGAGTCCGCTCGCCGATCGCTTTGGGCGACGAGATATCCTGTTGCTCACACTAATCATTACCGGAGTTGGTTCCCTGTTCAATGCCTTCGTTGGGGATTATACGACCTTTATTATTGCCCGTATTATTACTGGTATCGGCATTGGAGCAGATCTGGCGCTTGTGGCCACGTATATCAACGAAGTAGCGCTACATCACTCGTCTTTATCATGTACTCGCTGGGCGCGTTCCTGGGCATCTGGTTGGGTCTCTGGTTAACCACCCCGGCGGCTCCCTTCCCTGATGGTCTGCCCTTCGCGCTCGCCTCCGTTCAGGTTGTCAATAAACTGCCTCAGTTTGCTGGCAATGGTTGGCGGATCATGTACGGGATCGGCGCGGCACTGGCGCTTGTCGGGATCTTGTTACGCTTTCGCTTACCTGAGTCCCCGCGCTGGCTGATCTCACGTGGACGTTTTGATGAAGCCAACGAGATAGTAACTGACATGGAGCAACGAGCACTTAGGAAGTTGTCCGGTTTGCCGCCGGTTGGTTCAGAGATCCAGCTCCATACTGGTGAGAGAAGTGCCACCTATATGGAGATTCTCAGTAACCCGATCTAGCTTCGCCGAACCATTTTGCTATTCTGCATGTGGTTCATTGCCTTTATCACGGTCTACACCATTGGTTCAGGCCTGACAAGTATATTGGCAGGTCTGGGCTATCCTGTACCTGAAGCTGGACTTATAGTAGCCGTCGGTACCTTTGGCTTCATCGGTAAAACATCTGTTCCAAGTCATCTGCTCTTTAGTTTAAAAATGAGTTGGAAGGGCAGTGGCAAAGGCCACTGCCCTTCCAACTCATCCTTTTTTGAACCGGGGTTCTCTCTTACAAGACTCTGTTGCCGAAGTCTTTTGCTGATCAACCCCCAGAGAAATAAAAAAGGGTATTTTGGGCAAGAATTTGCACGCATTGTCCGAAATACATTAAAAAAGGATAGAGGTGGGGCGGTTTCGACAGAGCACCTGAGTAGTTACAGCCATCAGGTTTTTAGAGCCTTCTCAAGGTGATTTACAGAAACAACAGAGTTCGCTAGACTAAAAATAATATAAAATAAAACACGTTTTGTACAAAATATCTGAAAACAAAAGTCAGGTTTAGGTAAAAATAGCCCTCCCAGGCATACATGTCGATGACTTACACTTATAGAGGGTCTGTGCAACTGGCATATTTTCTGTTTTTCAAGAAAAACAGTGTTTTTGCAAAATAGAAGGTTATTGGATGATTATGGATTCAGAAATTGAACGAATACTTATTCTTGTAAATCAGGCTATTGAGCATAAATATCTGCATGTAGAGACCATCAGACAACTGGCAGAGACAGAGGAGAACTATCGCATTATTATTCGTGAGGTTGATCGCGTCAAAATGCAACTGAAATATGCACGCTCCTACAATGTTCCAGCGACCTTGACAATTCTCGCATGGTTTACCATTTTGGATCATTTTAAATGGAAGTGCGCATATTGTCAATCAAAGCCTTTTCAGTCCATGAGCCATCTTATTCCTCAAAAGGAAGGTGGGACAACGGCTGAGAACTGTGTTCCGGCCTGCCGTAGTTGTATTTCTCGTTCGACGCAAAAAGCGGGATTGGCTCCATAAGGAGCATCCCTCACTTT
>DAOTTL010000162.1:0-6152 GCA_034438135.1 Ktedonobacteraceae bacterium | reverse complement strand
CGAGCCAAATAGTCTCAGTGCTAACAATTATGATGGCATCACGATCCTCCTTTTACGGGTAGACGATTGGATTTCTGAAGATGCGGTAGAAGCTTTAGCTAATCATTCTCTACCCTCGGACATGGTAGAGTTCATAGAACTGCTACGGCGGTTTGTGCAAGATAAGCAAACAACCTTTATCGTGGGAGTTCTACCACCCTCCTCCTGGCAGGAACACGAGCAGTACAACAATTTCCTGGTTCGGACCACCGATTGGTTTCATGAGAAATTACAGCAGATCAGCGGCGTTTACTGCTTGAATATTCCTCATATAACAAGCATCTATCATGTTTCCCAGGTGCTTGATCCTCTCACCGAGAGTTTAGGAAAAATTCCCTTCACCTCTGAATTTTTTGCCGCGTTGGGTACCTCGATTATCCGACTCATTCACTCTCTGCATAATGATCGACACAAAGTCCTGGCAGTAGACGCTGATCAAGTATTGTGGACAGGCGTCTGCGGAGAGGATGGAGCACAGGGTATTCAGATAGATGCTGTTCGGGAGAACCTCCAACACTTCCTTCTCTCTCTGCGAGAACAAGGAATGCTGCTGTGCCTGTGTAGCAAAAATAACCCGGAAGATATCAAGAACGTCTTTGCTCTCCATAATGAGATGCCCATCAAAAGAGAGATGTTTGTTGCAGAGCGCGTCAACTGGCAGAGAAAATCAGAGAATCTACACTCGATCTCCCAGGAACTAGGTCTATCACTTGATAGCTTTCTTTTTCTTGACGATAACCCTGTTGAATGTGCCGAAGTCCAATTAGACTGTCCAGAAATCCTCAGCTTGCAGCTTCCATCGCAACCTGATACTATCCTGCCTTTTCTGGAGCATATCTGGAGTTTCGATAATCCACATGTGACAGATGAAGATAAAAAACGCAGCGAGATGTACGAACAGAACAAAAAAAGGGAACATTTTAAGTCTTCTCACAAAGACATGCAGGATTTTCTTGAGCAGTTGCATTTACATATCTCACTAGCTCCTGCCGAAATGTCCCAGAGTGAACGTCTGGCGCAGTTAACACAGCGCACAAATCAATTCAACACCTCAACTATTCGCCGTTCACTTGATGAGATACATCAGCTTCTTACAGAGAAGAAGCACGAATGCTGGGCCATTGAGGTCAGCGACCGCTTTGGCCACTATGGCCTTGTAGGTCTGTTGATACTAAGCTTTCTCGATCAAGCGCTGCTTGTTGATACGTTCCTTTTAAGTTGCCGCGTATTAGGAAGGGGAGTTGAGGATACCATTATAGGATGGCTGTTTAAGAGAGCCGCTGAGCACGCCTGTGACGACCTGATTATTCTCTATCAGCAAACAGCCAAAAATATCCCTGCCCTGGACCTCTTAAAAAATATAGGGGCGACATCTATAGAAACAACCGCCAACCACAACAATTTTCACTTTGCGGTGGCCCCAATGAGAAGTAGTCAGCGCTTGAGAAAAACATCTTATGGCTATCATCTCAAAAATGCAGATGTGACCCGGGCGGAGATACCCGTAGTGGAGCCAGCACAAACCACTGGCACGCAGGAAGTACATCAGCAGATGTTCTCGCACATGCAGTTCTTGCTGCAAGAAAAGCAGGGATCAAGGCTCATTCCTGATATCGCAACAACACTGTACGATGCGGAGCAGATACTTCAAGCACTTCGTGCTCAAAAACATGCTCGCCCACACGTACAAAACGACTATCTTGCCCCTCAAAATACATTACACAGGCGGCTGGCAGAACTATGGGAGAATTTATTGTGGATCGAGAATATTGGCGTCTATGACAATTTTTATGATCTGGGAGGCGATTCCATCATAGCTGTGCAGCTTATTTCACAGGTGAGAAAGATGTTTCAGGTAAACATTCCTCTGATGGTCGCGCTTAACCAGACGCTGACCATTACCAATCTTGCAGAGGCGATTGAAGAACATCAGCTTGAAAATATCGACGAAACGGCGCTCCTGGCTCTTATGGAGGAAGTTGATCAATTATCGGAAGAACAGGTCCACCAATTAGTCTCTGATGAGTACCTATCTTCCGATGAGTACTTATCTTAGAACAGAGTAATGAATCGGACATTGGGTTTTTGAAGGGAGTTCATAGTGCTGGCAATGTTAAGAAACCGTAATTTTGCCCTCTTATGGTTAGGGTCTATCACCTCGTTGCTTGGCGATTGGCTTCTGATTATTGCACTTCCCTTATATGTCTATCAGCGTACAGGGTCGGCCCTTGCGACCGGAGCACTGGCGATTACAGAAACGCTTCCTAGTTTGCTCTTTGGCTCATTCGCAGGGGTCTTTGTTGATCGCTGGAACCGCAAATGGACGATGATTATCTCCGACCTGCTACGAGCTGGTGCCCTGCTGCCACTCTTCCTTATTCATGGGCAAGATCAGATCTGGATCGCCTATATTTTTGCCTTTCTGCAAGCAACTATCTCACAGTTCTTCACTCCGGCTCAGGGAGCACTTATTCCGTTGCTGATACGCGAGGAAGAAATAACCACCGCCAACAGTTTGAACTCCCTGGGATCTCAGGTCACGCGGGTCCTCGGGCCACTGGCAAGCGGCGTATTATTTGGACTCTTTGGCCTGCAATGGGTGATCTGGATTGATTGCTTTGCCTATCTTTTTTCCGCCTTAATGTCTTTCATGGTTATGGTTCCTGCTCTATCAATGCAAACTGCACCTTCTACGCAGCCGCAAGAAGCTCAAGCCAATCCGGGGGTGGAATGGATCAGAGGTCTTAAATTGATCGTTAGCGAACGTATAGTTTACTTATTTATTATAAGTGGGATTGCTATGGTTGGTGACGGTTTTGTACGTGCGATCAGTACGCCATTTTTGAGCCAGGTGGCAAGTGGGAATGCTATCGTCCTGAGCTGGATGGTCACCGCACAGGGAATTGGCGCAATTTTGGGTGCGCTTCTACTAAGCCGTATCAGTCGAGCGCTTTCAACGATAAAACTTCTGGCAATTAGCGCCATCGCTATTGGTTTTCTTGGTTCGGTGGAGGCTCTGATGCCTCTGGTCATAGTTGTCACAATATGTAGCTTTTTGATCGGGCCACCCATTGTTTTTTTCTTTGTGAGCATCTTTACTGAACTCCAAAAGAAGGTTTCCGATAGGTATCGGGGACGTATAATTGGCACAAATGGAACCACTAACATGCTCCTCTACCTGGTAGGCATGATCCTATCCAGCCTCCTTGCTACTCTGGTAAGCGTCCGATACATGATCCTGATTGGGAATATTTTTTATGCCCTTGCCGGGATAACTGCCTGGTATATATCCACCAATATGATGCTACTCAAAAAGCAATCTGATAGTCCTGAGTCACTGCCAACCTGACTGAGAAAATAAGAGGGACCAGGCTTGAGATGAGCCGCCCGTTGCTATTGTACGCGTACCATCATTGCCTTGAGTAGGAGTTGCAGCCTTGAGAATATTACACCTTCAAAAAATGCCTTACATTCCTTTTCAGGGAGGGGCAGATAAAGCTAATCGTGCGCTCGTTGAAGGTCTCGCGGCAAATGGGCATATCTGCCATGTAGTAGCGCCTGTCAGTGGAAATGCTCCTGCTATTACTGATGAGCAGTTTATGGCAGAATTAACGAGGCTCAATATCCAGTTCTCGCGGAATGATGCCTCAGTATTTGTCTTCCAACATCAGGGCATCGAAGTTCATGCGGTAGAAAATCCTCTTCAACTCTACCGTTATGTTGAGCAACATATCTCTTCCTTTGAGCCAGACTGGGTTTTTATTTCTGGCGGCAATGATCTGCGAAATGTGCTCCTGGAAACCGTCCTTGCTCTTTGTCCTGAACGGGTCATATGCCTTATTCATAGCACCATTGGCCTTCCCTTCGGACCCATGGGATTTGTGCAAGATGAGAAAAAAACACAGCTCTTTCGCCAGGCACAGGGCATTATTACTGTGAGTCACTACGTGCAGTCTTATCTGTCTCAATGGGCGCAACTGACATCAACAGTGCTACCATTCCCTGTCTATGGTCAGGGACCATTTCCACAGATGGATCACTCTCAATCCCGTTTTGTGACCCTGATCAATCCCTGCGACTATAAAGGCATCTCTCTCTTTTTAGCCCTGGCAAAAGCTCTGCCTGAGGTTGACTTTGCTGCCGTTCCTCTATGGGGTACGACGCAAACTAACCTGCAAGATATGCAAGCGCATCCCAATATACACCTGCTCAAAGCCTCCGAACACATCGATGATATTCTGGCACAGACTCGTATCTTACTCGTTCCATCGCTATGGGATGAAGCATTTGGGCAAACGGCTGTGGAGGCCATGCTACGTGCGATACCTGTCGTGGCCAGTCGCGTTGGGGGACTGCCAGAAGCGAAGCTGGGCGTTGACTATGTCCTACCAGTACAACCAATCGAGCAGTATGAGGAACGCATCGACGATCGGGGATGGCCGGTAGCGATTGTTCCTCCACAGGATATCCAGCCATGGCAGAATGTACTCGCTGACCTGCTCAACAATCCAGCTCACTATGCTCAACTGGCAACGGCCTCTCAAGAGGCTGCACAGATATATGTCTCGCAAATCACCATCGCGGCTTTTGAACAGGCTCTCTTACAGTTGAAGACGAAGACGCGCCCACAAATCGTTGTCAGATCAGAAGCGGTCCAGGAAAAAGGAAAAACTGAAGCATTAGCTAAACTACAAACCCTTTCTCAGGAGAAACGTTCGCTGATCTTACAGAGGTTACGGCAAAAAAAGGTTGCTGCTCCCCGCGATCAAATCATTCCGCGAACACCACGCCCTACTACTGCTCCTCTCTCATATGCACAAAAACAGTTGTGGTTCCTGGCCCAATTAGAGCCTGCTAATCCATTCTACAATGAACCAATTGCTCTGCATCTGACGGGCACGTTAAATATGTCAGTCCTGGAGCGCAGTTTTACAGAGGTAATTCGTCGTCATGAAGCGTTAAGAACTTCTTTTGTCCTTCACGAAGGAGCACCAGAGCAGCTTATTGCTCCTCTCAGTCCTTTTCAATTAGCTGTGAAAGATCTCTCTACTGTGACAGACTCAGAGCAAGCTGAGGTACTGAAGGCGTATATTGATGGCGAAGTCGCTCGACCTTTTGACCTTGAGCAAGGACCCCTCTTACGGGCATCGGCAATCCAGTTACATGAGAACAATCACATATTGCTGGTCGTATGCCACCATAGTATTATCGATAATGAGGCACGAGCCATCTTACTTGCCGAGGTGGCACACTTCTATAACTATCTCTGCTACCAACGCCCTCTATCATTGCCTCCCCTCCCTATCCAGTATGTTGATTATGTCTACTGGCAACAAAATATGCTCCAGGGAGATAGGTTAAGATCACTGATTACCTTCTGGCAGGACTATTTAGCGGGCGCACCACAAACCCTCAATCTGCCAACAGATTTCCCTCGCCCCACAGTACAGACTTTTCAGGGCTTGCAGTGCAGATTTAGACTCTCGCCGAAAGTCACACGAACCCTCAAAGAGGTCTGCCAGAGAGAGGGCATCAGTCTTTTCATGCTTCTATTTGCAGCCTTTACCTCTCTACTGCACCGTTATACAGGTCAAAGCGATATTGTTGTTGGATCTCCCATCGCTGGACGTACCAGAGGAGAGCTGAAAGCTTTGATCGGCTGTTTGATGAATACCCTGGCGCTACGCGCAAACGTCGCAGGAAACTCCAGCCTCAGAGAGATATTACATCAAACTCGTGAAGCCTGTTTAGAGGCTTATGCGCATCAAGAGCTACCCTTTGAGCTGTTGTTAGAGCATCTTAAAATTGAAAGAGATATCAGAAGTAATCCATTGTTCCAGGTCATGTTTATATTGCATGAGAATACAAATGACCATACGTTTAAACTGGATGGTATTTCATCGCACCCCTGGAATGTCGATATTAAGTCTTCTAAACTTGACCTGACTGTCAGCACCTCGCTCGTAAATGATGAGATTACTGGAGTATTCGAGTACAACACGAGTCTCTTCCAATCCACGACGATTCTTCGGATGATTGAGCATTGGCAGAACCTCTTGAACGCCATGGCGACTGATTTGGACCAGTTATTAAATGCGTGCCCTTTCCTGTCC
>DAOTTL010000161.1:0-17973 GCA_034438135.1 Ktedonobacteraceae bacterium | reverse complement strand
GAGCGGTGACACCTTCTCTTACCTTCGATGGGAGCTTTTTGCGCAGATCGTAGAGCGGCAGTCCCGTTCGTGCGACGATGACCTCATAGAGTTCCTGCATCCTCTGGTTATGTTCAGCCAGCGGCATACCGGGATCCATATGCAGTCCTAACACGCCTGGACCCGTAATGTGCGTCCAGCGAACAACGCTGAGATCACTCGATAATTCATAGGTAAGTGTGTCCTGGCTTTGCAACAATCCAGGAGCGTTATAGACTACGAAGATATCTGCCTCATTCCAGGGCACCATACCGTTTAATTTGGGATCACTTGACGCAGTTACCTTTAGACCCTCCTCGGTCGCTTCCAGCACTACTTTACTTTTGAAGGCGTAATATGCTACTAAACCCAGTATCAACACCCCAAAAATCAGAAATAGCCAGAGTGGGAGGCGAGGATCAGAGAGCCAGCTACAAAAGCAAAAGAGGGCGAATACTAATTCTGTGAAAATTGCCAGGAACACGATCTGGATTGTACTTGCTTGCATTTTAAATACTGCTGGCAGTGCCAGGAGGGTAGCATTGGGCGCGGGTTGTTTTTCAGCCAGAAGAGCACGCGTGCCTTCAAATGCTGCCAGGCGTTGGCGGTCGATCTGTTTCCATTGTCGATACAGTAGTGCAGTAGTCACCATCCCTATAAGTAGCAGAGGAAAAGCTATCAAAGGTCCACTGACTATAGATCTTGGATTTCCTCCCGTAAAGCTGGCGGTCCCTATAAAGATGGCAAGAATCAATGTCAGAACTGCCAGGACTCCCAGGTACAGCGTGAAAGAGCGATACCTTTTTACAAGAGGGTTTGGTACGAGCGTACTTTGCTCGAATGTATCCATCTCTCTTCCCTTCATAAAAACAGCATAAAAGTGTGTCTAACACTGGTACGAAACATATATTCGAAGGGGTTCAGAAAATACTTAGCTTTATTCAGGTTGTGCCTCAGCTTTTTTAGTACGGAAAGGATAGCCGGGCAGAGCAAAGAAGAAGGCGAGAAGGAGTTCAACGATAATACCTGCCGGGCTATTGAGCCACACTAAGCCCAGGGCCAGGAGATAGAGCAGAGGACCAAACAAATATTGGCTGTGGATAGACTTTACCGCCTGTTCATTGATCTCGTCGCCGAGGAGTCGGTTCTTGTAAGAGGCATAGCGCCAGAGAACATTGATACAACACGCTATAAGTAAGAAGGCTCCGCTGTAGACAAGAGCCGCGGTGTGCAGGTCAGGTCGCGTGATATATTCCGCCAGGAGTGCTGTCGGGAAAGGTATCAGAACGACGATCAGTAAGAGCAAAAGATTTAAGAGCAACAATCCGGTGTCTGTACGCTTGATCAATGTAAATAGCCGGTGATGGTTTAACCACACGACCCCGATGGTAAAAAAGGAGGTTACGAAGGCGAGAAAGATAGGCCATTGGTTAAACAATGCCTGCCACAAATGGGCATCATCCAGAACAACAGCAGGTATTTTTATATCTAAGATGAGTAAGGTGATTGCAACGGCGAAGACTCCATCGCTAAAAGCTTCCAGGCGGCCTGTTTCTTTTTCGTCTAAGCGTGATGGTTTCGTCCTGATCATATGAATTGCTCTCCTTTTCCGAAAAGGTCCTGTTTGATACATTCCCATATGGCCACAAGCTCGTGTGCATTGATCCACCAGGACCTCTCGGTGAGCGCAATTACTTTTCTCTTACTCTGCTATTTGACAGAAAGATGCAATTAAGAGAGTCGTGCCTTCTCTGAACGTATCTCTTTGTCGCGGTTGGCCAGTTGCATTTTAAAGTCCTCGATTGTCCGAGCGAGTCCGGTCTCAAGTGAGACTCTGGGTTCCCAGTGGAGCCACTCTCGTGCGCGTGTAATATCGGGTCTTCGGCGGTCTGGATCGGTGGGAACGCGCTCGGTGGCTTTGCGCTGGAGTCCTGCTGTATTTTCGGTAAATTGATTGATCAATTCACCCAGTTCCAGAACGCTGGTCTCGCGAGGATTTCCCATATTGACGGGCTGGTGAATACCTTCTGTGGTCAGGAGGCGATAGATACCTTCAATCAGGTCATCGATATAGCAGAAGCTGCGTGTCTGGTCTCCTTCACCATGGATAGTAAGAGGTTCCCCTGCCAGGGCCTGACAGATAAAGTTAGGGATAACGCGTCCATCATCCAGGCGCATGCGGGGTCCGTAGGTATTAAAGATGCGTACAATTCGGGTATCTAAACCATGGGCGCGATGATAGGCCATGACCATGGCCTCGGCGAAGCGCTTGGCTTCATCGTACATCGAGCGAGGTCCGATGGGATCGACATTGCCTACATAGGACTCATCCTGTGGGTGGACAAGAGGGTTACCATAGACCTCAGAGGTTGAGGCGAGTAAGAAACGGGCCTGATGGGCGCGGGCAATGCCCAGCGCGTTATGTGTGCCGAGCGCCCCGACCTTCAGGGTTTGAATGGGCAGTTGAGGATAGCCATAGGGTGAGGCCGGGTTAGGACTGGCTGGTGACGCCATATGCAGGACTGCGTCTAATTTCTCGGCCACGTAAATTGGATTAGATATATTATGGTGTATAAGGGAAAAATGCTTGTTCGCTCTCAGATGGGCAATATTTCCATCTGAACCTGTAATAAGATTGTCAAGGGCCAGAATCTGGTGTTCTTCAGCAAGCAATCGCTCACATAAGTGAGAACCGATGAAGCCTGCGCCACCGGTAATGAGAATTCTCACGGGATACCTCCATATGTGAAAAGGGTGAAAAACCCTGAGCATCAAAATATATGTATCTAAGATGCCGCAAACACTTCTAACATCATGCACTTTTCTCTCTCACAGCGCAAGAGCATTTCGAATAGATGTTTTGTGACCGGTGATGCAAGGAGAGATGGGTCTTCGGCTTGCGAGGAATGATACTCTTTCGTCCATTCCAATGCAAGCGGCAACTACGAAAGTACTGTATTTGATACAGCGCCAGAAGCCTTGCAAAGAGAGGAGAGAAACGCTAAAGTACCATTGTGAGTCAGAAAAATGCTGTTTTGAGAATAGAAGAAGAAGATCTGGACCTATTGAAGTAAATACGTGTAAAGGATCAAAATGGAATTTATTATCAGCATAAAATTCAATGTTCAGGATCGAGCAAAGATAGCTCCTCTTATAGCTGCGGAGCAGGATCATGTACAGGAACTGAGAGAACAAGGCATTTTACAGGCGATTTATGTTAGCTCCGATCGCTCCTCCGTCTGGATTGTGATGCAGAGTGAGGCGCAGGAACAGGTAGAAGAGAGTCTGAAAGCGTTTCCGCTCTACCCTTATATGCAGGCCGAAATAACGCCCCTTGTAAAGATGTAAGGCGAGTTTCTCGGCGAGAAGGTTGGAAGAGAAAAGAAGCAGCGAGGCTGATTGGCAGGCCAGTCGCCTGCCAATCAGCCTCGCTGCTTCTTTTCTCGGGGGAGATGCGACGAGGCAGCCGCAAAGAGCTGTAGCTAGCTACAAGTCTTCGCGGCGTTTGTGGGGTGAGCGGCCTGCTGGTTGGGTGATGTCTTCTTTGGCTCGGAGTGTGATCACTTTGCCATAATGTTTGATTTTGAGATTCGTGCCTTTCATCAAGGAATAGATAGCCTCTTTCTCGGCAATCTGGACTCGTATCTTGTGATCTCGAAAGAGCATACGGAAGGTGATCCGTGTGATACCCTCTGGGAGTCGAGGAGCAAACGAGAGAGTTCCTTTATAGGTGCGCATACCACCGAAGCCCGCGACCAGTGCGGTCCAACTACTCGCCAGGGAGGCCAGATGAAGTCCATCTCGTGTGTTGTGCTCCAGGTCATTGAGATCCAACTGGGCGGTTTCGCCGAGATAGTCATAGGCGAGTTGGAGTTGACCGACCTCGGCGGCAAGAATGGCCTGTGTGCCAGCCGAGAGAGATGAATCGCGAACGGTGAGAGGTTCATAGTAGGCGAAGTTACGCGCTTTCTGTTCAAGTGTGAACGCGTCCCCACGTAAATGCATCGCCAGCACCAGGTCGGCCTGCTTCACCACCTGTTTGCGGTACAGATCAAAGTAAGGGAAATGCAGGAGCAGTGGATATTGCTCAGGTCTGGTATGTTCAAAGTCCCAGACTGCGTGATGGGTAAAGGCATCATCCTGGGGGTGAATGCCCAGCCGTTCATCGAAAGGAATGTACATTTTTTCCGCTGCATCGTCCCACTGAGCGATCTCTTTATCGGTCACGTCGAGAGCATGGGTGGCCTTAGAATGGCGTCTGGCTATCTCTGCTGCATAGGAGAGATTATGCTGGGCCATTAGATTGGTGTAGACATTATTATCAACAACCGCGCTATACTCGTCGGGTCCGGTAACTCCATTGATGCGAAACTTATCATCGGCGTCGTAGTTGCCGAGTGAGAGCCAGAAGCGGGCGGTTTCGACGAGTATGGGCAGTCCGGTTTCTTCTTCAAATTCGGTATCGCCTGTGTTATCAATATATTGGCTTACGGCGTAGGCTATATCGGCATTGATATGGAAGGCGGCGGTTCCTGCGGGCCAGTAGCTTGAGCATTCTGCCCCTTGAATGGTGCGCCAGGGAAAGGCCGCTCCACGGAGACCCAGTTCACGGGCGTGATCTTTAGCGTGATCGAGGATCGAGTAACGCCAGCGCAGAACATCGGCGGCAGCGCGTGGAACTGTCAGGGTGAGCATGGGTAGCAGGAAGCTCTCTTCATCCCAGAAGGCATGGCCATCGTATCCTGGACCGGTCAGACCTTTTGACGGAATGGGCCGTCGCTCTCCCCGTGCTCCTGCCTGGAGAACATGGAAGAGCGCGAAACGTAGGGCCTGTTGAATCTCGGCATCGCCCTCGATCTCAATGTTTGCGTTTGCCCAGAATTTGTCCAGGTAGTCGCGCTGTTCCGCAAGCAGGCCATCCCAACCAGTTTGACGCGCGGCTGCAAGCGCTGCCACGACCTGATCGTGGATGGCTGCCTGGGAGCGTTGACTGGACCAGCCGTAGGCGACGAACTTGATCAACCGCAGTCGTTCGCCTTTTTTCAGGCGGGTGATGACTGACACTCGTGCCGTATCGGTGAAACTCTCAGAATCGATGGTGATATTGGATGGACCCTCGATGATATGGTCCATCGCTGCTCCCATAAGTAAGCCACTGGCACTTGCCCGGTGAAGCAGAATGCCACGACATCCTTCTGAACGATGTTCCTGGCTCTCCAGTGGCGATACGTCTAGCGAGCCAGAGCGTGGATCGTTATTTTTCTCTGTAAAGACTTCGTTCGCGACCAGCTCTGACTGTACGACTATGCGCACCGGGGCGTCCAATGGCTCAACTTCATAGCTAATGGCCATAATTGACCGCTGGGTGAATGAGACCATGCGGGTCGAGGAAACTTTGATCGAGTGGCCCGCGGGTGAGGTCCAGTGAACCTCGCGCCGGAGCACGCCATCGCGGAAGTTCAATTCCCGCTCGTGACTGTGAAGCTCGCCGTAGCGCACGTCGAAGGCTTCGTCATCGACGAGTAGACGGATAAGTTTGCCGTTGGTGACGTTGATGACTGTCTGCCCGGATTGAGGATAGGCGTATCCGCCTTCGGCATAGGGCAAGGGACGCAGTTCGTAGAAAGAATTGAGATAGGTTCCTGGAATTCTAAAAGGTTCTCCCTCGTCTAAATTGCCTCGCAGGCCAATATGTCCGTTGGAAAGGGCAAAAAGTGACTCTGATTGCGCCAGAATGTCGAGGTCAAGTTTCTTTTCGCGGAGGCTCCACTCTTCAGCACTAAAGGCTGGATGCTCGATCATATGTGTTCCCTTCAAGTTTTGGCAATTCTGCTCAAAACGCTCTGTCGATATCTTGACAGTAATCCTGCGCCACTTTTCTATGCAGTATGCAGCATCTGTGCAAGGCGAACGTTGGCCAGCGAGGGCAGAACGGCATCGGCCCTGTGAAAGCGTTCGCGTGGACCAATGCCCAGTGCGAACATACCAGCGGTTTTGATAGCTTCGACCCCTGCATCGGCATCTTCTATTCCCATACAGTCCATTGTGGGAACTCCGACCAGGCCAGCGGCATAGACGAAAATGTCAGCTGCGGGTTTGCCGTTGACGACGCTGTACCCGTCGGCTATTCCGTCGAAAAGCGACAGTATCTCCAGACGTTCGAGTACGGGGTGACAATTCTTGCTGGCTGAGGCAATGGCCGTCTTCAGGCCCTGCTGACGTATCTCCTGCAAAAGTTCATGCCCGCCAGCTACGAAATCGGCGGGCGTCATTTTGTCAACGAGTTTGAGATAGTAGCGGTTTGCACGCTCCATCATTTCCTGAATCTGATCCTCCGTGTATTTATGACCACGAATGATATAGTTCAGCGATTCACGTCGGCCTATGCCACGCAGGTGGCTATCGTTCTCTTCATGGGTGAAGGCGATTCCCTCGTCATCGGCCAGATGTTTCCAGGCTTGATAATGATATTCAGATGTGTCGGTTAGGACTCCATCAAGATCAAAGATAATGGCTTTTGGCATTTGCATTCTTTCCCATACCTCCTGAAAGGTTATCCAGATAGAGCATATCTTAAAGATGTACACAGGTACTACGTTTTCACTCTAAAAATGTAACGAGGTACACCCTTCTGGTTTCTTTAACGCTTGCTGGTATGCGCTTTCCGCCATGGTTGAGTCACCATTTTTAGCGTGCAGGCGTGCCACTATTAGCCAGACTCCGTCTGCTGCATGGGTTAGATGAGAAGAATGGCTTATCATACTGTCTTTCAATAAGAGAGGGGATCAGGACAATGCCAACTGCACGCATACAGCCGCTCGCCGTTCTGGGAGCGGGACTCGGTCTGGGGTTAGCGCTCAGGACGTTCTGGCGCTGGAGAAACACAGAATCTTTAGAGGGGCGTGTGGTTCTGATTACGGGCAGTTCACGGGGTCTGGGCTTTGCCCTGGCTGAGGAGTTTGCCACCCAGGGAGCGCGTCTGATTATCTGTGCCCGTCAGGAGGAACCATTGGAGCAGGCCAGGCAGAAGCTGGTTGCGAAAGGTACGAAGGTTCTGGCGGTTCGCTGCGATATTCAGGATGGGGCACAGATCAAGCAGCTTATCGATCAGGGGGTAGCTCATTTTGGACGCATAGATATCCTGGTGAATAACGCCGGCATCCTCACGGTCGGTCCCGCCCGCGCTATGACCATACACGACTATGAAACAAGCATGGATACGATGTTCTGGGGCATGGTTCGTGCAACGCTGGCGGTGCTTCCCTATATGCGTGCTCAGGGACGAGGGAAGATTGTCAATATTACCTCAATTGGTGGCAGGGTCAGCGTACCCCATCTCCTTCCCTATAGTAGCGCCAAATTTGCCGCGCTGGGATTTTCAGAGGGTCTACGAGCCGAACTGGCGAGAGAGCATATCAGCGTCACCACCGTCGTCCCTGGTCTGATGCGTACCGGTTCTCATCTGAATGCCACCATGAAGGGTCAGCACAGGACAGAATATGCCCTCTTCGGCTTTCTGGCTACCTTTCCTCTGACCGCGACCAGGGCCGCGCACGCCGCTCGCAGAATTGTGAGTGCGACCCGCAGCGGAGCGACTGAACTGGTGATTACTCCCCAGGCACAACTGCTGAGTCTTTTTCACGGCATCTTCCCGGCGCTCACAACTGATATCATGAGTCTGACCACGCGCTTTTTACCGCAGGCTGATAGGGAAACAGATGAGAGTTGGACTGGACGTGAGAGTCAATCGCCGCTGGGAACGTGGCTTACTCAACCGGGTGAGTCTGCTGCTCATGCTTATAATCAGTACGCTAGCTCGCCGGAGAAATAAGGCTCGCCAAATCAGGGTAGCTCTAATCTGCCCTGTCCCATAAAATGGCATTGTCCACCAACATAGACGCCGGTAATGTTTTTTTCAACATGCTCGATGGTGATCTGGATGAGGCTGGGACGGCCCATCTCAAAGCCCTGTTCGCTGATGAAATGTTCTGTCTGGTTTGTGGAGTTTGCCAGTCCATGCAGCACAAGATAACATCCCAGTGGACCGCTGGCCGCGCCGGTCGCTGGATCTTCGCTAATGCCCATGGCCGGGGCGAACATGCGACTGTGGACCGTTGAGGTGCTCTGGATGGTCTCTTGAGTGAAGGTGAAGATATGCGGCGATTCGAGGTCTGCGAGCATACGCTCCCATATATCACGGCGAAAATGGATCGCCTGGATTGCCGCCAGGCTTTTGATTGGCACGAAAAGGAAGGGCACGCCACAGGAAACGACCTCCATGGGCAGCGATGAAGCGAGATCATCTATTTCAAGGGAGAGCATGCCCGAGATTTCGATGTTTTTGGTGAACGTACCGCCGATAGTTGGCAGCGGCTGACGCATCTGGATCGACTGGAGCTGGTTCTCCCGGTGTACCAGTGTAACTGAAATGGGTCCGACTCCCTCCTCAAAGATGATCGTTGTCTCTGGTTCAGTTAGCTGGATTAGCTGCTCACGAGCAAGCACAAAGGCGGTTCCAACTGTAGGATGGCCCGCAAGAGGGAGTTCGACGGCGGGCGTAAAGATGCGTAGCTGGAAATGATGGGCCGGATCTTGTGGAGGCAGCACAAAAGTGGTTTCAGAGAGATTAAATTCTTTTGCAATGGCCTGCATGGTTTCGGTAGAGAGACCACGTCCATCCAGCACAACGGCCAGGGGATTTCCTCCAAAGGGCTGATCGGTAAAAACATCAACCAGACGATAAGACAGCTTTTTCATGAAATATCCTTTCTTTCTTTCTAACCAACAGCAGGGTTTCTCAAAGGTCACTTCTCAGCAGTGGCCAGACCCATTCCCAGGGGAGGAAGAAGGGTGGGTGGACGGGGGAGCAAACGATTTTTGAGAAACCCTGTAGCCACCATGTCGATCGGCATACAAGCGAAAGGAAGCGTCAGTCTGAGACAGGAGCATCTGTGGATGTCTCCGTGCTGATCTGAAGGAGACGTACGCCCTGCATATCGAGCCAGTAGCGTCCATTGGTGTGAGCGACGCGGATAAGCACAGTATCGCAAGAGGAACAGCGCAAGATAGTGCCCATACCGGTCATATAGGCAGTCATGGAACCGATTGTGTCGGTCGTATTGCAGCCTGCGCAGGTCGTCTGGACAAGCGTCATTTCAAAAGGAAAGATCTCCTGTAGCACGCCGCTAGCGGCATTCCCGTCAAGTTTGTCTGTCATAGTGATTCTCCTGTTGGTCCAAAGCGCTCGGTTTTGATGCGCGTTGCTGGATGTCCCAGTGCCGATAGACCTGTTGCGGCCAGTTCGACGAACGGCGTGGGACCACAGATGAATATCAGGGGACGTTGTTCAACTGGCCACGCGACTTCACGCAAAATATCGCTATCGATGCGGCGATGATAGCCGGTCCAGTCGGGCGGTTGTGCGCGGGTCAGGGTATAGTGTACCTCAAGCGATGGGGTACTGGCAACGAGTCGGGCGAGTTCGGCGCGGTAAATAATGTCCTCTGCGGTTCGTGCTGAGTAGAGCAGGCGAGCTGGCACATTGCTGCCGACTGCGGCTCGATGGCGGATCATGGCCATCAGAGGGACGATGCCCGATCCTCCAGCGATGAGTAAAAGGGGCTCTGCCATTTGTGCGCTCCAGACAAAATAGCCGCCGATGGGGCCGCGCAATTCCAGTTTGTCGCCGATGATGAGATCATCTACAAGGTAGGGAGAGACCTCGCCCTCCTCCAGACGCTCGACTGTGAGCGTCACACGTTTGCCGTCCTCCGGTGCAGAGGCGATAGAATAGCTTCGTTGAACCTGATAGCCGTCTTCGGCGGTGAGTCGTACATCTACATGTTGACCGGCTTGATGACCCGACCAGTCAGAGATTGCCAGCGTAATGCTTTTTGCGCGTGCTGTTTCTATCTGTTCGGCAACGATTTCGCCGAGTTGCCAGGTCAGTCGCCCCAATAGCGTTCCTCTTTCCATGGGTCACCATGATTATTGTAGCCCAATGTTTCCCAGAAGCCAGGCTGATCTTCATCGACCAGGTGAAGACTGCGAATCCACTTGGCGCTTTTCCAGAGGTAGAGATGGGGAACCAGCATACGCAGGGGTCCGCCATGCTGTGGTGAGATGGGTTGTCCGTCATAGCTATGAACTATCCAGGCCTTCCCGCCCATAACTTCTTCGAGTGGGAGGTTGGTTGTATAGCCACCGTCCGAGTAAGCAATGACATAGTTCGCGTCGTACTCGACCAGTCCTAGCAGCGTATCAAGGGAGACGCCTTCCCACTCGGTGTCCAGCTTTGACCACTTGGTTACACAGTGGATATCCGTCTTGATTTTCTCCTGTGGCAAGGTCTGAAATTCGTCCCAGGTCCAGGTTTTTGGTTTATCGACCTCTCCAACGATGGAAAGATCCCAATGATCCAGGGGAATATGTTGAGTGGGACCTGCCGAAAGCACTGGAAAACCTTTCTCAAGATATTGTCCAGGCGGGATGCGGCCACTGAGTTCGCTTTTCTGCCGACGACCTCGGAAGCCCCGCGAGATAAATCCTTCGCCCATTGTTTTGTCCTCCTGTGTTGCATTTGCGGTTGGTTGATATGTATGCTTATGATTTTATCATACTCTTCGTACCAGTCTCATTGTCCGCAAATGCAACACAGGGCTTTGCAAAGGGCGCTTTTCAGCCGTTGCCAGACTCCGCCCCAGGAAACAAGAGGATCGGAGGCAGCGCGACCGCGCTACCTCCGATCCTCCCAAAAGGGTAGGTGGGAAAAGAACGACTTTGGAGAAACTCTGAGATGCAAAAGGAGCATACTTATGTTTGAGAGACGAATTGAGGAGGCTGCTCTCAATAGCTGGCCTGCTCTCCAACAACTTCTTTTCGATGGCTGGGTTATGCGCTTTGCCCAGGGCTACACCCGACGCTCTAACTCGGTGACGCCTCTTTATCCGTCGTTACTGTCTCCAGAGGAAAAACTTCCCTTTTGTGAGCACTTTTATGCGGAGAAAAACCTCCCAAGCACTTTTCGTCTGCTCTCGTTCTCTGAGGAAAGTCAGCAATTGGATCAATTGCTGGCACAACGTGGCTACCTTTTGCTTGATAGCACGCTTATTTTGTTGTACAGACTCGATGCCAGTCCAACGCCAGTCGGTGCGGCATTGCAGACCCTCTCACTGGCAACATGGTTCTCAATCTACGGTCAGTTTAGTGATCGCTATCCCGAACACCAGGACCTGCATCGCATTCTTCTGGAACGTATTTCGCCTCCATTGATCTACGCGGCAATCTATGAGCAGGGTGTGCCGGTTGCCTGTGGTCTGGGAGTGAAAGAGCATGAAAGCCTGGGCATTTTTGATGTCGTGACGGACCCCAAACAGCGGAGAAAGGGCTATGGAACGCAGCTGGTCGAGGGGATGCTGACCTGGGGCAGGCAGCATGGTGCTCGATATGCCTATCTTCAGGTTGCAGAGGCAAACCATGCTGCCCGCCAGATGTACGCGAAACTTGGCTTCCAGCAATCCTATTCCTATTGGTATCGTCAGCATAATGGAGCATAAAAAAGACAGTACCTTAAAGAAATATTTACACAAGCATTACATCCCATTAACAAAGAAGCATGATGATAGTAGGGAAAGTGAAAGTTTTTCTCCTGGGGTTGAGAGATATAAATACTTCCAAAAGACCCAAAAGAGTCTCCAGGAGGAGTAGAGGATACTTGTGTGAAAAATCTACCCTGGCCCTACAGATTTCCGATTCTCAAACGTTCGATGTGGTCCTGGCGGGTAATTATTTTTGTTGCTGGTATTTTTTTTCTTTTCTCGGCCTGTGCTGGACCCTTCGATAGTACGCTGCCTCCCTTAAGTGGACAGATTCAGATTGACGGTTCAACGGCCCTTCAGCCGTTGGTGAGCAATGCCGCAACCCTTTTTGAGAAAACCTATCCTCATGTGAAGATAACCGTGAGTGGTGGGGGAAGTCTGACCGGACTTCAAGATGTGACCTCCCGTAAAGTGAGTATCGGCAATTCCGATGTCTATGCCGATCCCGCGACCTATCCAGATCCTGATCTGACCGATCATCTGGTGTGCGTGATCCCTTTTACCATGATTGTTTCATCTGATGTGCCAATTACTAACCTGACGACTTCTGAGATTGTCGATATTTTTACGACTGGCAAGTATACAAACTGGGCGCAACTGGGTGGACCTGACCTGAAGATTGTACCTGTGGTCCGTCCCGCCACTTCCGGCACACGGGCGACCTTTCGGCGCTACGTTCTGAGCGGACGAGATGAGCTGAGTAATCTGTTGACGATCAGTTCCTCACAGGATCTGGTGAAAGCAGTTGCGCACACCCCTGGTGCGATTGGTTATCTGGCCGCCTCTGTGCTTGATACACAGGTGCATACGATCTCTATCAATGGCTCGATGGCGACTCTGAAGAATATTGAAGCTGGTCGCTACACATTCTGGAGCTATGAGCATATGTATACGCTCAGTGTGTCCGATGGTGGACCCGTCGATACATTTCTCAAGTTTATGCTTACTTCGCAGGTTCAGCAGCAAGCATCGGGACTTCACTATATTTCGATCTCTGATCTAAAATTCTCCCAATTAACGTCGAATACGGATGCGGTAATGTTGAGTGGGTTCTCCCTGCCAGTAGAAAGGAAAAGGTGGCGCATATGAGCGTCTCTCAACAAAATCCCTTCGATCAGCGGAGCGCATTCCATCCACAGGATGCGGGCCAGCTAGATCAGAACACACCACTCCGAACGCGTCCCCTGGTGAGACCGGCTGCCGGGCGTTCAAGACATAATCTCTTTCTCAATCTGCCAATTGCCTGGCGGTTGGCTCTGGGGTTTCTGGTTGCGGCTCTGGTTGCGGCTCTGGCTTCAGGTGTGGCAGGTATCCAGCGTTCTCAATCGCTGAGCAAACAGACCGAGTTCTATCATACGCTGTTGCAACTGAATACCTCGCTCACGACGGGTCGGAGCTTTCTTGAGCTGATGGATGCAAAACTTCATCAGACATTGGACGATGCGAATGCGTCCCATCCTTCGCGTGAGACGCTGAATGCTGATAGTGCTGCGCTCAACAATCTGGCCAATCTCTACGATGGGACCCTGAATACCTATGCGCATAGCGATCTGTTAGGACAGCATCCCGATCAACTGAACCTGTTAGCGGAGTCAGGCGATGATAGTCTGGCGTCCCAACAGTTAACATTAACTGATAGTGCGCAACGCACCTGGCTGGTCTACCGTGCCGCCCAGGAAGAGGTTCTGAGCGATCTTGTGCATAATCAGGTGAAGAACGCTCAACTCACGCTCCAGCAGCAGGGTGAGCCGACAAACGCTGACGCGCTCAGCGCTATGCGATCATTGTTACAACTCAATGATCGTCTGGCCTCGGCAGTGGACAGCGCGACGAATGTGGAGATCCATAACCAGTTTCTGACAACGCTGCTGGCGATTGCCGGTGCGTTCCTGGCGATTGCTCTGGTTGGCTGGTTTATCTCGGATACGTTAATTCGCCGTCTGCGCCACCTGCGCTATGTGACTCGTGCAATCGAGAATGGACATATCGATGAACGGGTCCAGGTTGTTGGACGAGATGAGATCGCCGATGTATCGGTGGCGGTCAACTCAATGGTGACGACAATCGTCGGGTTGTTTGAGGAGACGAGGAAGCAGCGCGATGCTCTGACGGGTGCTGCCGAGCATCTGTTCTCTGATATGCGTATCGTGAATGCGGGCGATCTGCGTGTCAGTGCTATTGTGAGCAACGATCCGATCGGGATGCTGGCCAATGCGTTCAATTTTACGGTTGGTCGTTTCCGACGTTTTATTCTGCGCACCTCGACGACGATTGAGCAGTTGGATGTGATGTCGCAGCAGGGGTTGGAGCGCACGAATGCGTTTACTGCGCTGGCTCGAACGCAGTTGCGGGATCACTCTGTGCCTTCTTCGCATCCCTCGCCACAGGCAGCGCCACCGAAGCCGTGGCAGATGCCGATAACTGGCTCGCTGCGTTCGGGTACGCATAAGAGTGGGTCTGAGCGCGAGACTTCGTTTGTGCGGCAGATTCAACAGGTTCAGGATATCGTGCTTCAGACGACTCGTGCCGATCTACAGCAGCGTCTGAACGGGAGCTATGAGACGACTGCGAAGGCCGGTCTTGCGATTGGTCGGTTGAGTGAGTTGATCTCGACCCGTTCTGGTAACGTGACGGAGAGGATGATTCAGGCACAGTTGCAGGAACTGGTGGTGTTGGAACAGCTCTTTAATAGACTGACCTGGGAGATCCGTCAGTTGCAGTCAAGTACAGCCAATCATGTAATGAAGATCGACGAGGCTTTTACAGAGCTGGCTCATGCTGCTGAGCATGCGTTTCCTGAGACGGCGGCGCTTCCTGAGCCTGGTCCTTCGGTGGCTGAGCTTCAGTATCTGGAGTTTGTACAACAGGCGGGTAGTTTTTCCGTCGAGGTGAACGCGCTTTTCAAACGTTTGACGATAATTATTCAGGAGATGCGTGCGAGTACCTTGCCGTTTCGTCTGGAAGGGGGAGCCAGTATGGGTGAGTTTGCCCGCGCTGCCGCTGGCTTTGCGCCGGTCAGTCAGCCTCTTTCAGCGGATGCTGCCAGCAATCTGACCTCTGCCTGAGCGGCAGGCCGCCCCACCTCATTTTGTGAATAAGAGGCGAGGCTATGAGTCATCCCTGATTTTTCTGCGGTTTGCAAAGCCGTCCCTCCCCTATAAATAGGGAGAAATGACTGAGTTTGCAAGCAGCGAAGCGGCTTGCAAACTCAGTCATTTCTCCCTGAAAACCTGGCGGCTGCGTCGCCAGAAAGAGCGTTTGCCTGCCTCTCTTTTTTTGTGATATCATTCATCACTGTTGAGCGTTTGAGTGGGGTGTAGAAGAACAGGAGAGTAGTAGAGTCAGGTGAGAATTTCTCCTGACTGGCAGAGAAAAGAGAAAATCTATGACTAAGCGTGCTTTGATTCTTGGAGGTGGTGGTATCGTGGGTATCGCCTGGGAGACGGGCGTGATCGTGGGTCTGGCCGATGCGGGACTTGATGTGCGTGATGCTGATCTGTTTGTGGGGACGTCGGCGGGTTCGACGGTTGCGGCGCAGATTACCAGCGGTTTCCCGTTGGATGAGCTGTTCCTACGCCAGAGTGATCCAGCTTTGCAATCTGTGGAACTGTCTGCGCAAGTAGATATGGAGAAGATGACCGCAGATTTTGCGAATGCATTGCGAGGGGCCAGGGATGCAACGGAGATCTTGCAAAGGATTGGAGCACTGGCGCTGGCGACCCCCACGGTCGCCGAGTCTGAGCGACGTGCGGTGGTCTTCTCGCGCTTGCCGGTCCATACCTGGCCACAGAGTCGTCTGGAAGTGGTGGGGATCGATGTGCAGAGCGGCGAGCGACGTGTCTTCGATCGTGCCTCTGGCGCTGATCTGGTTGACGCCGTAGCGGCCAGTTGCGCGATTCCGAGCGTGTGGCCACCTGTGACTATTGGCGGGCATCGTTATATGGACGGCGGGGTCTACTCGAACGAGAACGCAGATCTCGCGGCGGGCTTTGAGCGGGTGCTTGTGATTACCCCGGACATTCCTTTTGTTTTAGTAGAGAAACTCAGTAACCAGGTGGCGCAACTGCAGCAGGAGGGAGCTACCATAGAGATAGTCCATCCTGACGAGGCGATGAACGAGGCCCTGGCCTCGGTTGGCGGAGATTTGTTGTCTCTGGCACTGCGGGGACGCTCGGCTCAGCTTGGCCGTGAGCAGGGTCGCAGGATCGCGGATCATATAGCTAGCTTCTGGCGTGAATAGCTTATTATTCAGAACTCTTCGGATTGTTTAAGGAAGGATCCTTCCCCGCTACTGATGAGCATAAGAATTATCCCAAACCCAATCATAAGAGCTATTTTTCTTTTATCAAGCTGAAACATTGAAATATCACCTTTTGTTGAGAAGTATCTTTATTCCGATTATTCTATCATGTGCCTGAGTACCTCGTTTGAGATTGTACCCAGGAGATAATCAAGTCTTCTCAATGTTAACATAACCTCCATAAGTCTTTCTGCAAGGAGAGCATTCCGCCAATGTTTTACAAGATCAGCCTTAGAAACAACAATCCCTGTGTGCCGCCTGCCACCACGTGTCTGCCATCGGGATGGAAGGCACAGCATGTCAAATCTCCGTCTGTTGGGAATGTCAGCAGGCAGCGTCCCGTCTGGCTGTCCCAGAGCTTGAGGGTATTGTCAGAGGAGGCTGAGAGGATGAAACGGCCATTGGGACTGATAGCACAGGTAGTGACCCGATTGGTGTGATCGAAGAAGGTGCTCAAGCAGTGACCGGTAGTGAGGTCCCACAATTTGAGAGTCTGATCGTAGGATGAGGAGAGGAAAAAGCGAGCATCAGGACTGATCGCACAGGCAGTGACCCTATCTGCATGACCAGAAATAGTGAGGAGACAGTAACCAGTGGTGGAATTCCACATTTTTAGAACACCGTCAGAGGACGTGGAGAGGATGAAACGGGTATCGGGACTGATCGCACAGGCAGTAATCCGACTTGTGTGTCCAGAAAGGGTATGCAGGCAGCGACCAGTGGTAGGGTTCCATATTTTGAGGGTGTTGTCGGAGGAAGCGGAGAGAAGGAAGCGAGCATCAGGGCTGATCGCACAGGCATTGACCCCACCCGAGTGCCCAGAAAGGGTGAGCAGGCAGCGACCGGTGGTGGAGTCCCATATTCTCAGCGTAGGATCGGAGGAGGCGGAGAGGATGAAACGGGTATCCGGACTGATTGTACAGTCAGTGATCCAACTTGCGTGTCCAGAGAGGTTTTGCAGGTAGCTACCGGTGGCGGAGTCCCACGTTTTGAGCGTGTTGTCAGAGGAGGCTGAGAGGATGAAACGGCCATTGGGACTGATCACGCAGGCATTGATCCCGCCTGTGTGTCCAGAAAAGGTGTTCAGGCAGCGACCAGTGGTGGGATCCCATATTTTGAGCGTATTATCCCAGGAGGCGGAGAGAAGGAAACGGGTGTCGGGACTGATCGCACAGTCAGTGATCCCACCCGTGTGCCCAAACAGAGTACTCAGGCAGTGGCCGGTGGCGGAGTCCCACGTTTTGAGGGTGTTGTCGGAGGAGCCGGAGAGAAAGAAACGGGTATCGGGGCTGATCGCACAGACGGTGACCTCGCTCGTGTGTCCAGAAAAGGTGCGGATGAGTTCATCGGACGCTGGCTGGGGGAGCGCGTGCCAGAAAGCAAACAGGGGGGGCGTGAACATTGTTTCAGCAGGTAGTGCATAGCTGGACAGCACCTTTTCACCTCCAAGATGTGCCAGGATCAATCCTCCCAATTCGGAGAGTGTTCCCACCTGTTGTAAGAGGTGACTGATCTGTCCAACACGACGCTGAAGTCGTGGCCAGCTTGCCATCATAGGAAGTGGTGTATGTTCCTGTTGCCAGCTTGCCGAGACGATGCAGGCCAGCGTCAGGTCCGCTTCTAGCGATGTCACACCCTGAACCAGCGCCTTCGCGGCCAGGAAACGTGGGTCCGTTAGAGCCTCGTCGAGTTCTTCCCAGCGTGTTGCCTGACAAAGATGCCAGACCAGGAAGGTCCAAAGATAGGCATTGTCGTATGGAACCTCTGACCAGCGATTGAGCTGCAATCCCTGTCGCACTGTATCCAGAAAGTGCCCGTGTAGCGCTGGCAGGCTAGTCCCGGCCCGTTGGAGCAAATAGGTGCGCGTGACATCGTGTAAGCGAATCGTGCCAGCCACCATATCGCAGTTGAGCAGCAGTGAGAAGCCCGAGAGTTGCATACACAGATCGTCGGTCTCCCATGGTTTCAGACCAGCCGTCTCTTGCCAGAGCAGGCGTAACTCTTGCAGTGGAATATCCGTACCTTCCGGGAATATCGCCAGTTCTTGATAACGCTCGA
>DAOTTL010000160.1:0-8943 GCA_034438135.1 Ktedonobacteraceae bacterium | reverse complement strand
CTGGTCTTATACTCTTTTTTCGTTTCAGACGCCCCAGCCCCAGCCGTATTTATTGCGTAGCAGCACAGCGCAGGGCAACCTGAGTACGTCCTCGATTATTGGTCTGCTGAGTACTTCAAACACTACTTTGCCCAATGCTGTCGTGGCTACCAATCAGCCCAACGCTCCCCTTGCCTTTCTTGTTCCTGATATTATTCCGTCCTCATCTCCGGTAACTCCCACACTGACAACGAGCACTCAAACTATTGAAGATGGCACTCCGGTTGTGAGTCCTACTGGCGTCCTGCTAGGCATGTATGTGAGCAATGGACAGTCACCACAATTATTGAGAAGCTCGTCGATGCCTATGACCGAAGGTGGCACGACTATCCTGCCTGCTCCTGCTGGCCCTGCCGATCTGGTGACCCAGTGGAATGCAGGTATCGAGGCCCTCGACCAGCCGACCCCAGATAAAGTCAAAGCGCATAAGGCATTTCAGCAAGTGATGGGGTTGAATGGCGACTTTGGCGCAGCAAAGTTCTTTGACGCTCAGACTGTTACGCCGACAGCGACTAAAAATCAGACTCCCAGTGGCGTGACCCCAACTTCTACCACCAGTAATGCCACGAGCTTCTCCTGGGCGCTTCTGATCCTTCTGGCCGCAGGCGTGATTGCTCTGGCGCTGTTGCTGGTGATTGTGACGATGCGTCTCAGAAGGCGGAGACGTGATCGCGCGGCCTTTGAAGCGGAGCGGGTCGAAGCTGAGCGCATTGCCGGTGCTGAGATAGAGCGTCAGCGCTCCTACCATGCTCAGGCTCAGCGACCCTCTGAGTCCGAGATCCAGCGTCAACATGTCCAGCCGCAAGCACAACTTTTCTGTCCAAACTGCCATAATCCTGTCCAATTGAATGACGCCGCATGTCCAACCTGTCATATCCTTCTTTCACCCTCTGCTTCAGGATCGAATGTACGCCTGAGAGGCACTTCTCCTTTGCCTGCTTATCAACCTGCACCCGCCAGCATGCCACCGGCAGCCTCTATGTCCAACAATGTCTTATCCGCGCCTGTTGCGGCTCCGATGAGCGAACAACCAACGTTGCAGTTTCCGCCTGCTCCAGTGGGCGCACCCGGCGCTGATATGGCCGCGCCGCTCGATGATAGAACGCTCATTGGACACAAGCAAGCTCCTGGCCCGGATGAGAGTTTGCATCATATGCCTCAGCAGCAAGGGCATATCCTGCTTCTGAACGTAGGGACGTATTCTGATCCAGGCATTAAACGCAAACATAAGCCAAATGAGGATAGTCTCTTTGCCATGCAGGGAGCTAGAACTCATAACTCAGAGCCACAGCAGTTTGGTCTCCTGGTCGTTGCTGACGGCATGGGCGGGCATGCCAATGGACAGGATGCCAGCCGTCTGGCCATTCAGACCATGATCGATTTTATGCTCCCAAGGATCTCTACTGCCGTGTCCATGGACGAAGTAGGCTTCCGTCAATTGCTGGCAGAGGGAGTGCAGAGCGCGAACCAGGCGGTACATAATCGCAACATGGAGGCTCGTGCCGATATGGGGACGACAATGACGACGACTCTGGTGGTGGGCACGACTGCCTTCGTGGCAAATGTCGGTGATAGCCGCACCTATCTGTATCGCGATGGTCATGTTATCAAAGTGACTAACGACCATTCGGTTGTAGCCAGTCTGGTCGAAGCCGGTATCATCAAGCCAGATGATATCTATACTCATCCCAAACGCAACCAGATCTATCGCAGCCTGGGCGAGAAAGCGATGGTCGAGGTCGATACCTTTAAAGTTGACCTCCAGGCCGGTGATAAACTGCTCCTCTGCTCTGATGGACTCTGGGATATGGTGCGTGATCCCATCATTGAGCAGGTCCTCAGTATGCCGATAAATGATCCAAACCAGATAGGCAAAGAGCTGATCAATGCAGCCATGGCCGGCGGAGGCGAGGATAATGTCTCGGTGATCGTGGCGCAATTTGTCGAGGCAAACGAGCACACCGGCCAGACCGGGATGCATTTGCTGGCAAAGCCAGAATCTGTTACTGTCCCTAATTTTCCTCCCCTATAATATGAGTCGCCCCTGATTTTTCTGCGGCTTGCAAAGCCGCCCCTCTCCCAGGAGACAGGAGAGATGGCTGAGATTGCCAGCCATCTCTCCTGCAAATGTGTCGCCGCAGGTGACAGAGCATAAAAAGAGCAAATGGTGTGTTGTGGCGCATTCGTGCCACAGCACACCATTCGCTTTTTTTAAAGGAGATGGGGTAGCCTGCCAGATCGATGCAGCAGATCGGTAAAAACCTCTATGTGCAAGGGGGTAGCCTGCCTGGCAAGGCAGAAAGAGACAAATTGTCGCCTCTTTCACCCTGTGCTATAATCAAAGCAGCATTCTAGCCTTGTTCACTCAAAGGAACAGCGGCGACTACTTGGAGGGAAGGGCGTTGTCAACACCTACCAACGTTGGTTATTTATATGCGGGTATTCTCTTAGCGGCAGGATTCGGTTTTGTCATCATCGCCACAGTTTTAGCCAACCTGCTGGCCCCACATAAAAGGACCAAAGAAAAACAACAAACATACGAGTCTGGTGAGACTCCCATTGGTTCTGCCTGGGTCCAATATCCTCTAGGCTTCTACATATTCGCACTACTCTTTGTCGCCTTTGATGTAGATATCGTTTTTATCATTGCCTGGGCAGTTATTTTTAAGCTATTAAGCGTTTTTGGTTTTGTAGAGATTGTCTTGTTCATACTTATATTGGTGATGGGACTGATCTATGCGTGGCGTAAAGGAGTCATCCGATGGATTTAGTGCCGAGCCGTAGAAATCTCACACCTTCCAGAAGTGGGTATCGCGATGAGAATGCCGCGCTTACCCGTTCTCTGGCACCGATAGTTCAGATTACAGGCAAAGAGCTTGTGCTTGCAACGATGAAGGGAGATTTTCTGAGTCTGGAAGTTGATAACACAAATCTCGTCGCAGTTTGTCGATTTTTGCGTGATCAGCTCGGCTTTGATCTTCTCAGCTGTATTTCGGGTGCGGACATGCTCGATCATTTGGAGAGTATCTATCATCTGCGCTCAACGACTCGTGGTCAGCTTTTGCAGCTAAAGGTGCGTCTGGATCATGAGAAACCTGAAGTTGAGAGCGTTGTCTCTGTCTGGCCGACCGCGAACTGGCTGGAACGTGAGACTTATGATATGTATGGTATCCGTTATGTTGGTCACCCTGACCTGCGCCGCATGTTGCTGGATGATGACTTCGAGGGATTTCCTCTTCTGAAGAATTTTCATCAGACCCCTATGACCGTTAAAACTCGCGCGACCACTCAGGTTGATCCGAATATGGCGGTTTCAGGTCAGTATCAGCAAAAGGGCGTTGAGAGAACAGTGTATAAGAAAGTGGGTCAGGGCCAGCAGGAGCGCCTGCATCCCGGAACTCCAACCTTTGGCCATGCTTTTGAGGGACATAAAGAAGAGGCCGAAAAGTAGTAAGGTGTTCTGCTGCCTGGAAAGTACGTCAAGCGTATGCCTAAAACGAAACAACGCAAAAAGGGCGCGAATCGGCGGCCCACAGCATCTACCAATGGGAAAGTAGCTGTCCAGGAACGTCCCGCACCTGAGCCACCCGTTTCTCGCCAAAATGTTCAGGCGCGGAACTTCACCGGCAGCGGAGGGTTGCAGGGTCTGGTCTTTTCAGGCATGATCGCCATTGGTTTTTGGGGCTTTGCCATATTTTGCATCTTTTTTTTCGGGAGCGACCCTAACCACTATCTCTATGGCGGCGTGATGGCCCTGACAGCCATCGGCTGGTCGGTCATTCTGGTACGCAGATGGTTGACCTATCGTTCGCGGGCGTAATATGTATTCTCTGGTAAAGAGAAGAGCTGATTCGCAAGTATATCGAAGAGGAAACCCATGGTTACAAATCAAAATCCCAGTGCTTTTCCTGAGGATGAGGTAGGCGACGAGGGACTGAAGACACAGGAAATGCTGCTCAATATGGGTCCACAGCACCCCAGCACACATGGAGTGTTGCGCCTGGTTATGACGCTGGAAGGCGAAACAGTAGTGAATTGTACTCCGGTCATTGGCTATCTCCATCGCGGCATCGAGAAGATCCTGGAGAATCGTACTGTGATGGCCGGTATTCGCTATATGGACAACTGCGATTATCTCTCGCCCATGCTCAATGAGGTGGCCTACGCGGGCGCTGTCGAGCAGTTAATGGGCACAGATCCTCCCAGACGTGCTCAATATATCCGCCTGCTGGTTAGCGAGCTACAGCGTATCGCCAGTCATCTGGTGGGGGTTGGCACGTATCTGCTGGACCTGGGTGCGATTACGCCAGTGATCTGGGCCTTTCGCGACCGCGAGGGGATTATGTCGCTTTATGAGGCTCTGGGGGGCAGTCGTTTTAATGTAAACTATATCCGCGTAGGTGGTGTGCTGCACGATTTTCCGAAGGACTGGCTGGCAGAGTGTGAGGCCTTTCTCAACCAATTAGAGAAGAATATGAAGGAGTTTGAGGGCCTGGTCACCGGCAACGAGATCTTCGAGGCACGTACTCAGGGTGTTGGCTATGTAGATCAGCAGCAAGCGATTGCCTATGGTCTGACGGGTCCAATGTTGCGTGCAAGCGGGGTCAAGTGGGATCTGCGCGTCAATCGTCCTTACGGGGCATATCGTGAGGTTCCGGTGAACGTAGTGGTGAGGCAAGAGGGCGACTGTTTTGCCCGTTACAAAGTGCGCGTGGATGAGATTTACGAGTCTATCCGGCTCTGCCGGATAGCGATTGATAAACTGCCTGGTGGTCCAATTTGTACACGTACGCCGATTGCGTTGCGTCCGCCGCGAGGTGAGACCTACTTCGCGATCGAGAGCAGTAAGGGAGAATTGGGCATTTACTTTATCAGCGATGGCAGTGAGTATCCCTGGCGTGCCAAGGTACGTGGCCCATCTTTTGTAAATTTGCAGATTGTGCCTGAATTGTTGCGCGGTCACAAGATGAGTGATGTCGTTGCCATTCTGGGCAGTACCGATATCGTTCTGGGTGAAGTTGATCGGTAAGCAATGGTGAAGGGACTTTGTGAAGTGGTCCTTTCTTCTCTGGAGTTATTTTATGATACATAGTCTGTTGGCATTAGGGGATGTGGGCACCGACTGGGTGAATTTCTGGGTTGGACTGTTTCACGGGGTTATCTCGTGGCAGTTTCTCCAGTTCATCGTGGCCTTTCTCACCTTCTTTGGCTTTGTGTTGACCAGCGCGACCATTCTGGTGCTGGCCGAGCGCAAGTTGATGGCCTGGATGCAGGATCGCCGTGGACCCCTTCATACGGGTCCGGGTGGATCGTTGCAGACCGTGGCGGATGTTGCGAAGCTGCTCTTAAAGGAAGATATCCATGCCGATGGGACGGATAAGTCGATCTTCCTGCTGGCTCCCTCGGTCTTTCTGGCCCCGGTGATTGCTACGTTTGCTGTTCTGCCATTCTCGCCCTATATTGGTCTGCCGGGTACAGCCCTGGCTACTGGAATTGTTTATCTGGTCGCGATGAGTTCATTGGATGTCGTGGGCGTGGTGATGGCTGGCTGGGGATCGAATAATAAGTATGCCCTGATCGGTGGTCTGCGTTCGGCTGCTCAGATGATCTCTTACGAGCTACCGCTTGTGCTGGCTCTGGTGGGTGTGGTTATGTTGACCAGCGTACTCGATCCACATGGCATAGGTGTGGGAACGATCTCGATCAAGGGTATTCTGGAATCTCAGATGTCCAGTCTCTATCCGGGTCGGGGCATCCCTTTCTGGGACTTCATCTTTGAGGGCTTTACTCCCTGGTCCTGGTTCTTCCTGGTTCAGCCTCTAATGTTTCTCGTTTACTACACCTGCGGTCTGGCAGAGACCAATCGCGCTCCCTTCGATCTACCTGAAGCGGAGTCTGAACTGGTTGCGGGCTATCTCACGGAGTACAGTGGTATGCGCTGGGCCATGTTCTTCCTGGGCGAGTATGGCAATATGACGGTCGTCTCGGCGATTGCCTCAACGCTCTTCTTGGGTGGCTGGTCGGGTCCTGGGGTGCTCTTCCTGACCGGACTGCATTCTCTGGGCTGGGGCTTTGTCGGCAATATGCTGGGACTGATCTACTTTGTGGGCAAGATCTATGGACTCTGCTTTGTCTTCATCTGGATACGCAGTACGCTGCCGCGTCTGCGTGCCGATCAGCTAATGCAATTTGCCTGGTTGATTCTGATTCCGGTGACCTTGTTCAATATTCTGATCACTGGTGGTCTCTATCTGATCATTCAGAGTTTCGGCTCTGGCAATGGTGATACCCTGGTTTTCTTGATCGTTCTAGGAGTTGTGAACTGGATTATGCTCTTTGGCTTTGTGCAACTCGTTGGACGGGCAACGCTGGCTACGACGAGACGGGCCAGAGTTCCTGCCGAGCGTGCTCGCCAGCGTATGACCGCTGCTCAATTACCCGAAAGAGTCAGCGCGAGTGCGGGTGTTGCCACTGGTACGCAACCGTAGCAGAAAAAGGTCCAAAAAACGAGCGAACATCTATAGATGGTTGGATGTTCGCTCGTTTTTTGTTTCCAGGATCTCCGGTTACTGCTGCGTCTTAATTTGCTTATAGAGGGTTTCGAGAAGTTGAGCGCTCCGGTCCCAGTCGTATTGCTGCTCGACCAGTTTTCTGGCTTGCTCACCCAATGTTTTGCGCAGATCTGCATCGCGCAGGAGCTTGATAACGGACTCGCTAAACTGTTCCGCCTCGTTTGCGAGCAGAAAATGTTCTCCTGAAACCAGGTCGAGTCCCTCGCAGCCTACAGAGGTGGAGACGATGGCTTTCTGCATGGACATAGCTTCAAGCATCTTGATTTTCGTGCCTCCACCGATGCGCAGGGGACAGACAAAGATCCATGCGCGTGAGAGGTACGATCTTGTATCTGCCAGCTTGCCTGTGACAGAAATGGCTGGATGATTGGCGAGCGCTTTGATTGACTCAGGAGGACTGGCACCCAGAATGATGAGTTTTGTCTCCGTCACTTGCTCGATGATCTGAGGAAAGATGCTCTGGCAGAAGTAGAGCATGGCGTCTACATTGGGCAGGTAGCCAAAATTGCCCAGATAGACAAGCGAGGGGACTGTGTCCTCTGCTTGCTGGTTGACATAATAAGTAGTGTCAACTCCATTTGGGATGACCGAGACCGAGCCTTTGGGAAGGTATTTTTCGGCGATTTTCTGGTCGGGTTCCGAGGTAAAGGCACAGGTGTGAGCGCGGTGCCAGGTGTGGATTTCCCAGTATTGTTCTTTCAGGGCATTGAGGAAGTGCAGGGATTTTTCGAACCAGTGTTTTGCTACCTGTCGTCTGCGTCTGGAGTAGATAAACTCGACGTTATCCTCCAGCAGGATCAGTGGAACGGAGCACTTTTGCGGGATATTCAGGGTTAGATAATAGCATTGAACATGGATGAGGTCAATTGACTCTGTTCGGAGTAGTTCAGCAATTTTTGCTTTGACTATCGGTGAGGTATAGACATTCAAAGACCAGGGTTTGGGAGAGAGGAACGTGAGTTTGATCCTCGTTTTTTGAGATGGAAGAGAGTAGGCGGGAAAAAAGGAGATCTGCGAGCAGAACTGCTGTAAGTGCTGTATGCTCTCTTCTTCGTAGGGGTTTCTAGTAAAACAGATCAGAAAAATTTCATGCTGTTGAGCCAGTCTTTTGATAAGACTATATTCGCGTACATGGCCTCCGCTGATCGTAGGATAGGGTATGTGATGAATCAGCATTAAGATGCGCATGGCTTCTCCTTATGCGCATCTATTTTCTTTATAGAGCAGATCATACTTTCCCCTATATTGCAGGTTTGGCCTGTCGAACAAGGACAGGTAGGCCGAGTATGTGTGAGGCAATGGACCTGAATGTGTGCGGATCGCCGCTGCACCAGAGATCAAGTTCACCGCGTTCTTGCTTGAGCGGAGGGGGATCGCCGTGGAGCAGATGCTCGGCCTGGAGAACTGTGCGGGTGCGACGAGCGATGGCCTGACCGCTATCGATGACCTGAACTTTGGGACCTGCTATGCGTTCGATGACGGGTCTCAGAGCCGGAAAGTGTGTGCAACCCAGGACGAGTACATCGACATCTTCGTCCAGGACGGGCTGGAGGGCCTGTCGGACGATTGTTTCGACTTCGGGACCATCGAACTCTCCCCGCTCGACTAGAGTTACGAGGTCGGGACATCCTACGGCAAAGGCCTGGATCCCGCCAGCGAACTCGTCGATCAACTGGCGCAGATAGATAGCTTTAGCGGCCTGATTTGTCGCAGCGATCCCGATGCGTCCTTTGCGAGTCATACGTGCTGCGGGCTTAACTGCGGGCACTACACCAATGAAGGAGAGCGAGTGAATTGAGGCTCTGAGGGTACTCAGGGCACTCTGAGAGGCGGTATTGCAGGCTACGATGATCAACTTAACTCCCTGGCGAAGCAGGAAGCGGCTGCATTCAAGAGAGAACTCTATAATCTCTTCGTTGCTGCGTACACCATAGGGACAGCGTTGTGTATCGCCAATATAGATGAAGTTTTCATGCGGCAGTTCCTGACGCAGGTCGGCGAGGATAGTAAGGCCACCTGCCCCCGAGTCGAAGACGCCAATTGGGGCGTCCGCCGAGTGGAGCTTGCCGATCTGTTCGTTCGACAAAAGTTCGGTACTACGTTCAGAATCCCGGCCTGGCCTGGGTGCATCCCTGTCTTCAGTAGACCACACGACTCCGTTTTCTTTCTTCCAATTATTCATAAGAGGACTACTATTCTATTGGTACAAAAAGGATGTTTTGTGGGTGCAGTGGGCTGACTGCGAGGTTGTTCTGTGGCGGCACCCTCTTTCTTCCCTCAAGGGCATTATAGCATAACCAGAGAAGTTTTTCGGGTTCTCCTGTGAAATAGT
>DAOTTL010000159.1:0-11136 GCA_034438135.1 Ktedonobacteraceae bacterium | reverse complement strand
CAGGCGCAGCGCGATGTTTTGCAGGGACAGGTAGAACAGTTGGTTAGCGAGGTGAGTGGCGTCGGTGAAGGTGATTTGCGGGTACAGGCTGAAGTGACGGCAGACGCTTTAGGGGTACTGGCCGATTCTTTTAACTATATGGTTGAAGAGTTAGGCAGCCTGGTTGTAAGAGTAAAAATGGTAGCGCGGGAGGTTGAGGAATCTACTACAATGACCTCTGATCGCATGACAGAGTTAGTAGAGACAGCAGATCGTCAGATCCAGCAGATCGCCAATGCCGCTATTGAGGTCGAGCGTATGGCTCAGGCCAGTCAACAGGTGGCAAATCGTGCTCAGACTCTTGCCAGTAGCGCACGTGAGGCACGTTTGAGCGCTCAGGGTGGTCGCCAGGCGGTGCAACAAACGATTGAGGGTATGGAGCGTATTCATACTAATGTGCAGGAGACCTCTAGTAAAGTACAAACACTGGGAGAACGTTCGCGCGAAATCAATAATATCGTGGAGGCCATTTCTAACATTGCCCACCAGACGAACCGTCTGGCTCTGGATGCTGCTATTCAGGCGGCTATGGCTGGTGATAACGGGAAAGGCTTTGGTGCAGTTGCCGCTGATATTCGACGTCTGGCTGAAAGGGCAAAAGAGCAGGCTAGCTCAGTAGGGCGTATCGTGCGTAGCGTTCGAGATGAAATTGGCGCTGTCGCGGTCTCTATGCGTGATACTGAACGGGAAACATCCGCTGGTGCGAGACTGGCTGAAGAGGCTGGTACCTCACTGGAGTCAATTTTCTCTTTCATTGAACGTCAGGCACGCGAGATTGAAATCATCAACCAGATGGCTACGCAGCAGCGACAATCGTCGAATGATGTTGTGCAAATTATGCAAGGTGTCTCTGAATCTACGCAGGCAAGTAGCAGTAGTACCCGTGAAGCGGCTCAGAATATGGAGCGTATGGCCCGTCTGGCAGAGCAGTTGCTGGCATCTGTGGAGGCGTTCAAGTTGCGTGAGAGTCTGAATTACTTTACTCCTGCAACGAATGGTTCTATGCTTTCTGAAGAGAACCTGGATGGTCAAATGACGGTTAGTGGAACTTTTCGTACTGTGACCTCGACTGCTCAGGCGATTAGTAACAGTGGGATTTACTCTTCATTGCCTCCTGCCGGATTGAATACTGGTTTGGCCCAATATTCACCAGCTTTAGCTTCTTCGCAGGGCAACGGACCGTCGCCTTTTCAACCCCAGAGATCTGGCGCTGCCTTATCACAGTTTTCGCCGCCTTTACATGCTTTTCAGGCCAATGGGAATGGACAGCAGTCTTTTCCTCCCGCAGATGATTTCTCTCAGTATGCCTCTGACTTTCAGGCCTCGTCAGAGAATGGACCGCGTTCCTTTGGGGCACAGGGCAATGCGCAGCATTCTTTCCCAAATCAGCCAGATGCTGTGCAACCAAACAACCCACATTGGCCTCCTTCAAATGACCGGCAACAGAGTAACTGGTAATAGTGGCCAGGTGCAGGTCAGGTTGAATCAGGACCATGCAGAAGTTGTTTTTCTCTTCTCCTGGGGTCTGCTTTCTCGTGCAAAGCCACCCATTCTCCGAAAAAAGAAGAAGCGAGCGTGTTTGGCGGGGTATGCGCCCCGCCAAACACGCTCGCTTCTTCTTAGATTATCAAGTATAACTTTTTGCTTATGTATAGTATCGATAACCACTATTTCAACTGCTAGACTTTCAAGTGAAAGGGCTGTTAGACTTGATGCAGACGTACTTGACTTCCATAAACGTTTTGTGATGCACGGATGTCAATCTATAAAACTGAGGAGAAAAATTATCATGCTTGCACAGAGAATTAACAGCCATAGTTCAGTGAAAATTAACCAGGACAGTACGGTTCAGGCGGCACTTGCTTTTCTTCGCCAGAGACAGCCCGTGAGCGTTTCTCGTTGGTCTTGTGAGGTTTGTGGAATGATCCATATGGGAACTATGCCTCTTCAATGCGATAGTTGTGGCCACGAGACGTTGATCCATCAGCCAGCTTCCCCTAGCGAGATAAATAACCACTGGTAAATGTTTGCTGGACTTCTTTCGTGTAACTTGATTTTAAAATGTTTGTCGCTGACGTACAGCCTCAAAGAGGATAATAGCGGTAGCAATTGCTGCGTTAAGGGACTCAACCTGATTGGCCAGGGGGATACTCATGATCTGACTGGCCAGATCACGCGCCTCATGGGAAGCACCATGGGCCTCATTTCCAATAATGAGAGCAAACGGTTGGGTTAGATTCTCCTCTGAGTAGAGATGAGGACCGGCAGCTTCAGCCAGAAAAATTCGCTTTCTATGTCCACAATGTTGATGGATGTGTTCTTCAATCGCTGTCCAGGACATATCTGACCAGACAGGAAGCGCGACATGTGCACCGGCAGCGGATCGCAATACTTTGGGGCTATAGATATCGACGCAGCGAGGCGTTAATAATACCTCCTGCACATCTGTGGCCAGGGCTGTGCGCAAAATAGTACCCATATTGCCGGGATCAGATATATCATCCAATAGTAAAAGCGCCGGACGTGATCCAGAAGAACGTTTTGTCAGGAGCCGTTCTGGTCGAAAAAGCTGAACAGGCACGACGCACAGCACTCCCTGGGTGGTCTGTGCATCACTTATAGCCTCTGCTACTTGTTCGCTCACCTCGACACAAGAGCACCTTCCCAGATTGGGAACTGGACGCCGAAGGCGATCCAGCAGAAGACGGCCCTCAGGGGTACGTGAGAGTAGTTCTGGTTGGTAATAGATTTCCTGAGGAAGCATATCCGCATGCAGGAGCGCTTCGAGCAAGTGCGGACCTTCCATCAACAAAAGACCGCTTTTTTTGCGGCCTTTTGTTGTATGAAGGTCACGTATCCTGGTGACATGTGGATTAGCAAGACTGGTGATGCGTGTCATACGTTTTTAACGCTGCGGCTTTAGTTTATAGTAGCCAGCGCAGCCTCGACCAGAACACCGAATGCAGCCTCATCGTTGACTGCCATCTCGGCTAAAATTTTCCGATCTACGCCGATATTAGCTATATGGATAGCATGCATAAGCCTGCTATAGCTAACACCATGCATGCGTGCGGCTGCATTAATACGAGTAATCCACAAACGGCGCATATCGCGCTTGCGATTGCGTCGGTCGCGATACATATACGCCATCGAGCGCATGACAGATTCATGCGCAGGACGATATAGACTTCTTCTCGTACCGCGCTGACCTTCAGCTAGTTGTAGGAGCTTTTTATGTCTTTTATGTGCGGGTACACCACGTTTTACTCTTGGCATAGCTTTTTGTTATTCCTCCATGCGATTTCCAATGCACAAACGATCTAAAGAGAGTAGGGTAATAACCGTTTTATGCGGCTACTATCGCTTTTGGCCAGCGCAAAGCGCTTGTCCATTGAACGAATGGCATGAGAAGATTTGTTGCGGCGTAGATGACTGGATGCGACCTTACGCCGCATAATTTTGCCAGAGCCAGTAATTTTTACCCGCTTGGCCATGGCTGTGTGTGTTTTCAGTTTCTGCTTCATGATATTTCTTTCTGCTCTTGTTGGGGTTTTAGAGAAGTATAAGCAACGAAAAACTGCGTATCTGTCTGAGTGTCTTGTACACTGAAGAAGAGAGGCAGGAATAGTTGGCGGAGATTGATGCGTAGACTAACTCAAATTCAATCCCACTGAACTCCTTCGAAGGCGCAGATAAGCCTATTTCTGGAGTTAACCCCGTATGCGAGTGGCATTATATCATAGTGCCGTCAGATATGCAACCATTTCTCTTTTTCTCCCCACACACAGATTTTAAAGATAAGTTGGAAGGGCGGTGGCCTTCGCCACTGCCCTTCCAACTTATCCATTTCTTTCTCTTTTATCCATGAGAGCTTGAGGAGGGATGTTGAGGCCATGGAGGGCGTGAAATTCCGAACCGTTTGCGTGGTTGGGAAGTTGTTGCAGTTGTTTCATGACCGCGATAAGTCATTCGCCTGGTTGAGAGAAAGAAGAGCGCCCATCCCCAGATAAGACAGGGGATGCCAACGGTCACCAGGGCCTGTCCACTCCACGTCTCCGCTCTAAGGTTTAGACAGTATGTTATTAGTGCTCCAAGCGTGAGAAGATGGGCCAGGAATATTGTTCGACGATTGGAGCTTGTTATAGCGAGCGTCAGTGGTAAGAGGATCCGCCAGGGAACGTTTTCAGGTAAAAGAGCAAAAATTATCAGGAAGCTCCAGCTTCCAAAGAGTAGCGCAAGCTCCAGATTATCAGTGATCCAGATGCCTGACACTAGCAAAACGCAGACAGCGAGCGCCAGTAAACTATTCCATATAAAGGGTGTAAGTAGCCAGGCCATAGGGGGCCAGGAAGCAAAGGGCAGTTGACTAAACGAGTTTAGCAACGAAGCATGTGCCGCCGCCTGCCAGAAAACTTGCCCGATATGTATGGCTATTCCATTTAACCCCAGGCCTGGCCAATAAGGGGCATAGGCCAGCGTCAGCACAAGAGTAGATATACAGAGCAGTCCAATCCACCAGAGTGTCCGCTTGCTGCGTGACATTGGCTCCATTTCCTGCGCCAGGGTTCGCAAAAATAGCGGTAGCAGCAGCAAACAGAGTGGATTGATCAGCACCGCCAGGATCTGACAGATCCATCCTACGAATAACATCCGCCGTTGAAGGAAAAGAGTTCCAAGAAGTACGAAGAAGATCGCAGCTATGTCGGCATGCATCTCACCTATACCGAGCAGCAAGAGCGCGGGATTCCAGGCGTAGAGCAGTGTCCCGGTCAGGCGCATCTCCGGCTTCAAACGACTCAGAATCAGCCAGATCAAAAGAGTATTGGCCAATTGGAAGAGCAGGCCAAAAGCTCGAAAATCGAGCAACACCCCGGACACATTCGTGCCAGCTAACCAGGCTATGGGGACCGTCAGATCCAACCAGAGTGGTCCGACCAGAGGAGTTGTGAACACCTTGTCAGGCAGTGCATGAAAGAGCGCATCATGCGTAAGGACGCTTGAGGATGCCAGATAGGGATTGATATGGTATGTCGCAACCAGACGGCCATAGAGATCGTAGAGTAAGGTCTCTTGAGCGTTTCCACCGGGCAAGAAAAGAAAAAGGATTCCAAAGAGTACCCCGAAGAAACAGATTACTCCTAGCAGCAAATGGATTTGGAGACTGGTTAGCTGCTCAGTTAGAGTTCGTTGGCACACACGGGCGGCTAGAAAGAGTAACCCGAGCGCTACACCTGATAAGATCAACCAGAGATTAGACATAGCAGTCGAAGAGCCAGTTCTAAGATCAAGCCAGGAGATATGAGCCAGGAGCGAAGTCAGAAAAGGCATCCAATGTGTCCAGAAGAGTTGAATGAGCCAGGGTAGAGTTGTAGCTAACGTGCTTGCTTGTGCTGATCCTGGCAAGGCACTCCACGAGAGGGGATAAAACAGGAAGTAGCAGAACCCGAGCAAAAAGCCCCAGAGTAGAAGTAAAAGCATAGCGTGCCGCGCATAAGATGGTCGTTTATCGTGAGACATATGGGGCCAACCGCCTTTTTGAATGGCTGCAAGAGAGACGGCGGCTGTCGATTGAACAGCGCCCGTCGGAGTGATTCCAGACCGCTGGACATGAGGAGAACGAACGATTGGTTCGCTGGAGAGTTGCTGCATATATTTCCTATCTGGCACACATCGTTTTTACCTGTTGGCAGGTCAAAACAGTCATATATCGAAATGAGATACCTCAACCATAAGTTTTTTTCTTCATTACAAGAAAAAACTAACAATCTTTCCGTTTTTCCGTTTCCTCGACGTATAAGAAGAATAGACATATGAAAACTGATAATCGCGGGATCCCCTCAATCCCAGGAATGTCAGGCCCGCATCGTCAGACAGGGTAGAGAGTCCGTGATTATCAGCTCATTTGCGATCCAGGTGTGATTTGTGATTATCAATTGTCCAGGAAGTCTTCTCGAAAAACCTTTTGTTTCTGTCTTGCCTGCTTTGTGTGCGAGAGCGAACGAACGAGACAAAGACGAATAATTAAAAAGGGAAAAACCATCGTAATGCATAGCCGTATTGTCAGCATAGGGGAACAATGCTATAATGGCGAAGTGCAAAAGCATCTCCCTGACAATTTGTTAGGAGAAGCACATGTAAAAAATACTCAAGTGCATCGATGAAAGATTGATGCCTCGCCTGCTCTGAATTTCGGCACATGCTCTTGTGTCGAAGAGAGTTCAGATGCATGCCCAGAGGAAGGAGGTGGCTTCGTGAGTCGAGATTATGAGCTAGGCTTCATACTCAGTCCCGAAGTCAATGAAGAGCAGACACGCACTTTACTGGAGCGTGTTGAGCAGATCGTCAATATTAATGGTGGTCAGGTTGTTCGGGTAAACCAGTGGGGGCGGCGGCGCCTTGCCTATCCGATCGAGCATCACCGAGACGGTTTTTACGTGTTTATTGATATGATCTTAACCCCTGAATCCGTAAGTGAACTGGACCGGACACTTAAAGTTTCCGAGGAGATTCTTCGGCATCTCATTATCAGACGCGATCCGAAGGTTGCTCAGAAAGAGCGCGATGCTCGTGCTACTGCGGCAGCCCAGGCTCAAGCCCAGGCCCAGGCTGCTCCAGCGACCGAGGTAGAGGTTCCAGCAGAACAGGCAATTAGCCCAGAGAACGAGCCAGTGGTGGTCTCTGAAGCTGAAGAGGAAGAAACCCCTGTCGCAGCGCATACGGATGAAGAAATCCCCGTTAGTGCGCCAGTGGCTGAGGAAGAAACAGTAGAGGCATAGTTCTTAAGTGGAGATCGTGTCTGAGTCCATATGCCCGGCCATGGCGGTAGAGAGATTGTATACCATACGACAGCGTTTATTACGTTGAAAGGACATCAATCATGTTAAATAAGGTCATGTTGATCGGGAATCTGGGTCGCGATCCTGAGTTTCAGATTACCAGCGATGGCGCTCCTGTTGCAAAGTTCTCCCTGGCTGTAAACCGAACCTATAAGGCAAACGGTGAGAAGAAAGAAGAGACCGAATGGTTTAACATCGTCACCTGGCGTCAATTGGCAGAGATTTGTGAGAAATATCTGCACAAGGGTTCCAAGGTCTATATTGAAGGACGTATCCAACAGAGGAAGTATACCGATCGAGAAGGGATTCAGCGCACTGTGATTGATATTGTCGCAAGTGATATGAAGATGCTCGATTCGAAAGGGTCCTCTGGCGGTTCTGGAAGCTATTCGCAGAGCAGTCCTGGCTCTGGGTATAGTGCTCCAAGCGCGTCTGGCGATGATTTTGATCCATTTCTTGACTCAGACGATCTTCCTTAAATTCCCATTGCAGGGGTATAAGGAGAAAATTTCATGCAAAGACGATCTGATAGTAGTGGCCCACGTCGCGATCGAGGCAGTCGTGGGGAGCGCGGCTCTCGCCGCAAAATTTGTCAGTTCTGCCATGATCATGTGCGTGACATTGACTATAAAGATGCCAGCCGCTTTATGAAGCGTTACATTTCTGATCGAGGCAAAATTGAACCACGTCGTAAGACGGGTACCTGTGCGAAACATCAGCGCCGTCTGGGCGTTGCATTGAAACAGGCTCGTCATATGGCATTGCTACCCTACACTGCGGAACACATGCGCGGCATGTAGAGAAGCGCCCATGCACGGCAAAGGTGAAAGTGTGGTTGAACTGTTAAAGATCTGGCTTTTCATCTTTGCTGTGCGCCATAAGGGCGTTACCCATGATCTGGCGCGGAAGGGATGTACTTATGAACACTCAAACGGAGCGTCCTGCTCGTACATCGGGAAACTCGCGTGGCAAGCCTCCCAAGGGCAGACGCTACAATAAGCAGACCGCACGAGTGGAGGCACGGCGTGACGGGAAGCCCCTTATTTTTGGTTGGGGAACACATCTTTCGCACACCGATAAGGTTCGGATTCAACGTCGCGCCACCTGGGGTCTGGCAACGGGTATTGTCCTTCTCCTCGTGGCGGTCCTTATCGGTGCCTGGATTAATATCAATATCGTTATTCCTGGCCTGCCTATCACGACAGTCAATGGCCATTCTATACCACAGTCAGAGTATCGTCAGATGGTTGGTGTGAAGACGCAGCTCGAAATAAATAAGCTGTACGGTCCCACAGGTCTCACTGCTCAGCTTGTTAACATCCAGAAACAGGATGCTCAAGAGAGCAGCACAATCACCAATCTCAATACCCAGATCAGTAGTCTGAAAACGCAGATCAGCAAGTTGCCCAAGGGTTCCAGTACTCAGCGTACTACTCTTACAACCCAACTGGATGATCAGCAAAAACTGTTGACCGCTGCTCAGCAGAAGCATCAGGATTTTCAAAATCAGATTACCAATCTTAACCAGAATACCATCCCTCTAGAAAAACAGGGATTTACCCAATCTCAGATCGCTAATGATAGTGCAACCTGGTTACAGGATGATGAGATTCTTCGTGAGTGGCTTGCGACACAAAATTCCGCTTTGCAGACGAGAATTAACCCCACTGCTGCTCAGGTAAATCGAGATATCAATACTTTGAAAGCGGACAGGCCGTCAAACAACGGGTATAATACATTTCTCAGCGCTATGGGCATTGGCGATAATACCATTCGCGATATGCTGACGATTCTCGATCGGCGTACAAATGCACAAAGCTACTTTGCCTCGCTACTTGTTTCTCCTTCTTATCAGGTGCTGGCGCGTCAGATTGTGTTACCAACCCAGCAGAAGGCCAATCAGATTTTGCAGGATTTGCAGAAAGGCCAGGATTTTGGAAAACTGGCGAAAGCAGATTCGCAGGATACTGGTACAAGTAGTAAAGGTGGAGATCTGGGCTGGCAGACCCGTTATGAGTATATCGATAGCTCTGCTGGTGGTGTTGGTGGTTCCTCTGTGATCGATAACTGGATCTTTGATCCTGGTAGAAAGCTCAATGAAACCAGTAAGGTGCTGTTCGGCAATGGTGCCTATTATATTGTTCAGATTACGGGCATTGATCCTTCACGAGTCATAGCTGCAACGACCCTTTCAGGTCTCAAGTCCAACGCCCTGGTGGACTGGTTACAGGATCGCAGAGCTCTTCCTGGTCAGAATATCACCTCGCCTGATCAAAATAAGCTGCTCGATACAGATAACTTGCCACCGAATAATATCCTGCCAACAGGTGCACCTTCGACTACTGGGACTTCGACCAGTTAGGAATGCTTCATAAAGTCCACAGGAGGACCTCAGCGTTCTCCTGTGAACTTTATGGTACTGACAATTCTATTGTTCCATGCTAATGCTTCTTTTCATGATAGACGGATTGTGCACATTTGCCTATGACTACCAGTACATTTGATCGCTCTCACCTCCATACACCGACTATCGAAGAACTGCTTCAGACGGTTTCTCTCTATCTCCATGTCCCTTTTTGTCATACCCGTTGTCACTATTGCGATTTCAATACGTATGCTGGTATGCTCCCGTTGCGTGAGCCATATGTGCGAGCATTGCTCACCCATATTAAGCTTGCCGGTGAGCGGGCAAGGCTCTCTGACGGTTGTTTGCGTCGGAGCCGCACAATCTTCTTTGGGGGCGGTACCCCCAGTCTCCTCACGGTATCCCAGATTACTCGTCTCTTAGAAGCCTGCCAGCAAGCCTTTGCTCTGGATGAGGATGCGGAGATCTCGTTAGAAGCTAACCCGGGAACGCTCAGTCTGGAACAGTTGCAAGGGCTGCGATCGGCGGGGATAAATCGTCTCAGCATGGGAGCACAGAGCTTTGATGCCACCTTACTGGAGACCCTGGGCAGGATTCATTCACCAGAAGAGATTACTCTAGCAGTGCAGTCTGCCCGCAAGGCTGGTTTTACCTCTCTTAACCTGGACTTTATGTTTGGCTTGCCTGGCCAGACCATGCGTCACTGGCAGGAGACGTTGGATGAGGCTCTGACTCTGCGACCTGAGCACTTTTCACTCTATTCGCTCATCGTCGAGGAAGGGACACCTTTCTTTACCTGGGTTGCTGAGGGACGTATTACTCCAGGTGACGAAGATCTCTGTGCAGACATGTACGAATATGCCGATGAGCTTTTGCGAGCGGCTGGCTATGAAAATTATGAGATTTCTAACTGGGCTTTGCCTGGTCACCAATGTCAGCATAATCTCACCTACTGGCGAAACCTTCCATACATTGGCATGGGCGCGGGCGCTCATTCCTTTTTCGCCGGTGAGCGCTTTTCCGATACGCTTGATCCACAGGAATATATTCGCCAGCTTAAAGCTCGAAAGTGGCCAGAAAACGAGCGCGAAAGTGTGAGCCATGAGCAGGAGATGACCGAGACCGCATTCCTGGGCTTGCGCACTACTGAAGGACTGCATTTGGCGGCCTTTGAGCAGCGTTTTGGCGAATCCTTTGACCATTTTGTGGGCAACCGACTTCATCCAGTGGAAGAGGCTGGTTTGTTGACGCTAGAATCCAACCGGCTGCGCCTGAGCGAACGAGGTCGTCTGCTGGGCAATGAGGTCTTCTATCGATTGTTGCCAGAGTAATGGAAAGGATTGAAGTGAGGAAATGCCTTCTACATCAGTACCCTGGAGTGTTTCTGAACGCCTGAGTGATGCCCAGTTTAAGGAATTTGAAAGGGCCAAAATACAGCATCTCCATGCTCAGCTACTGTATAGCCGTGGTTTGCATACTCCCACAGAGATGCGGGCCTTCCTTGAGGCCCGCCTGGAACTCATACCTTCTCCCGATTCTCTCATTGATATGAAACCTGCTCTGGAACGGATTAAACGTGCGTTGCATGCGCGTGAGCATATCACTGTCTATGGTGATTTCGATGCGGATGGAGTGACCTCTGCCGCTCTACTTACACGGGCTCTGCGTCACTTAAAGCAGCCCGAGGAACATCTCTCGTTCTATCTCCCCAATCGCTTCCAGGGTACCCGCGGCTTGAGCAAAGACGCGCTTGATACTTTAAAACAGCGTGGAACCAGATTGATTATCACGACGGACTGTGGCAGCTCTGATGTTGACGAGGTCAATTATGCACGCGAGCAGGGCATCGAAGTCATCATCACAGACCACCACCAACCTCCACAGGCGTTGCCTCAG
>DAOTTL010000158.1:0-11536 GCA_034438135.1 Ktedonobacteraceae bacterium | reverse complement strand
AAAGCGCCAGACCCAACTCACGAATGCCAAGGAAAAGCGCCAGTGAGATTGCTAACATCAGCATCAGAGGTCCTAACAGACGCAGAGGAGGTAGGCTCAAACGAGCTCGATCATCGGCAAGTACGTCTCGATTCTCACTCAGAAAAGCCGCAAAGAAAATAACAATCACTATCTTCAGAAATTCTGAAGGCTGAACTGGAAACGGCCCAAGCTTCAACTGGTCATGCGTAGGACTGTTCAGATCTTTCACGCGCAGAGCATTGCCCAATGTCAAAGTAACCAGAGCCAGACCCACAACAGCCCAGGTATACTTATAGTTTTGCAACCAGTTCATATTGCGCAGACCAAACATAATCACCAGAAAGGCCACCATCCCCAACAACACCCAGAGCAATTGATTCGTGCCCAGGTTGATATTGTAAGCAGGAGCAGCATCGGGACCAGTCCGCAGAGCCAGCAGCACTCCCCAACCACTTAAAAACGCCACAATCGGAAAGAGCATCTGATCAGACTTTGGGAAAAAGATGTTCAAAATAAGATGAACCGCAGCTATTGCCGCGATCAATCCAAGAATCGGAATGAGATCATGTACTGTAGGCAGAATACTCTGACTAAAGACAAGTTGATCACTCCCTGTACCAAGGTTATGCTTATAATATTGAGCCAGTGGAAGCTGAAACATCTCCAGAAGGAGAATGAGACATGGCACAACCAGCAGACCTAACTCTTTCCAACGATAGTGCCGTTTGCCAATCTCAGTGATCTCAAGCTGTTTTACCATATACTCAACCTCTCCCTCATTGGGTAAGCTTAAAACGGATAAAGCCAACCTGAATAATATCTCCTACATGAGCTGCTAGAGCTTCTCTGGCTGGCTGACTGTTAAGATATGTTCCGTTCGTACTACCCGCATCCTGCACATACCAGGAGCCACCACGGAACCACATTCGCGTATGCTCCGCGGAAACAAACGACTCACTGATCTGGACTGTATTTGTCGGCCCGCGCCCAATAGTCGTCTGTGGATTCAAGTTATAACTGGTACCTGGCCTGATTTTACTTGGTCCACTATCCACCACTATAAGATGGCCGATTACTGGAAGCGAACTACCCAGCGAATCTTCATTCACCGCCGCTGTCTTGCGCAGGTCCCGCGTAATTGAGATGATTACCTGCATTAAAAAGAGATAAAGCAGAATAATTCCTAGAAGACGTAGAATTAATAAGAAGACATCTAACGTCATAGCACAGGGACCTTACCTTCTCTCATAATAAAAATCGTAGCTGCCAATGGTGAAACGATCTCCGTTCATCAAAGTATGTTGGCGTTGATGAGGAACTCCATTAATCGTAATACCGTTGGTACTGCCTAAATCGAAAATGTAAAACTGTCCATCGGGTTGAATTTTGATTTGTGCATGATAGCGCGAGACACGCTTGTCCTCTACTATAATATCGTTCGATAACTGGCGTCCAATGTTTACGACGGGCTTCTCAATGCGAAAGATTGTTTGTGATATCTGTGGTGAACTAATTGTCAGCCGCGCCTGTGGTTGCACCTGAGACATCATTGGAGGGGCAACTGGCGGCGTCTGCGGTATCTGACCCGGTATTGCATACTGCACGGGCGCTCCACCAGGACCAAATTCCCCCGCTGGCGTTCCTGCTGCATCAATGCCTGGTAATTGCTGTCCTGGCAGCAACTGCTGACGCAGTTGGGCCAGTTGTTCCTGGCTAATGGCTTGCGTAGCCATAGACCCGTCCGCACCCTCGCCGTTCCTCTCACGCAACTGAGCGTCAATCCTCACAGCACCAGGACGTAACTCCCTCATAGCATGGAGACGAAACAAAGGATCCGCTCGCAAAGTATAACGATGCTGACGAGCAAATTGGACAAGATGTTCCTGCCAATCCTTTGTCAGCGTTCTTTCAATCGGCAACATCTGTTGATGATCTTTGATGCTCACGTAGATATCGTAGATGTCCGGTGCCAGACGCCTGCCTCCCCCCTGTAACAAACTCTTTTCCTCCATTGCTCTCTCAAGCTTGTGCTCTACTTCCGCAGGCTCCAGCCTTGAGGGCAACAAAAAGGCAAACGGTCCCTCTACTATTCGTTGCATTGATGCCTCGAACCTGGAGAGTGGATTCTGGCGAGTATTCACAACTTACCGTCCCTCTTGCAGAATGTTACGCGTATCATTCACATCTTCTGCAATTTGTGCTTTTAATGCTTCAATGCTTGAAAAACGCAATTCATCCCGTAAATGTGCGATAAAGTGTATATTGATATATTTTCCATACAAATTCAGCCCCTCCACATCTAACAGATATGCTTCCACCAGGCGAGTCCGTCCGTCAAATGTCGGGCGCACTCCAACACTAACTGCACTATTATACGTACTCCACTCCTCCGATGTTTCATCAACATTCACGCTAGTAGTAATAAAGACGTGGGAGGCACGATCTGTGTCACTCTGTACCTGTGATTTCTCTACATGTACTATTGCTGCATAAATGCCATTTGCTGGTATCAATTTCTCAGGAGTGGGCACAAGATTGGCCGTTGGATAGCCCAATAAGCGCCCTCGCTGATCGCCTGGCACAACCACACTGTTGAACATGACCGTATGTCCCAACAGTTCTCTGGCTTCTGCCACGTTTCCTTCTCCCACCAGCTTGCGAATACGCGTACTGCTAATTCGCTGATCTTCCAACTCTGCCAGTGGAACAGCATGGACAGTCAGATCATGCTTCTGTCCATAACCCTTCAAAAAAGATACATCACCCATACGATTATGGCCGAGACTAAAGTTCTCTCCAACCACCAGGCCACGCAGGTTAAAATGTGCACATAGATCATCCATAAAGGCGGTTGCGCTCAAGCTAGCTACCTGTGAAGTAAAGGTGACAACGATAGAGTCCTGTATCCCGCCGTAGACGCTGGTCAATGCTAATTTCTCTTCTAATGTTGTCAGGCATTGCAATGAGATATCTGGGCGCACTACCTTGAGTGTATGTGGCTGAAACGTCAGAAAGACGGGGCGACTATCAAGCGTTCTCGCCAGATTGCGAACTTCGTGCAAGAGGCCCTGATGCCCTTTATGGATACCATCAAAATTACCAATGGTGATCACTATTGGCTCGGTTCCGATGAGCGTTGTCGAGTATTCCATAGTTTCCCTTAGAAGCTATCATTCTACAAAATATACCAGATGTGGACAGGCCAACCCTTGCGTTCATTCTCCAGCTCGGCCAACTTTCCCTCCTCTTTTTCTCTCTCTCCTGACAAAAAGCCTGCATAGGGTTTCTCTCAGTTTACTGAGGGGAGGACCTTCAGGTAGCACTTTCTTACTCGTTGCCTACAATGATTAGAGCCAGTGGGGTGTGATAATCTCTGAAATGTGTCCTGGTTGTGATCGCACGGCACGAGCTTGCGCTAAGATACCTCCCTGGCTCAACCACAGAAGGATGCTACTATTCTCTGGGCTTATAGTACCACAGCCTCCCTTACGAGGCAATATAATGTATGAGCGTACTAAAGCTTTTTCGTCCTTATTGCCTAGACTATTTTTTCTTCATCAGGAAGGGAGAAAAACTTTCTTGGGATGCCATTTTTTCCATGCGGGTTGCCAGATGGCGATGGCAATAAACGTCCCTTGCGAGTTATAAACGCGAGCCAGCGATCGTTCTTCCTCTGGGATCTCATATTCAAAGGCATTCCCATGCAGAACGCGTTCGGCTTCGATCTCGCTCAGATACAGAGCTGGATAGTGGGCCAGCGCACTGTCGGCAGGCTGAATGTGGCTGGCAAGGGTACCCTGCTCGCTGGCGGCGGCCAGGTCCTCCAGGGTAAGACTTTCGGTCAGTTCAAAGGGTCCGCTGCGCACTCGCACAAGTCCTCCCAGATGTGCACCACAATGAAGAGTTTCGCCCAGATCATGAGCTAACGAACGAATGTAAGTGCCTTTGCTGCATATGACATCAAGCGTAAGTACCGGATGCTGCCAGCCTATAATTTCGAGACGTTCGATCTTAACAGGACGGGCCTCCAGAGCCACGATCTCTCCGGCGCGTGCCCGCTTATAGGCGGGCTGTCCCTGAATTTTGATTGCTGAGTAGCGTGGAGGTAGCTGCATCTGATTACCCAAAAAGGTAGGCAGGGCTTGTATGATGTCCGATAGACTGAGCTGCTCTGTATTGGCGGTACCTGTTATCTCTCCCTCGGCGTCGTAGGTATCTGTCTCAACACCAAAAATGATGGTCGCTCGATAAGCTTTGCCGTTCTCGCTGAGGTATTCAGCAATCCGTGTTCCCTGTCCTACACAGATTGGCAGAACGCCACTGGCAGCGGGGTCCAGGGTACCTGCGTGTCCAACGCTTCTCTGGTGTAAGATCTTGCGCACCTGCGCTACGACATCGTGCGAGGTCATACCGACTCGCTTATGGATATTGAGTATACCGTCCATTCTTCCTCGTTCCAGACTTTGTTGGCAAATGCTATTCGTAGGCGAACGGTCCCGGCCCCCATTCTTTTTTGAGGGATTTCGGGCAGGGCGTTGAACGCCCTGCCCGAAATCCCTCGTTTCTTCTTTTGATGTGGGAAGGTTTCGATCAACAGTGTCTTTCGCCAACAGTGTTGTTCCAATATAAGTTTTCTGTAGTCCTTCGGGTTCGCCTGAGTGGTGAAGCGCCTCTCTTTTATGCCTGTGTGTTGCTGAGTTCTCGCTCCAGTTCGGGGATGACAAGTGCCATGGTCTGCTCAATGGAGCCGTGGAAGGTTGCTCCGGCTGCACGTGCGTGTCCACCGCCCTCTCCATGACTCAGACGATAACAGAGTTCGGCGGCGTTATAGGGTGCGGCACAGCGCAGACTCAAGCGTGTCTCGTCAGACGTTGCATAGCTCTTGAAAAATGCTGCGATCTGTACACCGGCAATGTCACGCAACAATCCAGCGGTGTTCGGGTCCATATCTGAGGTAATCCCGGATCGGGTCAGTGTTTCGTCAGAGGACCAGGACCAGATAAGGCGTCCGTCGCAGGCTGTTCGGGCTTGCTCAATGACGATGGCTTGAAAGAGCGCCACAGCCAGGCTGCGTTCACGATAGATTGGCTGCACAATGGTCTCGGTCGTTATATTATGGCGCAAAAGTTCTGCCGCAACCTCCAGACAGCGTGGAGTTGTGTTTGTAAATTGAAACGAACTGGTGTCAGTGATCAGACCCGTCATTAGACAGAGTGCGGCTTCACTGGTTAACGGAAGGTTCGCCTGCTGCTGAAAAAGGACAAGCATTTCTGCTGTAGCGGCAGCCCGAGTATCGATCAGATTCACCTGTCCACAGCCACCATTGCTGATATGATGATCGATATTGAGAATGGGCACACGTCCCAGAAAGTCCCGATGCGCTTCATAGACTGAACCAAAGCGATAGAGTTCTCCAGCATCCAGTGCAATCACCAGCTCAAACGACTCATCTCCCAGGCCTTGTTCCAATGTGTTCGTGCCCGGCAAAAAAGAGAGATATTCTGGCAGTGGGTCAGCGCAGACTGGCACGCAGATCTTGCCCATAGCCCTCAAGATAAAAGCCAGGCCCAGAGCCGAACCAATGCAGTCACCATCGGGACGTTCATGGGCCAGGAGCGCGATCTTCCGGGCTGATGCCAGGAGATCAAGGGCGTGAGCCACCAGGGAGGCATCGAGATGATGATTCAGAGCGGTATTATTCTGACTCATCAGTGCCCTCGTTGCGATCCTGCACCTCGTTGTTCTCACTCTCCAGACCGCGAATCAAACTTAAAATGCGGCTTCCCTGCTCAATAGAGTTATCGAGCTTAAAAACAATTTCAGGCATGAAGCGCAGAGTCAAGCGTCCGGCCAATTCGTGACGAATAAAACCGGTTGCATGGTGCAATGCCTCGATGGTCCCTTTCTTCTCCTCTTCTTCCCCCATCACGCTCACAAAAATTTTGGCATGGCGCAGGTCGCCACTCACTTGAACATGGGTGATACTGGCAAAACCAACGCGTGGATCTTTCACGCGGGTGCGGAGCAGATCGCTAACCTCGTTAGCGATCTGCTCACCCAATCTCTCCTGCCTGTGCGGATTTGGCATACAATTTTCTCCGAAAAAACGCCCAATGCTGGCTTACATTCCAGGCTTTACCTTCTCTTGATTAAAGGTTTCAATGATGTCGCCCACCTCAAAATCGGTGAAGTCTTCGAGCAAGATGCCACATTCGTAGCCAATTTGCACTTCGCGTACATCGTCCTTCCCACGTCTCAGAGAGGCCACTTTGCCCTCGTAAACCTTCTCATCCTTACGCGACAATCTTGCCTGTGAGGCCCGTGTGATCTTGCCGTCCAGCACGCGACAGCCTGCAATGACGACGTTTCTGCCAGCCTTGAAGATCTGCTGAACTTCAGCGTGTCCTTCAAGTACTTCCCGGAAGGTTGGCTCCAGCATTCCGGTCAAAGCGGCCTGAATATCATCGATCAGCTTATAAATGATATTATAGTAGCGAATATCTACGCCCTCGTTCTGGGCCATACGCTGAGCCGCGCCATCAGCTTTGACGTTAAAGCCAATGATGATCGCGCCAGAGGCGGTAGCCAGATGGACATCTGTTTCGCTAATATTGCCAATGCCCTCGCGGATCAGACGAACCTTGAGATTCTCTTCACCGATCTTACTGAGTGCATTCTTGATGGCTTCCGCTGAACCCTGAACATCACACTTCAAGATGACGTTCAGTTCCTTGACCTTCCCTTCCTGCATCTGCATGTAAAGGGTGTCCAGACTGACCGTGCCCATGGGGGTAAGTTCGCTGCTCCGCTGTTCAGCAACCCTGGTGGCAATCTGTCTGGCAATACGCTCATCTGGAACGACTTCCAGGCGGTCACCGGCCTGAGGCACCTCTGGCAGACCCAGAATGCTCACTGGTGTGCTGGGAGGCGCTTTCATGACTCGCTTGCCGCGATCATTGGTCATGGCGCGGATCTTTCCAGCTATAGCGCCGACAACAACGTTGTCGCCCATTTTCAAAGTGCCCTGCTGGATCAGAACGGTTGCAGTTACTCCGCTGTTTTTCTCCAATGTGGCCTCGATGATTACGCCAGTAGCGGGACGGTTTGGATCGGCTTTGACATCCTGTACCTCGGCGACCAGAAGAATCATTTCTAACAGTTCGTCGATGCCAGTGCCACGTCTGGCTGAGACGGGCACACATACGACATCCCCGCCGTATTCTTCGATCACAACTCCAATTTCGGCCAGTTGTTGCTTGACATGGTCAGGATTGGCATCGGCCTTGTCGATTTTATTGAGAGCGATGATAATAGGCATTTTAGCTGCATGGGCATGATCAATCGCTTCACGTGTCTGAGGCATGACACCATCGTCTGCGGCAACGACGATGATGGCGATATCGGCAACCTGCGCACCACGTGCACGCATGGCAGTAAATGCCTCGTGACCCGGTGTGTCCAGGAAAGTGATCTTCTGACCATTGATTTCGACCTGATATGCGCCAATGTGCTGAGTGATACCGCCCGCTTCGCCCGCCGCTACTTTGGTCTTGCGGATAGTGTCCAGCAAGGTTGTTTTACCATGGTCAACGTGACCCATGATAGTAACGACGGGGGGAATGGTGATCAGATGCTCATCAAGTTTCTGACCCATATAGGAGGTATCGTCGGCCACACCTTCACGTCGGCGCTGCACAGCCGGAGCAACGGTGAGTTCGCTCTGAGATGGCTCAAAACCAAGATCTTGCGCGACCAGGGCTGCTTTATCGTAATCTACAACTTGATTGATACTTGCAAAGATGCTGTGTTTAATGAGGCCGCGAATAATTTCATTTGGCGTCGCTTGCAAAAGTTCGGCCAGGTCTTTTACGACAATCTGTGGAGGAATAGCGATAGGACCCGTGGGCTTCTCTTTCACAGCCGCGACACGTCTCTCCTGTGTGCGATGGGACGCAGAGCCAGAACGCCCACCACCTCTGGAAGACGATCCATGTTGGCCAGGACGACCTCCTCCTGGAGCGCCCGAACCATATCTGGTTGGTGGACGTCCGGTGGAATTGCCATATTGTCCCCCGCCTCCGCCACCAGTTGAAGAACGGGCACCACCGCCACCACCCTGACCACCCGCTTGACGAGGCGGATAGGTAGAGGTACCAGGTCCGGTGTTGTTACGTGGAGCGTAAGGTGTAGAGGGGCGTGAACCGCCGCCTTCACTTCCTCTATTATTGGGAGTATAAGGTGGACGCGGTCCTCCCTCGTTGCGATTGGGATTTGGTCCTGGACGCGTTCCTCCATCATTGCGATTTCCGCCATACGTTCCCGGGCGCGTTCCTCCATCATTGCGATTTCCGCCATACGTTCCCGGGCGCGTTCCTCCCTCGCTGCGATTGGGATTTGGTCCTGGACGCGTTCCTCCATCATTGCGATTTCCGCCATACGTTCCCGGACGCGTTCCTCCATCATTGCGATTGGGATTTGGTCCTGGACGCGGTCCTCCCTCGTTGCGATTAGGATTTGGTCCTGGACGCGTTCCCCCCTCGCCCGGGCGGCCCGACTCTTCTATACGAGGGGCCCCAGTTTGACGCTGAGGTGCAGCAGGGTCGGCAAGGCCACCTCTTGCACCTGTGGCAGGTGCTCTATCAACCATTGCAGATGTACCCGTTGTTTTTGGTGACTGATCATAGGTACGAGTAGTTGTATTGCTTCGGCGCGATGGGGCAGCAGGTCTGGTTTCCTGATCCTGGCTAAGCGTTGTGGCACCCTCCGCCTTTGGGCGCGTTACCCGACTCCTCGTAGGAGTGGCCGGTTTCGCCTGCTCCTTCTCATCTGGAGATTCAGATGAAGTTGTCATGAAGAAGACTCCCTTCTGTATACTGGTACACTTCATTCCCGTACGCGATGCATTGACACGCTTCCCCACCTGACCGCTCTCCCCTACACTTAAGCTCTCTTTGTCTCAAGCTACGCGCGTGCTGGAATGGAGTGTCGGAAATCTCTCTTCACAGCCACAAAAAAGGGCTGTCACAACCCCGCAGGGATGGACAGACCCTCTCGTTGGTGCAGTACCAGGCATGTATTTGTCTGCGCTCGCCGGTATAGGGCTATGTTTATTGTTGCATAGCTGTCGCTCCGCAAACCTTGCCACAACTGCCCTCCAAACGGGGGGCTGTGCCTCTAATTAGAGAAGAGATAACGTAAATCATAATTTCATTGTCTTTATCAGTTGATTGGTGGACTCTGAAAGGACCCTCTAGCACTGTAAACACACCTTACAGCGACCCACCAATTTGGTCCTCATCCAGTAAAGGGTTGGATGTATTGGAACAGCTAATATATGTACTTTAGTATAGCGCACAACAGGTCTTATTTGCAACATTCCTGGAAAACAATACCCAGGGACTCTCAAAAGTCCTTGCTCAGGCTTCTACCCCACAGCCCCTATCTTTTTTGATGATTTTGCAGGGGTTGCGCGATATGCAACCCCTGCAAAATCATCTTTTTCTCTCCGGGAGTGAGGGAGAGCAATCGTACTCAAGGACTTCTGAGAAACTTAGCCTGCTCTACTTCCTGTTAGAGGAAACGCCTTTACGAGCACCTTCATCGGTCGAAGCAGGAACAGGTTCATCTCTGGGAAGTGTAGCAATAAAAGCATCCAGTGCCTGCCGGTCCTCAGCAGTGATAGTAACCTCAAACTCCTGCTCCAGGCGCTTACGCTTGAGGGCATTTTCCCAGCAGACAAGTTTCGCACAGAGATACGCGCCTCGTCCCGCCTTCTTACCGGTTGCATCTAACATTACTCTCTGATCCGGCATTCTGACGACGCGCAAAAGCTCACGTTTAGGCTTGCTCTCGCGGCAGACAATACAGGTACGCATAGGGATATGTTTCACTCGTTTAGGCTGAGCTTTTGCCATTCCCTTTGCTCCTTTCCTGAACTACTCGTCGTAATCATCCTGCGAATTATAACGGCCTCGACTATGTGAACCGCTACGCCGACGATTACCGCGCTCACCACGTTCACCGCCACTACCGCCGCCGCGTTCACGGCGTCCGCCGTTGTTGACAGCGCTGCCACTACTCAAAGCGGTCTCCTCAAACACCTCTTCAAACACCTCTCCATCTGCTGGTCGAGTGACATCAACTCGCCAGCCGGTGAGTTTGGCAGCCAGACGTGCATTCTGTCCATCCTTACCGATTGCCAGGGAGAGTTGTTTCTCCAGCACAGTGACCTGCGCAGTATGATCAGATTCTCTCAGGACAACCTTTAAAGGCTTCACAGGACTGAGCGCGTTCGCGACAAATGTGGCCTGATCGGGACTCCAGAGGATAATATCTATCTTTTCATCGTTTAGTTCGCGCACGATATTATTGATGCGCGAGCCCCGTACTCCAACACAGGAGCCGATGGGATCGAGTCCCTCCTGGCGTGCGACGACAGCAACCTTTGAACGACTGCCCGGCTCGCGAGCAATAGCCTTGATTTCCACAGTTCCTTCATAGATCTCAGGAACTTCAGATTCAAACAACCGCCGTACAAGATCGCGGTGGGTGCGAGAGACCATGATCTGTAGCATGCGTCCCTGCCCCTGGACGCGCTTGACATCATAGACATAGACTCGTAAACGCTGACCTACCCGATAGCGCTCGGTGGGAACATCTTCGCCAAGGGCCATCAATCCTTCGACGCGCTCGGCTTTATCGAAATCCAGCAGCCAACCACGGGCCTGCTCTCGGCGGGTAAGTGTACCCAGGCGGATCTCGCCAATCCAATCTTTCAATTGCTCATGAAGATGCTCGTGCTCTGCTTCACGAATACGCTGAAGAATCACCTGCTTGGCCGTCTGCGCGGGAATGCGGAGGAAAATGGCAGAAGAATCGATGTCCATTGTCTGTCCGAGCGCCGCGTGTGGATCAATGCGTTGTGCCTCCGCCAGCGAGATTTCGTCATTTGACTCACTAACCTGAGCCACAACTCGTTTCGCCGCCCAAACACACACATCCCCGTTTTTGTCAACCTCTATGCGGATATTTTCCCCGCCGCCAAAGCTCTTGCGGTAAGCCGCGAGCAAGGCGTTGTTCACAGTCTCCATTACTATTTCGCGGGGCAGTCCCTTCTCGGCAATTAACTGTGCGATGGCAGCTTGAAACTCGCTCCTCATAATGCCTTTTTCCTCCCGCTTATCGCCCGGTAGACAATCTCATAGTTTTTAAGAGAGCCAGACTAGCACTGATCTAATGTAGACCATAGCTAGTTTTTGATAAAAAAGGTTTCTTGCAAACAGAAAAGTGGGGAATGCCCACTTTTTCGCTGAGATCTTTCCTCTTTTCAGTGCGAATTATATCATACTGTACAGGCGAAAGCAACCACAACTATCAATGCTCCAGGATGATGTAAAAGTCTCTGTCCATCCACCTTGAATGCTGAAAAGAATACAAAGAATACGAAGCAAGCTTTATATGAGTCATCCCTGATTTTGGAAAATCAGGAGAAAAGGCTTTCGTCCTGCTATGCAGG
>DAOTTL010000157.1:0-6775 GCA_034438135.1 Ktedonobacteraceae bacterium | reverse complement strand
TTTGAGATATAACAGTGTTATTGTAACACAGATGTCGCTATGATTGTTTGCATAACTCTGATGAGGATCTCTGATGCATTTCGATATCTTTACTTTATTTCCTGAGATGTTTAGCGGTCCGTTTTCTGAGAGTATTTTAAAACGTGCTCAGGAGCAGGGCCTGCTGAGTATTATGTTACATAATATTCGAGATAGCACAACAGATAAACATCATGTTGTTGACGACTATCCTTACGGTGGCGGAGCTGGCATGGTTATGAAGCCTGAGCCGATCTTTACCGCGGTTGAGGCGGTTTATCAGAGTGGCCCTATTATTCTGTTAACTCCTCAGGGTCAACCGTTCAATCAGCAAATTGCTCAGAAGTTGGCTCAGGAACCTCGTCTGACGCTGATCTGTGGTCATTATGAGGGAGTGGATGAGCGAGTGCGCCAACACCTTGTGACCAGTGAGATCTCGCTCGGTGACTATGTGCTGACAGGCGGCGAACTTGCGGCAATGATTATTGTTGATGCGACAAGCCGTCTGCTCCCTGGCGTACTGGGCAGCGAGGAGTCCACTCTGGAGGAGTCACACAGCAATAACCTTTTGGAATACCCTCACTATACGCGTCCACCCGAGTTTCGCGGCTGGCATATCCCGGAGATCTTGCTCTCTGGCCACCACGCGAATATTGCTCGCTGGAGACGTAAGGAGGCTTTACGCAGCACGCATGAACGACGGCCAGATCTGTTTGCTCGCCTGGATATGAGCAATAAGCAGGATCAGAAGATCTGGCGAGAGCTGGAGGCCGAGCAGCAGGAGATGCCCGATGAGTCCTGATATGAGTCATCTCTGCTTTTGCAAAAGCAGGAGAAAAGACTCTCGGCCTGCATAGCAGGTTGTCCCACCCCCTTTTCTTTTTTCGAGGGAATGAACGGCTTTGCAAGCCGCTGAAAAAAGAGCAGAGAAATGGCTGAGTTTGCTAGCAGCCAAGTTGCTAGCAAACTCAGCCATTTCTCTTAAAGCTGTAGTGGCGCAGCCGCCAGAAAGAGAGTTTGCTCATTTTGCAAAAATGAGAGATGACTCACAAGTTACTCTTTGTCATTGGAGGAGCTGTGCCGTGCTTCGTGGCTCAACTTTTCGCGCTCCGCCTGTTTCTTGAGAAATTCCTGGAGCTGCTTCTCCTCTTCCATGATGGCAGTCGCTTCGTCAGCCATGCTGTGGCCTTCGTCCGCATAGCGGGAGGAGCGGGTCTCCAAAACTTCACGAGAGCGCCCACCTCCCTCGGCTTTGCTAATTACTCCGCGTTCCTCTAGCAAGTCGATCAGACGCGCGGCCCGTGAGTAGCCGATTTTGAGCCGACGTTGCAGGAGCGAGATTGAGGCGCGTTCATACTCTTGTACGACTGCCTCAGCCTGTTCCAGCAGATCATCCTCCAGCTCAAATTCATCTGAGGCATGTTCCTTAATCTCCCAACCTGGCTCGACACCGGGGGTCGCAGGCAGGGGTCCATTGACTGATGGTTCACCACTGCTCTCTGCGGAATGTTCTATGGCCTGCTTCTTCCAGTATTCTACCAGACGTTCAGCCTCTTCATCGGCGACAAATGCACCCTGGATGCGCTCTGGCTTGCCTGCGTCCGCCGGAAGGTAGAGCATATCACCACGTCCGAGCAATCGTTCTGCACCGCCCATATCGATAATTGTACGTGAGTCTACGGCGGAACTGACCATGAAGGAGATGCGTGTGGGAATATTAGCCTTGATCAGACCTGTGATGACATCGACTGAGGGCCGCTGTGTGGCGACAACGAGATGAATGCCAGTAGCGCGAGCGAGCTGAGCCAGACGACAGATAAGTCCCTCAACCTCGTCTGGCGCGGCCATCATGAGGTCGGCCAGTTCGTCGATGATGATGACAATGGCGGGCAGGTTTTTCAAGGTTTCGTCGCCTGCAAGGATACGCTCGCCACGTAGCCGTCGATAGCCGTCGAGGTTGCGTACACCCAGTTGGGAGAAGAGTCGGTAACGCTTTTCCATCTCGGCAATGGCCAGCTTCAGCAGTCCTACAACTTTCTCGACTTCGATGACGACCGGCGAGAGCAGATGTGGGATACCGTTATACATGGAGAGTTCGACCATTTTGGGATCGACCATCAGCATGCGTACATCTTCGGGCGAGGCCTGTGTGATAACGCTGGAGATGATAGCATTGATCATGACGCTATTATGTTCGACGGCGCTCCCAACAAAGGCATGATTCTCGTTATGCACCTCGATAGTAACGGTCGGAGCTACACTGCGTCCGATAGAGACGATCTCACGCCATTCGTAGCCGAAAGGACAGTCGGCGAAGTTTTGATCGGATACTGGACGTGCATTTCTCCAAAGCGCTCCTTCCCTTCCTTCTCGATGGGCTGTGATCTCTGGCCGATCTCTAAGCGCACAGAGGATGACATGTCCACCACTCTGGACACCATCGTTACGCGTCCGCAAATCGCTGGCCTTGATCCATCCTGCGCTCGTTGCGCGAGTCTCTCTCATAGTTCTGCCATCAGACTGACGGCCCACGTACTGACCATCGCTGAGCGAAGCTGACCAGAGGGGATGTTCTCCCGTACGGCGCAGCACAAGTCCGTTATCGAGAGTTATGTCAAAAACTTCACGCACGCCATTCTCTGTAAAGGTGGCCAGAGCTGGCAGCTGATGCATGGTCCGGGTATCAGTGACTCCAATAACATGAGTACTCTGTCCCACCAGTTCCTGAACTGGTACGCGATGCCCATCAGCCAGAAAAATTGGTTCATCGTAGGCCAGACATTTTCCTGCGCCTGTGGCACCGGCGATCAGCAAGTGAGGCATCTTCGACAGATCACCTACGCGTACCATCCCGGCCACATCCCTACCGAGGGCGACGGTCAGGCGAGATTTAGATTTAGCTGCCTGGTATTCTTTACTCTCAAGGATCTCACGCAGCGTCACCATACGGCTATTCTTATTTGGTATTTCAACGCCGACGTAGGGTCTTCCCGGTACGGGAGCCTCCATACGAATGGTTTTAGATTCGAGCACCAGGGCGAGGTCGTTCTGCAAGGCCATAATGCGGCTCACACGGGTACGGACCTCATAGACAATATTGCCAGAGGCGTCTTTGACGGGTGTAATGCCATCCTCTTTGAGCATGGGCTTGCCAGTGGGACGAATACCGAAACGAATAACGGTCGGACCGATACTGATGTCTTCGGGCCGCACCTCGGCCTCGACACGGAAACTGCGCAAGGTATTCTGGATAGTTCTGGCAAGGGTCGTTGTATCATCGCCGAGAATTTGCAGTTTTGAATTCTCCGGGCTATTCAGGATGTTTGTGTCCGGCTGCTTCCAGGGGGACTCGATTTCCGGGGCGGTTCCGCTGGCGTTGGCGGGACGACGAACTACTTTGGGCTGGACCTGCTGCTTTGCCTGCGGGTTGGGCATCAGCGGCTCCATCTCTTCCAGTTCAGCGATATCGCTAGCGTTGGCATGCTGAAGAGGAAGCTGCTGCTGCCGAACTCCTTTGACAGCGGCCAGATGCTCGGATCGATCCAACGCTGAAGGCACACGCCGTCCCTTGGGAACCAATCCCACCTGATCCTTATGGATGTTAATGTTATTACGAGGATCATCATCTTCCTGCTTGACAGGGTCAAAATCATCCTCAAACTCGATCGATTCGTCCTCTTCATTCTCATCCTCTTCCGTTATCTGCTTACGCGATGCATTTTTAGATGGCTCATTTGCATCGGTGGTGCCATTAGTGAAGCGGCTATAGAGCGGACGCTGACCCAGAAAAGGCGAAACGGTCGAAGAAGTGGCGCTTACAGACCCTGAGCGACGAGGCGCGACAAAGGCTTCGTACATCCAGACAGCTACGTTACGAATATCGCTTATCTTGATGCGAAAAGTCACTAGCATCACAACGATAAACAGACCAAGCACCAGTATATGACCAGCAAAGCCCAGACCAACTATAGGTAGCGAGAGCAGTCCGCCTACGATCCCACCTGTTGAATGGCTGGCAAGGAGCTGGCTCTCAACCAGCAATAAGAGCACCAGGGCGAGCAAACCAACAACGAGGGACCAGCGAATAAAGCGAATATTGCGTATCCCTTCAACAAGATGTGCGATGGCAAAAGCGATGAGTCCCAAAACGAGCGGAAAGGTCGCCCAGCTAAACATGTTGAAAAAGAAATCCGCCAGCGGCTTAAAGAGCGGAGCATTGCGCCAGAAGGAGATGGCGAAAAGTAAAAGAAGAGACATGACGAGCAGCGCAACACTAAAGAGTCGCTGCTGTTCATGGGGCTGCATTTCGCCCCACCGGTCGCGTACCCGGCTAATCAGGTGCGAATCGGCGGTCATGGGGGTAGCACTGGCCGGTGATTTCCGGACAGGAGAAGCAGAGGCTGTACGCCCCTTTTTCGCTGAAGGTTTACCGCTATTCGCAGAACTGCCAGCGCGTTTATTCGTACCCGAAGGCTGCCGCGAGTGAGAAGGAGACGAACGCTGTTCTATGTGAACACTACTGGAACCGATGCTTCCCGCGGCTTTACTGACGCGTGAAGACTTGCCCGCCGCTACATTTGGGACGACTCGCTCGTCACGCTGCTCATTATTCTGTCCTTTGCTCGCCATACAAATCACACCTCCGTCAGAAAGACACAAGAAGACAAGATTATAATAGCGCAGATGTTCCAGGTAACGCAAGAGGGAAAGCGGTCAGATTCTCACAGAAAAGAGAAAGAGATGTATGAGTCATCATCAATTTTCTGCGGCTTGCAAGCCGCAGAAAATTGATGATGACTCATAGAAAAAAGAAGAAGCGAGCCTGGTTGGCGGGGCAAATGTCCTGCCAACCAGGCTCGCTTCTTCGTAGAAAAGGGGTAGGGCGGCCTGTTATGCAGACCGAGCTCCTTCCCTTTGGCGCTTATTTTGTGGGACAGGTGACTTTCACCTGATCGGCGTTTTTATCAAAGGCAAACGCGCAATCGACACCATTGACGTTGGCAGTACCATTGCAACCCTGGAAAGTTTTGCCATTGATAGAGCAACTTACCAGTGATGAGATCGCTGTATTACTAAAACTGGCTGAGATCGCAACACCGTTGCTATCAGTCTTGGTGGTCACGGGATTTGGCATGTTGTTGAGAAGTGGCTTGCAGTTCAGGTTGTCATAGGAACCCTGCAAACGTTGAGCCAGGAAAGTAAAGAGGCTGTTGGCCGCTCCAGGATCGGGACTGGCTGCATTGATTGTCATGGGCATATCCATTTCCAGGCGCGGAATGCCTACTTTAATCATATTTTTGCAGTAGTCTGTGCCATTGGCCTGCTGATAGTTATAAGCAGGGATCTGGTCAACACCCATGCGATAGAGGTCGGTTTTCAGCAAACTGATCTTTGTATCATCTCCAACGGCGATGGTGGTCATAGGGTCATTCAACGGCACTAACGCAACAGGAGATCTCTGATCCATTGAGGCCTGAATCTCGTCAAGGGCCAGAGATGCGACCGGGCTACCGTCGTTGGCGATATCAGGAGCGGTCCATGACTTGCACCCAAGGATGGGATCCATGAAATTGGTGAGCAGACCATTGTCGCTGGGGTTGGAGAGAACAGTGGAATTTGCAAGGGCCTTCTGATTGGCAGCAGTGAACTGAGCGATGCGACCGTTAGCCGTGGTAAGGTACTTAGTCTGTACGTTATCGCTCTGATCCTGGTCAATGATGCTGAAGTCGCGCACGGTGGGACATGGAAGACCGTCCTTTGCCGTTTGCAGAGCGGGCACATGAACTCGATGCGCTACGATGCCCTGGTTCACTGCATTAAAGAAGAAGGGAGCGTTACAGTAGGCAAATTGGGTGAAGAGCGATTTGCCGAGACCATTGACGCAGTGGGACTGGGAGAGGTTTCTCTGGCTTGATTGCAAGGACAAATTATTTGCATTAAAGCCAAACCATATCGCGACAATCGCGCCCTGTGGAAGTTTTGGTACTGTAGGCTGAATAGCGGGCTTTGTGCCTTTGTCAACGACTAGAGGATTATACACACTGAATGCGCCTGTAGCCGGGTTGTAAATAGCGGCCTGGACAAAAGCAGTTTGCGCTGTGTTAGCCTCATTACATGGACCAGCTTTACCGTTAGTTGCAAAGAGTTGATAGGGTGTTGCCAGTCCTGTGGCTGTCAGGGGCTGAGAAGGGACTATCAGACTGCAATCTGGATTGGGAGTAGGATCAGCCTCTGCGGCATGGGTGCCAATGCGGGGAAGAACAAAGACAAAGACGCCTGCACCAACTAGAATCACTAGCAGTGAAACTGCGACACCGATAAAAGCCGCTGGGGAGAACCTTCGATGCCGCCGTGGGCGGTCAAAGGCGTTTCGTCGCTTACGCATAAAAATTTTCCTCCGTAATGTATTCGTTGGCAGTAGGTTGACTGCTCTTCAGGACAAAAAGATGCCCGGCTCTCCGGAAACTGTTCCGAAAAGTTTATAACTATATTTGGAATATCTTGAGCCAATCTGAAGATATTTGATCCTTCTTGAGATTTACTCCTCGCTCAGGATATTACCATGCTCAAATTTACACATCTGTATACAGTGGGATTTTTTAGCATGAAAGTACTGCTTTGTGGTTAAGGTTTTTCAACCTGCGGAAGGATATTTCGCTGGCAATCTGGTTCTCGACGCTCTTGTGCTCACCACAATTAAAGTATATTTCTCTCAAATGAATCTATCAACTTTTGTTTGAGGGGTCCATCTCTCTTT
>DAOTTL010000156.1:0-8998 GCA_034438135.1 Ktedonobacteraceae bacterium | reverse complement strand
ATCTGATCGATCTCTCCCTGCGTCAAGAAGAAATTCCTCGAACCACTCGTACGCTTCCCCTTTTCATTTCACCAAAGCAGTTTGCCCAGGTGCTCCACGCTGCTTTTCTCCAGGATACTACCCTGAAAGGAAAGAAGATGATGGCCCGAGATCAAGCGGTCCTCTGGCTGCTTTTTGAGACCGGGATCACTGCTGCTGAGATCGGTGCCTTGCGTGTATGCGATCTGGATCGTACCCTGGGAACCGTGCGGGTGGGGGGAAAAGAGGGAGCCTGCGGCAACTCGTTTTGGGGGTAGCTTCCCTGAAGCATCTGGTGATGTTTCTCGATTATGACTGTGGCACGAACAAAGCTCAGACAAGAACGAAAGGCAGAGGAGACGTTCGCGGGGCATTGACCCCAAACGTTGTCACCTGCTCCTGGGGATGCATTCTATCGCTGCTGATCGTGGGTGGGGCGCAAGACGTTCAGGGGTCACGCGCCCGCTCAAGCGGCGCAGCGTACGACGCAGTCGGCGCTTTATAGGGATCATTTTTCGTCAGTACTTGAGAGTGTTGTGGCCGGTTGGAAGGACGCGGCTCGTCCGAGGAGAGAGGGAACTATCTGCCTATGGATCACTCCAACAACTGCCCAAAGCGGGCGGGCCAGGGACTTCGTATAGAAGACGTTTGTGTTCCAAACTGCCGTCGAGTTTGCAAGATGCAAGGCCAGTTGGGCATTCATGAGCGCCGAGTGCAGTTCGAGGCAAACTTCCTCCGTTTCCCTTGAGGTAATCCACCAACCGAGAATATGATCAGGCGATGGTCGTGGCCCGAGTTGTAGACCCAGTACTCCCCGCCATCCCAGCAAGAGGAACCAACGCACTGGCTGCGGAGCATCCTCGAAAACGGCGCGCATCCACTGTTCGGCTGTACGCGTGTCCGTACTCCGGATTGGTACCTCAAAGCTGTCTCTATAGTCTGGTACCTTATCGGTGGCTGGGGTCTGCGCAGCGGCAGCAACGCGACGCACGCGTATTGAGCCTGCCTGTTTGCTCATAGTATCTCCTCTCTCTGCTTTGTTTTCCATACGTCTGACAGATGGGTGTCCCAAAAGCGTTCATGAGACACGTTCTATGACAACTCTCATCATCTTTCCTGCAAGATTTTCGCTTCCACACATCACTCCCATCTGATTGAATATACTAATCGTAGGGCAAAACACGGGCGAATGTCAACCACAATTGGGCCATCTCCAGGGCTTTCCACTTCTAAAAAAGAAGAGTTTTTCTTGTAGAAGACAAAAACATCACTGTAAATTTGATAATGAAATGGGCGGTAAAACGGGTAAGAGCATACAAAATAGTTAGAAAGTGGGGATGCCAATATCCCAAACGTTCTCCATACCACAGTCCGCGTCATCGAGGTTGCGTAAGAGCCGTTTAATGTTGGGATTTACAGATAAAAGGTGCTGCCGAAGGATTACCTGAGGTTGATGCTGCCGATGGATGCTTCCCGTTGCCCAAGGGTCCTGATCTGGAAGTTTAACTCAATGAAGCATTCATTGCCGAACATCCGCACCAGGACATGTTCTTCAATCTCTTTGCGGAAAACTGGCAGTACCGCCAAGCTCCCGCAAAGGGAGAAGTGTGAGGATGATCTCTTTATTAGTACAGCTTAGCACAGAAGATGACAAAGAACCACCCATGGAATCATGAGAGTTTAGGCATCTGTCACAATCAGCACGTCATGTCCCGGAAGGTGCATGACCTTCTCGTGAACGGTATCAGAGAGGATATCATACATTGGTGCGGGAATGCTAATGGATGCTGGATTACTCGCGTGGTTCAGAAAAAAGGTGTATGTGCGCTTCCTGCCGCGACGCTGGATAACTTCGATGTGTTCCGGCACAGAGAAGGGGCTTGCGAGATGCAAGTCATCACGGAAGAGCCTGACGAGTTCCTCGATCAAGGTATCATTTGGCCTGGTCGCGATATAAAACGCTCGCCCTGCGCCCAGGAAGTGTTCTGTGAGCGCAGGCGCACCTGCGTAGAAATCCTCGCCAAAAGTGGCTAAAGCATGCGCGCCTTCCAGGTGCAAGATGTCACACCAGCATTGGCACTGATAGCGGCCAGCGGTGAGCGGCGATCCCTCTGCTACGACGACGGTATTGGACTGCTCTGGCTCAAGCGGATCGAATTCCTCCACCCAGATCCCCAACGTTTTCCGCAAGGGACCGGGATAGCCTCCAGGCCAAGCTAGAGCTTGCTCATTGACTACTCCACTAAAATAGCTGGTGACGAAAATTCCTCCCTGTCTCACATACTGTTCAATTGCCTTCCCTTGCTCCGCTGTGACCATGTTGAGTAAAGGAGCGACCACCAGTTCATAGGACGAGAGATCTGCATCGGGTGGTACAATATCAACGGCAATATGCTCTTTCCATAATGCCCTATAATAGAGCTGCCCTTCATCGAGATAGCGAAGTTGATCGCTTGGTCCAGGCAGGAACTCCACGTTCCACCAATTTGGCCAGCTAACTATCAGTGCAACTCTGGCGGGGACTCGAGCTCCAAGGATGCCCTGTCCCATGCCCTCACTTAACATCTGCAGTTCTTCGCCCAACGCGGCGACTTCCCGGAACACACGGGTATGCTCATGACCAGCATGACTGACAATCGCGCCGTGATACATTTCCGCCGATCCGCGCGATTGCCGCCACTGGAAATATTGAATGGCATCGGCACCATGAGCAATAGCCTGATAGCTGAGCAAACGCATCATCCCTGGACGTTTCAATGGATTCTGCGGCATCCACTGAACCTGGCTAGGCGTTTGTTCCATAAGGATAAACGGTTGTCCTCCTCTGGCTCCTCGGATGAGATCATGTCGAAAAGCGATCTCATAGGGAGGAGTTGTGCGAGCAGGATACGAATCCCATGACATTACATCAAGATGTTCTCCCCAGCTAAAAAGATCCAGCGGCTTAAATGCCCCCAGAAAGTTTGTGGTAATCGGAATATTCGGCGTTATTTCACGTAAAATGTCTCGCTCGTTCAGGTAACATTCCAGGTAGACCTCATTGGTAAAGCGCGCAAAATCCAACATCTGACCCTGCACCCCTCGATCTGTGTAAGGACCAGGTATCTGGATTTGCTCCCAGGCGGTATAGATATGATTCCAGAAAGCTGTCATCCAGCTCCTGTTCAGTGCATCCAGCGAATTGTAGCGAGCGCGTAACCATTCCCGAAAATGTGACTGACAGCGTTCACAATGGCAAGAAAGGCCCTTATCCGTCGCCCCACCCACGTATTCATTGCTAATGTGCCAGGTCAAAAGCGCCGGATGGTCACGATAGCGTTCAGCTAAGCGCTGCGCCATATTTCGAGCCAGACGACGAAAATCCGGGCTTGTTGGACAATAGCTCTGACGCTCACCATACCCACGACGAATACGTTGGGCATCAACAGGCAAAACATCGGGATAGGCCGCAGCCAACCAGGCTGGTAAAGCCGCAGTACTTGTTGCTAGACAAACAAAAATTCCCTGTTCATGCAGCAAATGCATGAGACGATCTAACCAGTCAAAGGAAAACGTCTGCTCATCGGGTTGCAGTGAAGTCCAGCTAAAGACTCCAATGGTAGCTACATTCACATGAGCCTGCTTCATCAAGCGCAGATCATCAAGCCACACCTGTTCATCCTGGTAACCAAACCTCGGAGTCCACTGTTCAGGATTGTAATCAGCTCCAAAATAGAATGCAGGTAAGCGTGGATTCAAAGGGAGAATCTCTTCCAGAGGAAGAGAAGTGAAATGCATAAGATCAAACCTTTCCTATAAGATAGATACGCAGGTTCCTCAAAAGAGGGTTGCTGCTTGAATGTCTCTAACTTTTCACGTTTACCAGAACGTCGTTGGCAATGGACCTATGCTTTAACACTCCCCATAGCCAGACCACTCTGCCAGAAGCGCTGTAAAAAGAGAAAAGCTAGAATGAGAATACTGATGGAAACCAACGCGCCAGTTACAACTAGAGAAAATAACACCTGGCCCCCTCCGACCGAACTGGCCTGCGCGTTCCAGGAAGCCAGCCCAACTGTCAATGGATAATATTGTGGATCACTCAATACTACCAGAGGCAAAAAGTAATTATTCCAGGATGAGACAAAAGCAAACAGAAGTACCGTAATGAACCCTGGAACCATAAGGGGTAAAGCCACCCGCCAGAAGGTGTGGATCTCTCCCGCTCCGTCTATCCGAGCTGCCTGAAGCAGTTCATCGGGAATAGATTGACTTGCGTAAAGACGCATGAGGTAAACCCCGAAAGGGTTCACCAGTGAGGGCAAGATGACCGCCCAGGGTGTGTTAATAAGCTGAATTTTGCTCATCAGAAAGAATATGGGCAGAGCAAGCGCGGTATTCGGAACGAGAATTGCTCCCAGAATAGAAGCATACAGCAGCGTTTTTCCACGGAAAGAAAATTTTGCGAAGGAGTACCCAGCCAATGTTGCAAGAATGGCAGCACCGATGGAACTGGAGACCGCATAGAGGACCGAGTTCCCGAGCCAGGTTAGAAAGATCCCATTATCGTAAGTAAAGACAGTCTGTAGATTCGTCCAGAGGTTGAAATCAGGTGCAAACCATAAACCAAAGGTGGAAAATAAGGCAGCATTTGATTTGGTAACGGCAAACAAGAGCCAGATGAATGGAAGCAAAAAATAGAGTAAAAACAGCAGAAGTACGATGGTTCGTAATTGCTGATAAGACCATTGTATCCACGGTGAGCGAGAAGAAGGCAAAGAGTTAACTGCTGATGCTCTGAAATTAGTGGCACTTTTCATGAGTTGGCTCCTCGACGATTCGTCAGGTACATAAAAATGGATGAGCAACAAAAGGCGATAAACGCCAGGACAAAGGAGATGGCAGCAGAGTAATTGTATTCCTGGTCCGAGAATGCCAGATTATAGGCATAGATGCTCGGCGTATAATGGTCCCCAATGATTGTCGGTGCAAGGGTGCCAAGAATTTGCGGTTCGTTGAAGAGCTGAAGGGTGCCGATAATAGAGAAGATCCCGGTCAAAACCAGAGCAGGAGCGACCAGAGGAATTTTAATTTTCGTCGCTATTGTCCAGAGACTCGAACCATCAACACGCGCGGCATCATCAAGTTCCGCCGGAATCGTTTGTAATGCCGCGTAAATGATAATCATATTATAGCCTGTATATTGCCATGTTAGAATGTTGCCGATAGAAATAGGCATCCACGAAGTTGTTAACACATTCAACACCTGAAGGTGAAGCGCTTGCTCAACCTGCGTAAAAAAGCCGAACGAGGGGCCATAGAGATATCCCCAGAGAAGCGCGGCAACCACACTTGGAATGGCGTAGGGAAGAAAAAAACCAATGCGGAAGACACGCCGCAATGGGGTTGTTTTGACGTCAATAAGGAGTGCAAAAAGTAAACCTAGACCGAGCATAATGGGGATTTGCACTATCCCTAGAAGCAAGATATGACCCACCCCTCCCCAGAAAGAACTGTCACTAAATGCCTGAAGATAGTTTTTCAGGCCACTAAAGACGGTTCCCCCGACTATGCGATCAGTATAAAGACTCAGGTAGAACGCGTAAAAAAGAGGAAGACATGTGAAGAACAGGAAAAGAATGTAAAAAGGTGCAAGGAATATATAGGGCATGTATCGCTGCTGCCAGGACAACACTTTGCGTCGTCCTGACTGTCGCTGCACTGTTTCTGGTCGTGCTACTGTATCATACATATTGTTCTCCTCAAAACGGAGGAAGCTATCGGGCGGGCAACGCCCGATAGCTTTTCCCCACAAACATGGCTATGATTAGCTGACCGTAAATCCTTGCGCGGTTGCATAAGCTACCACGTTCTTTTGAAGCTCATGCATGGCCTGTTCATATGACATGGAACCATTGATCGCTTTGCCATATGAGTCAATCCACTGATTATAAACATAGTCTGTGAATGGACTCCATTGGAAATTCGGATCGACCTGCTGTGAGAGTTGTGCATACAGTTTATTGACCTGTTGCCCTCCAAAGAATGCCGGTGTGGCATTCGTGACGGCAGGGTTCTGGAGTGTGTCGATAGTAGTTGGGAAAAGGAGCTGAGACGAAATTTGTGTAAAATCGACGGTCGATTGTGCATTCGTGTTCAGCCATATTGCAAACTCGGTTGCCTCTTTGGGATGTGCTGACTGCGTCGTCACCGCGTCAGTTGAACCACCCCAGTTGGCGCTCACATGCCCACCAGGGGTCCATTGTGGCATCTCAGCCGCTCTCCAGGAGCCGGAAGAACTTTTGGCAACCCCTGTCAAAAAGCCGGGTCCCCAGGCAGCGGTCGGCCAACTCGCATAGGTGCCGTTTGCCAGGCCAGTATACCAGTCGTTTGTGAAATCTGGTGCAGCCGGAATCGCTTTCATATTGATGAGATTGCCCCAGTAATCGGCTACCTTCAGCGCTGCAGCATCGTCCAGGTGAATGGAAAGATTTGTGCCGTTAACCGTAAAGGGGTGAGATCCTGCTTGCCAGAGTAGACTGAAAAACCAGTTGGGATCGTTGACCGAAAACTCTGTCAGATACGCCTTAGGGTTTGCCTGGTGCAGTGTTACGGCCTCTTGCGCAAATTGTGTCCAGGTTTGAGGAACAGGTAAATGATATTTCGCGAGAATATCTTGCCGATAGAGTAACCCCATTGGCCCGCTATCCTGAGGGATAGCAAAGACTTTTGTTCCCTGAGAAACCTGGTTCCAGGTCCAGGGAACAAAGTCGCTCTTGGCACTCGTCGCACCATACTGTGACAGATCAACCAATTTCCCACTCGAAGCGAATTCTGGTAAATAAGGGAATTCAATTTGAACAATATCGGGAGCACTACTACCAGCTTTCAAGGCCGTGTTTAGCTTCGTGTATTGTGCGGCTCCTTGCCCAGCGTTGACGACTTTAATGTGGATGTTTGGATGTGTTTTTTCAAAAAGATTCACCTCTGTTTGGATACCGGAAACCCATGTCCAGAAGGTGAGGGTGACTGGGCCATTCGTAGAGGTGGAACTGCCACAAGCCACCATGACAAAGCTCAGAAGTATGATAGATAGCAGAATGGCGCGACGTTGAAAATTCCATGAAGCACTGGGAAATGTGGACATACATTGTCCTCCTTTTCAAAATAGGTGTGCAATGCCATTTTCGTTCGGCACTTGTCTGACCTCCAAAGATCAGGGTAACCGGTTTATCTGTGCTAAAGCAAACCTCCTTTCAAAACGTTAGTGGCTTTGAGTAGATCATTTCTTTTGCATACTAAATAAAATAAAGATTTAAGCCCTCTTTGTCAAGAGAGAGTTTTCTGCCAGGGACTCATATCAGGAATGTGAGAGGGTAACTCGGAGCTGTTCGAGACTATCGCGAGGAAGAGCCTTGACAAAGGATAATCCAAGCTTTATATTTATTTTAGTCATTATCTGAAATAATCTGTCAACGAAGAAACGAATAAGAGACAAATGGAAATAGCGGCAACTGACCATAAAGCAATGCGTAACGTTAATCTGAATCGGTTACTCAATCTTATTCGCTTGAAAGCACCTGTTTCACGTCCAGAACTCGCAGTGGGTTCAGGTTTAAGCCCGGCAACAGTGCTCGCTCTGACGAACGATTTGATTCATCGTCAGCTTGTGAGTGAGAAAGGGACTGCCAATTCTCCCCGTGGACGCCGTCCAACCCTTCTCGAAATTCATCCGACAGGCATCTATGCAATTGGTTTGATGCTTCGAGAACATGAAGCAGTTGGAGCTGTGGTGAACTTACAAGGTTCAATCGTTGCCTCTTTGCATTGGCAATTGGCCTCCATCGATCAAACTGCGCAGACGCTTGAACATATTGCAGAAGTAATTGATGAGTTAATTGTTCAGGCAAAAATCGACAGAGATTGCATTATTGGCGTAGGATGTGCTATTTCTGGCTACGTTGATAGCGAAAACGGGATCTGTATCGATTCCTGGCAACTCGGCTGGCATGATTTTGCGCTGGGTAAACCGCTGTCTGAGCGTTTGCAAATGCCCGTGTTAGTAAGTAACAATGTAAATTGCATCTCTTGTTACGAATATCTTTTCGGACGTGGACAGGCTTACCAAAACTTTCTCACTATCGCGATTGGACGCGGTCTGGGTCTGGGTATGGTGCTGAATGGTGAGCTCTATAGCGGAGCTACTGGTGGAGCTGGCGAATTTGGACATACAGTAGTAAGCATAGATGGTAGAAAGTGTGAATGCGGCAAAAAAGGTTGTTTGGAGGAATATGTGACACATCGAGGACTGATCGCAACCTATAGAGAGTTGCTCGCAGCAGGAGGGTACCAGCAGGGAGAACCTACGCTTGAACAGTTACTTCAAAGCACCTCTGAAGATCAGTTAGCTGGCCAGGTTTTTCTGCAAGCAGGTAAAAAATTCGGCAGTGGACTTGCCAACCTGGTCAATTTATTAAACCCAGAATGCCTCATTCTAACAGGCGAAGGCATAGAATTTGGTGCTCGTTTCTTTGATCCTGCATTACAGGCACTTAGAGAACAGACATTCTCCAGGCTTGATCGCTCGTTACAGATTATTCTCGAACCCTGGAGCGGTTATGAAAGCTGGGCTCGTGGAGCTGGCGCTCTTGTGCTCAATCGATTTCTCTTTGTGCAATGAGTGGAGAAGACATCTGGTATACTCCATCTTGGTGAAGAGGAGGCCCTCTATTAGCCAAATACACTCCTACTCGCGATGATCCCTTTGACTCGTTCGAGCAATACCTGTTACATTCTGTGATCCCTGATTAAGTAGATGACAAGCTTGAGGTTGTACTGGAAAAAGTCAATTCAACTGCTTCCCCGTGCCACGCCTTTCTTACTTTTTGCATGCCATTAATGCTACTTACAGGAGAAAATTAGCTTTATACCCCCTTGACAAAGTTAATCTGATTTCTTATTCTTTTATTCAGTACCTAAAATAAATCGCGGTTCGGAAAAA
>DAOTTL010000155.1:0-7166 GCA_034438135.1 Ktedonobacteraceae bacterium | reverse complement strand
TATTGCAATGAAAGCTTTCAATATGAGTAAACCATCATGTGAGTCCAGTGTCTTATGCAGCGACTATCTGCCATAGTGGTTAGTGACACCATGAGATGGCCATTGTATCGCTGCCGGTTACGCAGGGAGCGGCTTCTCCTCCTGTGTGAGAGGTTATTGTCGGGTCCACTGCTGGTTGCTGCCACCGTTACAGTTCCAGATATCCACCGCGGTGCCGTTGGCGGTGCCTGCACCGACTACGTCAAGGCAGAGACCGGACCCACGACCCACGACCGTGCCGTTGGAGTTGAGGGTCCACTGCTGGTTGTTCCCACCGTTGCAGTCCCAGATCTCCACCTTCGTGCCCGCCGCTGTAGCTGCCCCTGGCACGTCGAGACACTTGTTGCCGTACACCTGCAACTCGCCGTTGGAGAGCAAGGTCCACTGCTGGTTGCTCCCACCGTTGCAGTCCCAGATGTCCAGAAACGTGCCGTTGGCCGTGGCCTGCCCTGGTACGTCCAGGCAGCGGTTCGAACCCGAACCCCGCAGGACCGCGGTGCTTCCGCCGCCGCCGCTGCCACGCGAGAGCAGGTGATTTTTGTATCCCTGGCCGTAGTTAGTTGCCGTTCCGTCGTAGTTGCTAATCAGCGCTGGGGTATTAGAACAGTTAGCAGTCGTCCAGGTCCAGGCCAGGTAGCCAATACTATGCTGATCGAGCCAGCTCGTCAAGCCGTTGATAAAGCCGGAAGCACAATCATTCTCGCCCAGTTCGCCAGCAATGATGGGTACGCTTGCCGCCACAGGGGCAATTTGTGAGTTCCAGCAACTTGTATTGCTACAGGCGTTGAAGTTATATATATGAGTTGACGCTGCCAGGTTATGGTCAGAATCGCTCGGTGCGTTCGCCAGCCAGCCGGTCAGATCATTTGAATAGGCCAGACCGCCCAGCATAAGGATGTTGCTAGCTCCAGTGTTACGCACGGTATTGACCAGCGTTTGCATGCCAGCCACCGCATAATTCGTGCTATTACACGCGCCACTGTTTGCACTTGTGCTTCCATTTTTCCAGCAGGACCAGCTGACGCCATATGGTTCGTTAAACAGATCGAAAATCACCGAAGAGTTGTTCTTGAATTTATTGGCGACCGAGGTCCAGAAGGCAGGAGCGTGATCCAGGTCGGGCATGGGTTGCTGACCTGTTGCCTTGTTGCCACCAGAATTCGTCCAGTGCAGATCCATGATCACTATGATGCCATTCTGATTTAATAAATTCACATAGTTGACAATGTTCTGCTGATATTGCGCGACTGAGAGACCATTACCAGGATAACCATTGATGCCAAGCCAGCAGTCTTCGTTCAGTGGAAGGCGCACAATGTTCACGCCCCAGCTAAGCATGGCATTAACTGAATTCTGGTCGACCGGTCCATCGAAGGTATTCCCGTTGGGGCAGGAGTATTCACTCCCCATACGATCAACGCCGTGAGGAGTAAGTACCTGACCACTACCGGACTCAATATGATTTCCAACAACGTGCAATCCCGTCGCTGCGCTTGCCACTTTCGCGCTCGCGGCTTTCGCTGTGGAGATCATGCTCAATACAGTGATACATATGAGTAAGAGTACAAAAGGAACAGCGAGACGTTGAAAGCGTCCATTGCTTTTCATAAGCTTCTCCTTGCTTAAAGAAAGTTCGAATAGAGTACGAACCGTCCGGTTGGCACCAGCTTCGATCCTCTTGCTGTTTACACCTTTTCATTCAGACCGCCGTTGGTGCTAGAAGTGTTACCTGGGGAGGCAAAGACTTTTCAAGCCTTTATGAAAAGTCGTTGCTTTCCGCAGTTCTCGGCAATGATCCTTCAGGCAGCGACAAATCGCTACTACTGGTTGGAGCCATCAGGATCAGACCACTCAATGACCACAGCTCCAGCAGTTGTTGAGGCTCTGCTCACGTCGGCATACAGTCCGCTGCTCTGATTGACCAGGGAGGAGTAGCCTCCATCAAAACTCCAGGTACTCCACCGCATAAAGGGAGTTGTCGCGACTCCATTGCTTTCCGCGTGAGCCTGGGTGATATTGTTTCCACTGCCGCTCTCCCAGAAGGAGGTGACGAGAGTGACAAGCAGGATGGCTACCATACCGCGCTTCTTAAAAGGATTATTTGCTTTCCTTGCATGCTTGCTTCTCCTCAGAAGAGGGGAACAGCCCCCTGTAATCATTGAGAAAGAGACGTCTTTGCTCTGGAAGTGTCTTCTTCCTGGACACTTATTGCTGGTGTTGATCACTCCTTCCTGATACAATTATTCGATATATGACAATAAAGTTTACAATTATTACTTTCAATGCCATTATATCACCCCATTTCGCTTTAATCATACTTTAAAATGTCCAAATTGTCAATAATGTTGACGATTTGGACATTCGTTCGTTTTTGGCTCGCTTCTAAAAAATACACTTCATATCGCTAATGAATGAATCGGCAGCAATGTGTTTGCCCACGCCGTCGCAGGCGGAGGGGCGACGGTGTGCGCCAGACACACCTGCTCCAACGTATTCGGAAGAGGTGAAGTAGATTTACTAACACGTAGAAATCTCCACCAGGTAGCTTTTCTCCACGTAAAACATCATCGGTGTTGTACAGATGTCATTTTTAATCTCATCCGTCCAGAGACATTTCCTGGTTTCTACATGGTCGGTTGGTTACAACGCACACAGGGAGGTCAAGATGGCAGTGCGTGCTGGTACGAAGCATGTCCAGGAATTTATTGCATATGCAGATAGTATGATAGCAGAAATACCAGACAATTCTTGCCTGAAAATGGTCGCATTTTTGTCCAAAAGGACAGGACATTTCTGGCAGAAAGGGTAATCCGTTTCCGACAGAGCGATGCTATTCTTAAGCCGAAGGACAAGCGAGGAAGTCATCATAGCCAGGAGCCATCGTAGAAGTGCGGATGCACCTTCCCATCATCATTCTTCACACGCGAAAAGAGAGACTGACAACATTGCTCCGTGTCTATAGTCTGACCGTGCGTTTTAGAAAGAAACAAAGGATAATATGATAAGCTTAGCATTTTCCTCTCAAAAAAAGCGGAGACCTGTTCTGGGATTGGAGATGGCGTATATCGATGAAGGTCAGGGTGATCCCATTGTCTTCCTGCATGGTAATCCCACCTCTTCCTATGTCTGGCGCAATATTCTGCCATATGTGCAGGGATTTGGCCGCATTCTTGCACCGGATCTCATCGGCATGGGCGATTCGCAGAAGCTGTCCGAGAGCGGCCCCAGTTCCTATACCTTCGTCGAGTATCGCCGGTACCTCGATGCGCTGCTCGAAGCGCTAGGTGTAGGTGAACGAGTCACACTGGTTGGGCATGACTGGGGAGCAGCTCTGGCTTTTGATTGGGCTCGTCGTCATCCGGACGCCGTGAAAGGCATTGCCTACATGGAAGCGGTTGCCGAAACATACTCCTGGAGCGAGTACCCGGAAGGAGCACGTTCACGCTTTCAGGCGCTGCGATCTCCCGATGGCGAGCAGATCGTGCTGGAACACAACGCCTTCATTGAGGACAATCTGCCCAAAACGATTCTGCGTACACTCTCGGACGAAGAGATGAACGAATATCGCCGTCCGTTTGTTGAACCAGGTGAAGCGCGACGCCCCACCCTCTCCTGGGCCCGCCAGCTTCCGATTGATGGAGAACCAGCCGATGTCACCGAGATCGTCACCGCCTTTGGCGATTGGCTTGCCAGTAGCAGCGTTCCCAAATTATGCATTCAGGCCAATCCAGGGACCAAACAACCGAAGCAGTATGAACGCTACCGCACCTGGCCTCAGCTTCGCGAGGTGACTGTGCGCGGGCACCATACTCCCCAAGAGGACTCTCCTGATGAGATTGGGCAGGCTATCGCAAGCTGGTTGTCCCAGGTGAAATAGGCTTTTGAGGATGAACGGACCGGATGACTATGTGAGCGTTGTCGTCCGGTCCGTTCATCTTCAAAAGCTCCTTCTCCTTTCATGCTTCTCCTTTCTCCTGGAGCTATTGTCCCTTGACAAAGTGAGGGTACCTCCGTTAATATATGGAGGAAGTCTCATTTTAACATACTTGCTCTTGATCTTACAACTAAAAGGAGAACTTTCTTATGCGTGTTTTCGTCACAGGAGCAACAGGCTTCATAGGTTCCGCCGTCATCCGTGAACTCATTGGTGCAGGTCATACGGTCGTCGGTCTTACCCGCTCAGACAAGGGTGTCGCGGCCCTGGAGGAGGCCGGGGCCGAGGTGCATCGCGGTGCACTTGACGACCTCGATAGCCTGCGCCTCGGTGCCGCCGAGGCCGACGGCGTCATTCACCTGGCGTTTATGCACGGCATCTCGGACTTCGCAACTGCACTTACCACAGATCTGCACGCTGTTCAGACGATAGGAGCAGCACTTGAGGGCACAGGCAAGCCGTTCGTGACCACTCCCCACATAAACGGGGAAGCATCGGATAAAGTGGTGCTCGCACTGGCTGGTGTGCGATCATCGGTCGCCTCTCTCAGTCTGTCCGTGCATGACGAGGGCGACAAGCACGGCTTCATGCCGAGACTGATCACCATCGCTCGCGCGAAGGGCATCTCTGCCTATATTGGCGACGGGTCCAACCGCTGGACGGCTGTCCATCGTCTTGATGCGGCGTGCTTGTACCGCCTGGCGCTGGAAAGCGCCCCGGCAGGGTCACGGCTTGACGGAGTCGGCGATGAGGGGGTGCCATTCCGCGACATCGCCAGCGTCATCGGTCGGCACTTGAATCTGCCGGTGGTCAGCATTTCCCGCGAAGAGGCAGACGCCCACTTCGGCTCTTTTCTCGGCATCGTGGCGGTGGCTGACCGACCGAGGTCGAGTGCATTGACCCGGGAACTCTTGGGGTGGCGACCTGTACACCCGCGACTTCTCCCAGACCTCGAAGAGCACTACTTTAACAATTGATGTGAGGCTGAGGGCCTGTTTCTCTCCAAAAATTGCTGACTCATCCTGGGACGCATTTCAAATGCTTCTCGTCTTCGCAAAACGTGGTCTCCCTCTGCGGTCAGGCCTTGGCGAACTGTAGAGGGAGACCACAAGCTCTCGTCAGGGGGTGGCCTGCTCCTTTAGAAAGTAGTTACTGACTGCCCTGGCAACCTCTCGTGGAGCCTTTTTGTCGATCCCAAAGTGGTCGAGCTTTGGAAACTCTTTTGTTTCAGATTGCGGTAGTACTGCTGCGAGGTGCTCCAAGGCGGGATGGACCCATGGGAGATCGCTTTTCCCGCCATACATGAGCAGGACGCCTGCTGCTATTTCCCGGTAGTTTTCATAACTACTATCGAGCCGAGCCTCTTCCTGATGCTCGTGCAGACATTCATGGAGCAGACCCAGCCTCTGCTTGCGCTCGTGGGAGCTGAGGAAAAGCGGAATCAGGAGCTTCATGAGCCAGGGAGGCGTTTTGCGGGCGCGAAGAGGGCCGACGCTGAGTGAGAACTCAACAAAGGCATCGAGGTATTTTTTCTCGGTAAGCTTCTTCTTATAGCTGGGCATCCAGTCCATTGGGATGGACCCATCAATAGACACCCCAGGTTCGTATACAGCTATTTTGGTGAGCGAGGGGTTGTTACGAGCTACTTCCAGAGCCACGAATCCACCGAAGCTGTGGCCAACCAGAAATGATGCGCCGGTCTCGGTTCGCAAGGCGAGCACATCTTCTCGCTCTTTGGCGATACTGTAATCATCGCCCTGTGGGCTGCTCTCGCCTCGCCCGCGGCGCTCGATGGTGTGGATCGTAAAATGCTCGGCCAGGGCACGCGCGAAGGCGGCGTAGTCGGCAGCCATTGAGAGCGCCCCGGGAATAACGATCACCGATGGCCCATTTCCCATACTGAGATAGCTGATCTTCGCTCCATCCAGGGAAAACACGGCATGGGTGGTGTCTGGGGTTGTACTCATCTGACGTGTGGTCATCATTTCTCCTTCTTCATTTTGGCAATCAGAGCCTGGTGCAATCGTTCGGTAAGTTCACGGTAGTGTTGGGCATCCACATCGGCGATGACCATTAGCTGGTCAAAGTGCGAGTCCAGCAGGTGTCTCCCTTGTGCTACCACCTCGTTTCCTTTCGGCGTAATGGCCACGAGACGCTTGCGGCCATGCTCTGGGCTCTTTGTCGCCTGGATAGAACCGTCCTTGGCAAGCTCTACAAGCATCGTACTGACGGCAGGATCGCTATACCCCAGGGCGACTGCCAGCTCATGTTGAGTGACCGTGCCGCAATGTTGCAGGACGGTCAGAAAGAGAAAACGCCTGTAGGAGATGCCCACATGCGTCTGCAACAGTTGATCGGCTGCGCGGTCTATTTCGAACGTAAATTTTCCTAAAAGATAGGCAAGAGATGTGTTTATCACAGTATGAACCTCTTAATATTATGATGTTAATATTAAGAGGTTAACATATACTGAGAAAATGTGCAAGTCTTTGTGGGTGAGCGCCATCTCAAGAAAAAGCCCCGACATCTGTTGGTGTGTTTTAACTGGCCGGGGAAGATGGATTTTGAACCATTGGAATAACCCGGCTGAATGTCACTAGAATAGTTCAGCTAAGGATAAGCTCTCACAGTCAGAGGAAAGAGCGGAGGTACTTGCCGTGAGGCAACCACACCCTGGGCAGAGTTGCTGCTGTTGTGGAAGAAGCATGTACGGTTTAACGATTGCGTTCATGGCGCACAAAGAGCAGTGTGCCGACGATAAAGCAGACCAGAAACATGAGTTCCAGTGGTTTGATGGACTCTAACCACGCTGAAGCTGTTGCAGCCGTTGACGATCCATTTTCGGCTGCGTGCCGGTCAGCAGGCGCTGTTGGTGAAAGGACAGGTCGTCTATACGCTGTGGAATGCTGTCCAGGGAAGTGTGACGGCTCCGGCTATGACGACTCAGGCGACCACCCGGGCGATGCAGGCGGCGGTGGAACCGCAGACGGTGAGCACATCGTCTACCCTGATGCACGCCGCTGGTGACCCGAGCGGGATGGATTGGAGCGTGCAAACGCATCTCTCTACAACATCGAGCCCCACAGGCGCGACCCCTCAGTCACGGACCCAGAGTCCTGCACTGGTGGCCTCGCCAGCCAGTACGGTAGCCTTTGGCACGCAGGCTCCGCAGGCAACCTGGGGAAAACCGACG
>DAOTTL010000154.1:0-4254 GCA_034438135.1 Ktedonobacteraceae bacterium | reverse complement strand
AACCCACTTTTGTTAAAAACCTACTCTTTTTGAAAAATGCTTGCGGATCAGCAGATATCTACAGTCTGCATACAAATGCTACATTTTTAGCAAATTCGCCATAATGTCTTGAATTTTTCATTTGTTAGAGTATAATTTGCGTAGCGGATCCATGACGCAAGCAAACGCAGGCTGTGAGTCACTCTCAGGCGCTTTAGTTATTACTCTGCTTCAAGAACGCTAAAGAGAGGATTTTTTCTGTGAGCGATACCATTCCCTTTATCGTTGAAAAAAATAGAGTTCTAGTGCCAGTGGGGGAACCATGTCGCTTCGGCTGTCGCTACTGCTACACCAGAGGCGGAGAAGTGGGGCATACCCATCAGTCGATAGAGACAATACTCTCAAGTCTGCGGCAGTTTGCCTGTAAGACATCTTTCGATATAATTCAATTTGGTTATGATAGCGATCCCTTCGATCATCCTGAACGCGGGATTATGATGCTCCGGCAGCTATCAAACATGCGCAAACATGTCAACTTTAGCACAAAGGCCCTGCTGAACGGGCCAATTCTTGATGCACTTGGAGCTATTCGTCATTCAATGGGCGTCTATCAAAATCCTCTGAGTGCACTGGTCTCATTCAGTTGTTGGGATTCGGCTTCTAGTGTAGAGCCACATACTCCCACTCCTGATGAACGCATGTTAACAGTGGCCAATTTGAGGAAACTTGCTATTCCGGTCTTCATTGCAGTGCGACCAGTGTTGCCTCACATCATGGATGATGAGTATGAACGACTGGTCGATGAAGGCATACAGGCGGGATGCAATGGCTTTATTCTGGGACCACTCTATACCAATGCACGTGGGCAATTCGTTCGTTTTATCCCACCTGCGGCTCTCAGCAACCTCCCAGGGTACACTGGCAAAGTAGCCTGGTCACCTCATTCTCCACTCTGGACCCGGTACGAAGACGGAACTCGCCTTCAACGCTTGCTCAATATGATTGAGCGCAAAGGCAGTCTCTCCTTCTTATCTTCCATAGATGCGTTAAAACGGGTGTTACAAGCTAAAACCGAAGAGATGATTAGCACTGGCCAGGACCAATCTGTTGCATCCAGTCTCTCAGGATCACCTACTCTCTTCTGAAGGAAAGATGAAAGAGTCACAAGATGGAACAAGTTTTATTGAACAGCCAGAATTCTTCATCCCCCGATTACCCTGTACGTTTTCGTCTCCTGGAGGAACCCACTCCTTTAGCTGGCCCAGAAGATACGTACTGGATAGCAAAAGCTGTCTGGGCCGCCGATCAAAAAGGCTATGAAGGCTTTCTTATCTATGCGGATGAAACACATTATCTTTTTCTGGACCATGAGGAGGCACATACTGCTTCTTTTATTATGGCCAATCAACGGCACCCGGATTTACCGCGCACCTCAGTACTGGCCAAAGATCAGGTTGTTCGAGAAGCATCCCCAGACCCCCCACTACATAGCGCTGATTTATCCAAACAAGCAGGAAAAAGCTCTCTTCTCACTTCTTTACCCTTACGCTTGCTTGATCTTTCTAGCAATATACGTCTGCTTATCGTGCTGCTTTCCTGTCTGTTCAGTATAGGACTCTATCGCTTCTTATTGCCCGCAGAATTCGCAGGTATGGTTCTCATCCTTCCCATCGTGCTCGCTAGCTGGCTCTTTCAATGGTGGGGATATGCCCTGAGCTTCGGTATTTTCTTACTGTTCCTGGGCAGTACCTATGCTTTTCTCCCTGCAAATGAGTCTTTATGGACGATTTCTATTATTGGTGGAATATTGACCGGTCTGATTGCACTTGGAGTACGTCAATTGGTAGATCTCCTGTTCACTGCTCAGCAAGAGTCTCTCTCTGCCCAACACGCATATGAGCGTGAACGGCTGCTCAATCAGACAAAAGAACAGATCTTGCACCACTTGAATCATGAGTTGCGAACTCCACTGACGCAGATCCAGGGCTATCTGGAACTCCTGGATTGCTATTCAGAGGAAATTGATGCCCCACAACGCAGCGCCTATCTTCAACGCGCCCAGGGCGGCTGCGAAGAATTGCTTTGCCTGATTAATGCCGCCTTGGAGACTACTTCAACGGCTAATACGCTCTCCTTTAATCCTAAAATTGTTTCTCTAAAACATGAGATCCAGATGGTTGTAAAACATTTCGATCCTCGCCTGTTAGAAAATTATGACCTGCATCTTGATGTTCCTGACGCCTGCCTGGTTTATGGAGATCAAGGCTTCGTTCGGCAAATTATGCGCAACCTCTTTACAAACGCCTTTAAATATACGACTTCACATACATTAATTAAAATCAGTGCCACCCCTTTGCACAATGAGGTCAATGGCAATGGACAGAACTATATACCTCAGATCTGCGTGCGAGTGCAGGATCAGGGACCTGGCATCCCTCTTGAACAACAACCACAAATCTTTCAACAATTTGTTCGTTTACCTCAAAAACCTGCGGAGACCGTTCCAGGAACTGGCCTGGGCCTTTACATCTGTAAACAATTGGTTGAAACCATGGGAGGGCGTATATGGGTGGAAAGCACCGGTCAGCCTGGATCTGGCTGTTGCTTCGCATTCACGCTCACAAGTGCCTCAATTGAGGGAGGGTCGGCTGCAAGCATCCGGGAAGTCTCATAAGAAAAAGTAACAGGATAAAAAAAGAGGATCGGAGGCAGCGCAATCGCGCTGCCTCCGATCCTCTCTAAAGGGCGAGTGGGCGGGGAAAGAAACGACTTTTGCGAAGCCCGGCAACCAGGCTCGCTCCTTCTTACTTTTGTCGCCGAGGTCATGTTACAATTGAGGGAACGCTTCTCCAAAAAAGCGCGTGGAGCACCTATCACTATAGTCAGGATAGCCAGAGTCGGCAATCCTGCAAAAGAAAGAGAATCCCATGCCCGAAGCAGTAATTGTTGCAACAGCACGCAGTCCCATCGGTAGAGCGAATAAGGGATCATTGATCGATTTCCGACCCGATGACCTTGCTGCGACTATTGTGCAAGCGGTCCTGAAGAAAGTACCTCAGCTCAATCCACAGGAAGTCCAGGATATTTTGATCGGTTGCGGCGAACCTGCCGCTGAATCCGGCAATAACCTGGCCCGCGTGGTGGCACTTTTAGCGGGAATGCCCAACGTGCCAGGAGTTACTGTTAATCGCTATTGTTCCTCTTCACTACAAACCATACGCATGGCCTTTCACGCTATTAAAGCGGGAGAAGGCGATGTATTTATAGCTGGCGGCGTCGAGACTGTAAGCCGGTTCAATCACGGCATGGCCGATCTCGGACCCTATAATCCCCTCTTCGCCACAGCACAGGAACGCACTTCCCAACAGGCCCAGGGTGCTGATTCCTGGAGTCCTCCTGATGGATTATCAAATGTCTATATAGCGATGGGCCAGACGGCTGAAAATGTCCGGCTGATTGAGCATATCAGCCGCCGCGAAATGGATGAATTCGCCAGCCTCTCTCAACAGAGAGCGGTGCAGGCTCAAGAAAATGGCTTTTTTGCACGCGAGATTACTCCTGTGACGACGCCCGCTGGCAAAGTGGTCAGCAAGGACGATGGACCTCGCGCGGGTACAACGGTTGAAGTTCTGGCTGGCTTGAAACCTGTCTTTCGGCCTGATGGCGAGATTACTGCTGGCAATTCCTGTCCACTGAATGACGGGGCGGCTGCGGTTATCATTATGAGCGATACAAGAGCCCGCGAGCTGGGCATTAAGCCTCTGGCTCGCATTATAGCCAGCGGAGTCACCGCGCTCAATCCTGAAATTATGGGACTTGGACCCGTTGAAGCCTGCCGTCAGGCTCTCAAACGGGCAGGCATGACGATCAAGGATATCGATCTGGTGGAGATTAATGAGGCTTTTGCGGCTCAAGTTATTCCTTCGGCCAGATATCTGGATATCCCCTGGGAAAAACTGAATATACATGGCGGCGCGATCGCCCTTGGTCATCCTTATGGTATGACCGGCGCTCGCATTATGACGACCCTTCTCAATGGCTTACAAACTGCCGATAAGATTTTCGGCATGGAGTCGATGTGCGTTGGCGGCGGACAGGGGATGGCTATGATTGTTGAGCGACTTAACTGATCTCTGACAGAGATGCAAGAGATCAGTTATTCCTGCTTTTCAAAAGAGGGGTAAAAGGCTTTCACTAAGAAGAAGCGAGCCTGGTTGCCGGGGCATATGCCCTGGCAACCAGGCTCGCTTCTTCCTGTCCTCTGCTGTCGCCGGC
>DAOTTL010000153.1:0-5991 GCA_034438135.1 Ktedonobacteraceae bacterium | reverse complement strand
GGGAGTAAAAACTAACAGAGATGTGTGGGTCTATGACTTCGAGCAAGCAATGCTTGAGAGAAGACTAGAAACATTTATTGAAGTATATAATGGAGAAGTTGATCGATGGCGTCGTCGTGGAAATAGTCTTACCTCCGTTGACGATTTTGTCGCTTATGATGACAAAAAAATCAAATGGACCCGAGATTTAAAGCTGGATTTACAACGTGAACACTATGTCACTTTTTCTACAGATAAAATTCGAAATGCATTATATCGTCCTTTCAGTAAAAAATCTCTTTATTTTGATCGCATCCTCAATGAAGAGATATGCCAGCAACATCACTACTTCCCAACCCCCGCCAGCGAAATAGAGAACACAGTAATTATTGTAGCTGGCCGTGGAGCGGATTATCAAACTGTTTTAGCAGCGAATGTTATAGTTGACCTGAAATGTGGTATTAGTGGAAATTCAGGCAATCAATGTTTCCCCTACTACACCTATGCCGAGGATGGCAGTAACCGGCGGGAGAACATCACCGATTGGGCGTTGGAGCAGTTTCAGCAGCAGTACGGACCCCAGGTCACGAAGTGGAACATCTTTCACTACGTCTACGGCATGCTACACCATCCACAGTACCGCGAACGCTATGCCGAGAACCTCAAACGCGACCTGCCACACATCCCCCTGTTACTGCGTCCTGAGGCCTTTCAGAGTGCCGTCAGCATTGGTCAAAGGCTGATGGGCCTGCATATCAACTATGAGCAGTCCACGCCCTATGGTAGGCTACACGATAAGACCACTGATGACAACATACCCTTTGACCAGACGTTTCGTGTTGAAAAGATGCGCTTGACTCCCGATAGGTCAGCACTGATAGTCAATACCGCGCTGACCCTCGAAGGTATCCCAGAGGCGTGTTTCAACTATCGACTCGGCAACCGTTCGGCCCTGGTATGGGTCATCGACCAGTATCAGGTCACACGCGACCCCCGCAGCGGCATCGAGAGCGACCCCAACGGTCTCGAAGATGCCGAATACATCATCCGCCTGGTCAAACAAGTCGTACAGGTCAGTCTCACAACCGTTGAACTCGTAGAGCAGCTCGCCCAGGCCGTCACCCTGGAGGACTGGCTGGTCAACGATCCCACGCTGTCACCTGAACCCTAGCAGAGCCTTTATGGGTTAGAACAAGGCGCTCACTTCAGCATCAAATGGACCGCCAAAGAGATCCAGCCACGGCTTCCCAACGGCAGGCTGCTCCTGCTCCTGCTCCATGCGTCCTCTTCCTCTGCTAGCTGCAACCCTGCTTCAGTGTTCACAGTGAATACATCGGGCGGAGCAAGCCTGGATCGTCGGCTGATGCGGCAGCCGAATTCCACATGGCGGAACCGTCAAAGGCTGCTTCGAGCAGCACCTGGAGCGTTCACCTCCGGTCTGAGATCAGTAGATGAACCCGGCTTCATCGCAACGGCACTGCACAAAAGTATCGATGGCACCCATGTTATCAACTACGCACATTGGAGATCGCAGGCAGACCACGAGAACTTCGTGAACAAACATGGCGCGGACTTCGCACAATTGGCTCAGTATGCCCACTTCGATCCCCACCTCTACGAAGTCGTCTATCTCTCCGAGCGAACAGAAGGGAATTGACAGAGCTTCGCCTGGAACGCGAGAAGGAGAGGGCACATGCTCTCTCCTTCTGTCATGTACACCGGAAACACACACTGTCGTCTAAAGAAGATGCCTTGTAACCGCCCGGCGAGTCGCAAAGATAGAGAGAAGAGAGACCTTGCCAATGCGGATCGTATCTCACTCCGCTGCCAATCAGTACTACTATTCTGGCCTCAGACTATTAGTATGGTGTAGAATTGCAACATGTTCTTCAATATCATACGGTAGAAGGAAGATAGTTCTAATTTCGGCGGTCTTTAATCTCTCTCTCTGACTTACTACTCGCATAGAGCAGGGGAAATTTCAACGCGAGCAGAGCATATCTAAGAGATGCAAGGGGTGTTTGTTGTGGCTCACAAGTGCACTCTGCTACTCTTTTTCTCAGTCAAACATATATTGATATATCCATGTAAAGGAGTAAGTAACGCGTATGAGTTCCACGGGATCCTTATTAGATGAACAAAACCCGCCAGGTGCCAGAGCAAAGAAAGTTGCTGAGGCACGAGGCATTTCTTTACCTCAAAATCTCTCACTGCCACATGTTGATCTATTCTTATCCACTCTCCTGGCTCTTACGGCCTTCATTCCACGTCTCATGCTTGCGCGACAGATCGATGTCAGTACAGATGAACCTATCTATATCATTGCTGGCACACGCTATATTACTCTTATCCAGAGCGCGAATTTCACCAGTGTGCGCTGGCTCTATAACAACGAGCACCCGGCCTTTGCCAAGTTATTGATCGGTCTCTTTGTCAATGTTCTGACAAAGCTAGCACTTACTCACTCATTAGTGGCGGCCCGCCTGCCCAGCGTTCTCTTAAGCACCGCCCTGATAGTCGCGGTCTACCTGCTTGCTCGCGCTCCGCTGGGACGAACCATCGCGCTCGTCGCGGCGGGCGGCCTGGCCTTCAGTCCCTGGTTTGCCTATTTCAATAGCGAGGCGCTGCTGGACACAACCATGGTCGTGCTAATTACGCTGGCCTATCTGCTGCTCTGGTCCGCTATCCGCCATCCCCGTCGCTACATACTCATCGGCATTCTGATAGGTCTGGCAGGTGCAAGCAAGTACCCGGCGGCCCTGGTACTGCCCTCTTTTCTGGCATTTATTGGATACTATTATGGGTTCTTACGACGCAGCCTGCCAGAGGATCAAAGACCCTCTCTGCCCTGGCGCTGGTGGATCATTGGAGCCTGTCTGATCCCCATCAGCTTCTTTATCGCTGATCCATCCATCTGGTTAGACCCGCTGCCCCGTCTGCTCACCAGTCTGGGGTCCTCACTTGGACACGCAGAGAGCGGACATGTGACCTTCTGGGCAGGACAGGTATATGAGCATGTGCCCCCCTGGATGATCCTGTACGTGATCTTCGGAAAAGTAAGCTCGTTCATCACTCTTCCCGCCCTGGGCTTCCTCATCTTCGCCTGCGTCCGACTGGTGCGTTTCCATTGGCCAGCGGGACAGAAGTCATCAGACGCCTATATCCATACAGATGAAACTATCCATGATATTGCCAGTACAGCCTTTCTCTTCTTCTGGCTGCTCCTCTCGCTAGTCTTCTACAGTCAGCTCACCATTCTCGTTGGGACGCACTACTATCTACCGGTCATCACACCCCTTTTCCTGGCCGGAGCGACGGGTCTGATGCTGGCGGGCAGGTTCCTGTTCAAACGCTTCTCAACCGCACGTGCGCTCCCCGAGCAAAGTATGTCAACCGGTCAGACACAGTTTCCATGGAGCAAAGGGTTACTCTTCGCGCTGCTGTTCCCCGCCCTGGTAGGACCAAATGTGATCGGGCTGCTGACAACCCCGGACGCAGATGGTTATACCAGTGAGTTCTTTGGGGGAGAAAATACGACCCTGGAAGTCATGTATACGGGCTATCATGAGGCCGATGACTGGATTATGGCCCACAGCAAAACGGGCGGGAAAATAGGGATCGTCGGAGGCTCAGCCACCGTACTCTGGACCATCTTTAACTCCACCCAAACGGGCAATTTCCAGTTCTCTGTGACAACCTATGGGCAAGCAAGTTATGCATTTGACTATCTGGTCTGGCCAATGGACCTGATCCAACGCACGTGGCGACCACCATCGCCCTGGAACGCTCATGTTGTCCATATGGTTATGGGCGGAGGAACCATCTACTGTCTGATCATGGCCCGCGATCCCTCATCCCTGACAACTTGACGAGACCAACCGACAGCTTTTTCCATTCAATACAGGTGTGATCTGACTAAACCGCAGCCCACACCTGTACAGTCTTGTCCGCTCCGGCTGAAGCCACATACTTATTATCAGGCGACCAAGTGACCGAGTAGACCTGATCCGAATGCCCTTTATACGTGTAGAGCAGCGTCCCCTTGGTTGCATCCAGGATCTGAACCTGATTGTTGTCATAAGCCGCAGCAATGTATTTGCCGTCATGGGAATAGGCAATACGCTCGACCCAACCAGCCTGCCCGTTATACTTGAAGAGCGCGTTTCCTGTACTTGCATCCCACATCTGGACCAGGCCATCGCGACCAGCGGAAACAATACTCTTGCCATCAGGTGACCAGAGAACCGAGAGTACCCATCTAATAGCTGCTGCTGCATCAGGCGAAGACTCATAATTATAATCCAGGACGCCACTGTTCGAATCCAGAATCTTGACAGTGCCATCGTCGCCTGCGGTGGCAAGCAATCCACCACCCTGCGGAGACCAGGCCACCGACTCTACCGGACCATCATGGTCCTTGTTCAGGAAACGCAGCGTTTGAGGTGTGACATTGGCTATATTCACGTTCCACACCTGGACGGTATGATCATCACTCCCAGAGGCGATAAACTTGCCATCGGGCGACCAGGCAGCCGTGTGAACGTGATCGGAATAATTCCGATTGATAGAGATGAGCTGGCCCGTAGTGGCATTCCACGCCTGGGTAGTCACATCCTCTCCACCAGAAACGATAGACCGCCCGTCAGGGGACCAGGCAGCCGTCAGGACGACATTGGTATGACCCTGATACTTGAGGACCTGTTTTCCCGCATTGACATCCCAAACTTGCACCGTCTTATCTTCACCGCCAGAAGCTATAGACTTGCCGTCAGGAGACCATGTGACGGTACGAATTGGCTGGCTATGTCCATAATAGGTGAGAAGGAGCGTCCCCCTGGCAACTGCATTTGCGCCCGCCGAAGAACCTTGCGTTCCCGTCGAAGAACCGGTCGATGATTTGGCATGAGAGGCATTCCAGAGCAACACAATGCTCCCTGTGGCAACTACTCCCCCACCCAGAAGCGCCAGAATAACCAACGCCCCTCTACGCGAAGTTTTTCGTGGAGGCTTTTCGACCTCGCCTGTGACAACCACAGGGGCAGAGACAGGGGCAGGTGGCGCAGGTGGATCTGACGAGTTTATGGAGGTTGGAGATGTCACCGGCGGCGGCTGAGTATTCCACCCCTGGGCTGGCATAACGATGCCTGGAGGAGGTGGCGTGAGCGGGTATTGTTGCACAGGAGTGGCTGGAGATTGAGGCTGGCTCTGAGGCACTGGATCGCCAAACCAGGGCGTGACCATCTGACGATACGGATGGGGCGATGGCTGCGTCGCCATTTCCGCATCATCGGAGGCATAGCGACTGGCCTCCGTCAGAGCGGATGCAAATGACATCACATTGCTAAAACGCGTCTTTGGCTCTTTGGCCAGAGCCATCATCACGACCTGCTCTACCTCACGCGGTATCTCTGGAGCCAGCTCGCGTATAGGTGCAGGCGGAATCAACATATGCTTGGCCGCAACCTCGGTAAACGTGCCCACAAACGGCGGCTTACCCGTCAGCCATTCATACAACGAAACAGCTAAAGCGTACTGGTCACTGGCCTGGCGGGGATGCTCCTGGATCTGTTCCGGTGCCATATACGGAATAGTGCCAATCGCTAACTGGGCGCTTTGAGAACTGGTTCCATGCGAAATTGTGGCAATGCCAAAATCGCTCAAGAGCAGCTCACCACGGGACCCGATCAGAATATTGTCAGGCTTGATATCGCGGTGGATAATTTTGCGGTCATGAGCATATTGGAGACCCTCAGCTACTTGTTGAATGTACGAAACAGCCCTGGACAAAGGGACTTTTGTTCCGCGCGGGTGCTGCGCACGCAACGATCCATTGGGGGCGTAATCCATCACCAGATAGGGCACGCCGTCCTTTAGCGCGAAATCCAGGACACGTATAATGTGGGGGTGGGTAAGAGAGACTATCGTTTCAGCCTCACGGTGAAATACCTCGGTACTTTCTTCGGCCAGGTGGGTGGAGAGAATTTTGATCGCTACCCGCAGTGATGTCAGGCG